>NZ_JAGXJZ010000007.1:0-219212 GCF_019091095.1 Achromobacter sp. GbtcB20 | reverse complement strand
AGTGGATTTATCCATTGGACACCTCCTTCAAGTATTGTCTACTTTTACGAGTGTCCGGAAAACCCGGGTTAGCTCAGTTTGACGCCGTTTCGACGCACCAAGCTCAATGCGGTCATAAGTGAATCGATGCCGTTCTTTGAGGCCCATGCGGCGAGCGCCAAGGAGACGGAACGAATTGAACACGTCCGAGGTTTGGAGCGGCGGATTTCCCTCTGGCACGGTCTGAAGCTGGGCGCAAGCACGCTTGGCATGTGGGGCAGCGCGGTCAACCTTTCAACCGCTATCAAGAGGCTTGGCCAGCACGACGGAGATGTCATCGCCAGGCTTCTGGATGTAGGTAATAACGCCGCGGGCACTGTCGCCAGCGGCTATGGTTTCCAGAGCGCAATGCAGTATGTCGCCATGCAAAGAGCCGTGATCCGAGCGAAGGGACTAGGCACAAGTGTCTCAAACGTCGCAACAACCCTGGCAGAGCGTCGGATGATCGGCGCATTGAGCGTGTCTGCTCTGGCGGGCGCACTTAAGGCGGGTGGCGATCAACTTGATGCCCGGGGCAAGGTTCGCACATACATAATCATTGACAGCCTTATGCAGTTTAGCGAAGCGGCAGTCGCCGCCGCTTATTTGTTTGGCCGAAAATGGGGCGAAATGTTTGGGATTGCGGCCCTCACTAAATTCTCATCCAGCCCACCCGGTCCCGTTGGGGTTGGACTGGTCGCCTTCGACGTCCTGCGGACACTGTGGGCAAGCTACGTCGAAGGGCAGAAATCCGAGCAAAAGGTTTGCGACTGGCTAGAACATTGCCTATGGGGCAATCATCCGCAGTGGGACTCAGCAAGCAAGGAACGCCTGGAGTTCACGCGCCTTCACCAGGAACCCCGCATTGAGTCAGACATGCTGTTCAACGAGAAACTCGGCAAAGCCACCATCCCGGTCATCGGACCGGTGCTGGTCACTCTCATGCCTGTCCGCACCGTAACAGTCCTCCTCCCCGGTTGGCTCCCGCAGGCCAGCGCCTATGCGCTTACTCAATACAAGAACTTCAGCAGCCAAGGCAAGGAGCAAGGCTATGGGGATCCGAACAAAGAACGAGAATTCGGCGACCCAAGCAAGGTCAAGCTGGTCGACGGCGTGGGGTATCTCACTGTAGAGACGGCAACTCTCATCGGAGATACCGTGCTGACCTACTGGCCGAATGCCTTCAGTGATCCAGAAGTTTCCTTCACGGTAAAAAACTGATGGTCAGCACGAGAAAAGCGACGCCCAGCTTCCAGGAGGGCATTGAGATCTGGAAGAACCGGAGCGATACAGCGCCGATGGAGCCTGTCGATCTGGCAATGTGGCCGGGCGATGCGGAATTCAAGGACGACATTAGTGAGGGAACTTTGTTCAACGAGCGGTTCATTGAAAGCCGACTCGGTCGGGACGAGCTCCTTGATGACACTTATATGCTGTCGATGCTGCACACTTTTTGCTTTGTGACAGTGACAGCTTATGTCATCACAAACGCGGCGCTTTGGTACTTGTTCATACCGTATCTGTTGTTCAGTTCGCCATTCTTTCTGTCTTTCGGAGCCCTCACGCGAACGGGCGGCCGCGTGCGGTTTAACCGTCAAGCGCAGCTGGTGCAGACGATGGATGGGAAGGGAAACGTGGTGGCAGTACCCTGGCGTGATGTACAACCGTTTTTCCGACTGAAGGTGCCCGCCCGCGTCGAACTTCGATTAGGCTTTCCTCCCCCGCCGGATAACAAGGCAAAGGTCTACGAGCAAGACGGCGTCTTGTGGCTTGGCGGCGGCTTTGATGCCGTCGATGAGGTGCATACGCTATGTACCGCGCTGCGATTCGAGTTCATACGCCGGTACATGGAAGAAGGTCTTCATGCAATCCAGCCGACCGCCGATCTCCCTGCGTATAAAAAACCCTCGGGTCTGCCGCGAGACCCGTTTTTCTACTGGGTCGGACTTGGTCCCTTGATCGACCGGTGGGCGGCCCACCATGCAGCCAAATTCAGATGGCCCGACGAAGTCGAGAGGCTCTGCGCCGAAGGGGCGGACCTGTCTGCCTACGACACCACACCTGTCGCCTCCAACAGGAACATCTTCTATCGCTATGACCGCCGCGGCGGCGGGCTTTACTTGTGCGATCGCGATGGTGTCCGGCTGTCGTCGTTGTCCGGCGCAGACACGCCTGATTCCGATCAGCGCACACTCACAAATTCCCAGTAGCGCCTAAGCCGAGAATTCCACCTCGCCAGCCACATGCCGCTGGCGCTTGGCACGAAATACCGTCCGGACCTAACGACCCTGCGCCTTCAGAGGTCCGAACATTTTCTTCAAGGTTACGAACTGATGGGCCGTAAAAGCAATTCTTTGCTCAGTTTTGAGGAAGGCATCAATCTATGGAAGAAGCGTGGCGACACCGCGGAGATGGAGCCCGTAAATTTGGCCATGTGGCCAGGCGATGGCCAATTCGGAAACGATATTAGCGATAGCGCTTTATTCAACGAGCGGTTCATAGAAAGCCAGCTTCGTCAGGACGAGCTCCTCGATGACACGTATATGGTGTCGATGTGGCACACCTTTTGTTTCGTGTCGGTGGCAGCTTATATCATCACCAATGCCTCGCTATGGTATCTGGTCTTCCCGTACCTGTTGTTCAGTTCGTTTTTCTTTTTGTCGATGGCCGCATTGACTCGCCCGGGCGGCCGAATCCGGTTTAATCGCCAAGCGCAATTGGTGCAGACGGTCGATGGGAGCGGCAATGTGGTCTCCGTACCTTGGCGCGATGTGCAACCCTTTTTATGGCTGAGAATGCACGCCCGTGTCGGCCTCCGATTGGGATTCCCCCCACCTCCAGACAACAAGGCCAATATCTACGAGCAAGACGGCGTCTTGTGGCTTGACGGGCGCTTTGATGCCCTCGATGACATGCGTGTTCCATCCGCAGCGCTTCGCTTCGAATTCATCCGCCGATACATGGAAGAAGGTCTCGACGCGATTCAGCCTAACGGTGATCTGCCTGCGTACAAGAAGCCCTCGGGCATGCCGCGAGATCCGTTCTTCTATTGGGTGGGATTCGGCCCTTTGATCGACCGGTGGGCGGCCCACCATGCAGCCAAATTCAGATGGCCCGACGAAGTGGAGAGGCTCTGCGCCGAAGGGGCGGACCTATCTGCCTACGACACCACACCTGTCGCCTCCAACAAGAACATCTTCTATCGCTATGACCGCCGCGCCGGCGGGCTTTACTTATGCGATCGCGATGGTGTCCGGCTGCCGCCGTTGTCCGGCGCAGACACGCCGGATTCCGATCAGCGCACTTTCACAAACTCCCAGTAGCGCCCAAGCCGAGAATTTCAACCTCACCAGCCACAAGCCGCTGGCGCTTGGCACGAAATACCGACTGGATCTATCGGCAATGCGCCTTCGGCGAACCAGACATCCTCTACAAGGTTACGAACTGATGGGCCGTAAAAGCAATTCTTCGCTCAGCTTTGAGGAAGGCATCAATCTCTGGAAAAAGCGGGGCGACACCGCGGAGATGGAGCCCGTAAGTTTGGCAATGTGGCCAGGCGACGCCAAATTCGGAAACGATATTCGTGATAGCGCTTTGTTCAACGAGCGGTTCATAGAAAGCCAGCTTAGTCAGGACAAGCTCCTCGACGACACATACATGGTGTCGATGTGGCACACCTTCTGTCTCGTGACGGTGGCAGCTAGCGTCATCACGAATGTGGAACGTTGGCCTCTGGTCTTCCCGTACCTCTTGTTCAGTTCGTTTTTCTTTTTGTCGATGGCCGCTTTGACTCGCCCAGGCGGCCGCATCCGGTTTAATCGCCAAGCGCAGTTGGTGCAGACGGTAGATGGGAGCGGCAATGTGGTCTCCGTACCTTGGCGCGCTGTACAACCTTTTTTCTGGCTAAGAATGCACGCCCGTGTCGGCCTCCGATTGGGATTCCCCCCACCTCCCGACAACAAGGCCAAAATCTACGAGCAAGACGGCGTCTTGTGGCTTGACGGGCGCTTTGATGCCCTCGATGACATGCGTGTTCCATCCGCAGCGCTTCGCTTCGAATTCATCCGCCGGTACATGGAAGAAGGTCTCGATGCGATTCAGCCGACCGCGGATCTGCCTGCGTACAAGAAGCCCTCGGGCATGCCGCGAGATCCGTTCTTTTATTGGGTGGGATTCGGCCCGTTGATCGACCGGTGGGCAGCTCGCCACGCCGCGAAATTCCAATGGCCCGACGAAGTGGAGCGGCTCTGCGCCGAAGGGGCGGACCTGTCTGCTTACGACACCACGCCTGTTGCCTCCAATAAGCACTTCTTCTATCGCTATGACCGTCTGGCTGGCGGCTTTTACCTGTGCGATTGCAACGGTGCTCGGGTGCCTCCTTTAGCCCAACTCCTATCAGCCCCCCATCATCAATTTCCCATGGCTCTTGAGCCGAAAATTCCGACTTCGGCGGGCAATTGCCGCTAGCGCGTGCCAGGAAATACCGTCCGGATCTATCGAATCTGCGCCTTCAGCGCCCCGGACATTATCTACAAGGTTACGAACTGATGGACCGTAAAAGCAATTCCTCGCTCAGTTTCGAGGAAGGCATCGAACTTTGGAAGAAGCGTGGCGACAACGCGGAAATGGAGCCCGTAAGTTTGGCAATGTGGCCAGGCGACGCCAGATTCGGAAACGACATTGGCGATTCAACTTTATTCAATGAGCGATACAACGAAAGCCGTCTGGGCCAGGAAGAGCTTCTCGACAACACTTATCTGTTCTCCATGCTCCACACGCTCTACTGCGTGGTCGGGGCGGCGAGCTTTATTACTGAGCCGTCAAATTGGTTCTTTGCACTGCTTTATCCGGTGTTCAACGCGTTTTCCTTTTGTCACTCGGCGCCTTGGCCCGATCGCCACAGCGCATCCGGTACAACAGGCAAGCTCAGGTCGTGCAAACCATAGATGGGAAGAGCAACGTCGTTACGGTGCCATGGCATAGTGTTCGCGCTTTCTTGCGGTTCAAACCACCAGGCCGGGCCAAGCTGGACCTCGGATTTCCTGTCCCCCCCAACAACAAGGCCAAGGTTTACGAGCAAAGGGGCGTCTTGTGGCTTAACGGGGGTTTTGACGCCGTCGATGACTCGCACGTTCTATTTGCGGCACGTCGCTTCGAATTCATCCGCCGATACATGAAAGAAGGGCTCGAGGCGATTCAGCCGACCGCGGATCTGCCTGCGTACAAGAAGCCCTCGCGCATGCCGCGAGATCCGTTTTTTTATTGGGTGGGATTCGGCCCGTTGATCGATCGGTGGGCAGCTCACCACGCAGCCAGATTTCGATGGCCCGACGAAGTGGAACGACTTTGTGCCGAAGGGGCAGACCTCTCTGCCAACGACACTACTCCCGTCGCGTCCAACAAGCACATCTTCTACCGCTATGATCGGCTCGCCGGCGGTTTTTACCTGTGTGATCAAGATGGTCTGCGGCTTCGTCCAAGATAGAACCTTCCCGCAAGCCGATCCCCCCTCACCCCCGCTCCACCTTCCACCCCATCTCCGCCGAAATCCCCGCCGCCGCGCCCTGCACTACCGGCACCATCTCGCGCATGCGCTCCAGCGACATATAAGGCACGGTGCTCGACACGCTGATCGCGGCCACGATGCCGCTGGACGCATCGCGCACCGGCGCCGCCACGCAGCGGATCGAGGGCTCGTTGTCTTCCAGGTCGAACGCGTAACCTTGCGACGCGTAGTCGCGCATGCGGTCGCGGAACGCCTCCCATCCCTGCTGCCCGCCCGGCGCGCGGGATGAAACGGGCGCGCCCACGCGATGCAGCGATTTCCATTGCGATTCGTCGGCGTCCAGCAGCAGCGCCTTGCCGACGCCGGTTGCGGCAAGCGGCATGCGGTGACCCACCCGCGAACGCATTTCCAATCCCTTCTTGCCCGGGATTTTTTCCAGATACAGCACGTCGTTGTTGTCGCGCACCGCCAGGTGGATCGTGTCGCCGGTCAGTTCGGCCAGGCTGTCCAGATAAGGACGTGCCAGCGTCGCCAGCGGAAAAGCCTCGCGCGCCTGGAATCCCAGCTCGATCAGCTTGGGGCCCAGCACGTAGCCCACGCCCGGCAACGCGCGCAGGTAGCGCTCTTGCACCAGACAACTTGCCAGCCGGTGCGTGGTGCTGCGCGCCACGCCGATGCGCGCGCAGATCTCCTTCAGGTCGCGTGCGCCATCGGCGACGGCTTGCACCACGGCAAGACCGCGCATCAGCGTCTGCGTGCCGGCGGGCGCGGCGGCGTCGGGGTCCAGCGGGGCGGATGGCTCGGGGGGCAGAGTGGTGGCGGTCATGTTGCGAAGAGGGCGTTGCGGCGCGGCGGGACAGATCGGCAAGCATACCCGGCGCCGCGGCACGGATATGTGAGCAAAGCGGGAATCCACGGCGCTTCGCGGGGCGAACAAGTCATGTCGACTACCCGTCCAAGGCCGCTTCAAAATCATTTCAAATTCCCTGTATGTGGGATTTAATTCTATATTTTGAGATTTTTCAAGCGCTGGTCTAGAATTTTTGCCATTCGTGCGCTGCGCGTCTCCCGCGCGCGCACGGCAGATTTCAGACAACAAGGTCCGCGCCCCCTCGCCCGGTCCCGCGCCCTATAACGGCGCTGCGACGGCGCCCGATGCGCGGCCAGAGACGAGACAGACTCTGATGAATACCGGATCGCCCGCCCGTGCGGCTCTTATCGCGCTGGATTGGGGAACCTCTTCGCTGCGCGCCTACCGCCTGGATGCCACGGGCCGCACGCTCGATACGCGCCATCTGCCCTGGGGCATCATGCGCCTGCCGCAACCGCTGCAGGACGGCGCCGCCACCACCACGCTGTCCGGCTTTGAGCTGGCGTTTGAACAGGCTTGCGGCGACTGGCTGCGCGCCGAGCCCGCCCTGCCCGTCATCGCCTGCGGCATGGTCGGCAGCGCGCAAGGCTGGAAGGAAGCCGCCTACCTGGACGTGCCCGTCGACCTGGAACGCATCGGCACACTGCTGACCGTGGTGGACCGCGCGGGCGGCACGCCCGTCCACATCGTGCCCGGCCTCATCCAGCGCCACGGCCTGCCCAACGTGATGCGCGGGGAAGAAACCCAGGTGTTCGGCGTGATGGCGGAAGAAGCCAACGTCAACGCCGACAGCGTGCTCATCGGGCTGCCCGGCACGCACTCCAAATGGGTCAACGCGCGCCGCGGCCGCGTCACCCACTTCGACACATTCATGACCGGCGAGGTCTACGCGGCGCTGCGCGGCCACACCATTCTGGGCCGCACGATGGCTGACGCCGCCACCCCTGACCTGGCTGCCTTCGAGCGCGGCGTCAAGATCGCCGGTGCGCCAGCGGGCCGCGCGGGCGTCATGTCCACCATCTTCAGCACACGCGCGCTGGGCCTGACGGGCGAACTGGCCCCCGAATCGCAGGCGGACTATCTGTCGGGCCTCCTGATCGGCCATGAAGTCGCCGCGCTGGCCGAGATGTTGCGCCAGCAGGGCGAATTGCCGCGCATCGTGCTGTGCGGCGACCCGGCGCTGTGCAAGCGCTACACCCTGGCCATGCAGCACTACGGCCTGGGCGTGCCCGAACAGGCGCAGAACGCGACCGAACGCGGCCTGTGGCACCTGGCCATCTGCGCCGGCCTCGTCATCCCCTCCACCCCGATCCCCGCCTAGGAACCTTCGATGAACCATCCCGGTCTCCAAACCGCCATGGCCCACTGCGGCCTGATCGCCATCCTGCGCGGCATCACGCCCGCCGAAGCCGAGCCCGTCGGGCAGGCGCTGTACGACGCAGGTTTCCGCCTGATCGAAGTGCCGCTCAATTCGCCGGATCCGCTGGACAGCATCCGCGCCATGCGCGCCGCGCTGCCCACCGACTGCCTCATCGGCGCCGGCACCGTTCTCAATCCCGACGACTGCGCACGCATCCAGCAGGCGGGCGGCGAACTCATCGTCATGCCCCACAGCGACCCGGCGGTGATCCGTCAGGCCAAAAAACTGGGCATGGCGTCCTGCCCCGGCGTCGCCACGCCCACCGAAGCCTTCGCGGCGCTGGCCGCCGGCGCCGACGTGCTGAAGATGTTCCCGGCCGAGCAGCTGGGCCCCGCCGTGCTCAAGGCCTGGCGCGCCGTCATGCGCCCGCCGATCGCCCTGGTTCCCGTGGGCGGCATCACGCCCGACAACCTTTCCAGTTACGCCCAGGCGGGCGCCAGCGGCTTCGGCCTGGGCTCCGCCTTGTACAAACCCGGCCTGTCGGCCGAAGCAACCGGCCAGAACGCGCGCGCTTTCGTCGCGGCCTGGCAACGCGCCTATCCTGCCCAGGAGACACAAGCATGAAGATCACCAAGCTCACCACCTACATCGTGCCGCCCCGGTGGTGCTTCCTGAAGATCGAGACGGACGAAGGCATCGTCGGCTGGGGTGAACCCGTCGTCGAAGGCCGCGCGCATTCGGTTGCGGCCGCCGTCGAGGAACTGTCGGACTACCTGATCGGCAAGGATCCCCGCAACATCGAAGACCACTGGACGGTCCTGTACCGCGGCGGCTTCTACCGCGGCGGCGCCATTCACATGAGCGCGCTGGCCGGCATCGACCAGGCGCTGTGGGACATCAAGGGCAAACACCTTGGCGTACCCGTCTCGCAGCTTCTGGGCGGCAACGTGCGCGACCGCATCCGCGTGTACTCATGGATCGGCGGCGACCGTCCCGCCGATACCGCGGCGGCCGCCAAGAGCGCCGTCGAACGCGGCTTCACCGCCGTCAAGATGAACGGCACCGAAGAACTGCAGTACATCGACTCGTTCGACAAGGTCGAGAAGTGCCTGGAGAACGTTGCCGCCGTGCGCGACGCCGTCGGCCCGAACGTGGGCATCGGCGTGGACTTCCACGGCCGCGTCCACAAGCCCATGGCCAAGGTGCTGATGAAGGAACTTGATCCGTTCAAGCTCATGTTCATCGAAGAGCCCGTGCTGAGCGAACACTACGAAGCGCTGAAGGAACTGGCGCCGCTGACGTCCACGCCCATCGCGCTGGGCGAGCGCCTGTTCTCGCGCTGGGACTTCAAGCGCGTGCTGTCCGAAGGCTACGTCGACATCATCCAGCCCGACCCGTCGCACGCCGGCGGCATCACCGAGACCCGCAAGATCGCGGCAATGGCCGAAGCCTACGACGTCGCGCTGGCGCTGCATTGCCCGCTCGGCCCCATCGCGCTGGCCACCTGCCTGCAGATCGACGCCGGCTGCTACAACGCGTTCATCCAGGAACAGAGCCTGGGCATTCACTACAACGCCGCCAACGACCTGCTCGACTACGTCAGCAACCGCGAGGTCTTTGCCTACGAGGACGGCATGGTCGCGATCCCGCAAGGTCCCGGCCTGGGCATCGACGTGAACGAGGAATACGTCAAGGAACGCGCCGCAGTGGGTCATCGCTGGCGCAACCCCATCTGGCGTCACGCCGACGGCAGCTTCGCCGAATGGTAAGCCGATAAAAGAGAGAGGAGACACCATTGTCCACCGCCGCCCACACCGGCCTGCAGAGCGCCCAGCGCCCGACCCGCAGCCGCTACATCATCATGGTGATGCTGTTCATCACCGTCGTCATCAACTACCTGGACCGCAGCAATCTGTCCATCGCCGCACCCGCCCTCAAGGACGAGTTCGGCCTGGACACCTGGCATGAAGGGCTGATCCTGTCCGCCTTCGGCTGGACCTACGCCGCCATGCAGATCCCCGGCGGCTGGCTGGTGGACCGCGTGTCCCCCCGCGTGCTGTACGCCGCCGCGCTGATCCTGTGGTCCGCGGCCACGTTCTTCATGGGCTTTGCCGGCAGCTTCGTCATCCTGTTCGTCCTGCGCCTGGCCGTGGGCGCGCTGGAGGCCCCGGCCTACCCCATCAACAACCGCGTCGTCACCACCTGGTTCCCGGAACGCGAACGCGCCACCGCCATCGGCTTCTACACGTCCGGCCAGTTCGTCGGCTTGGCGTTCCTGACGCCGGTGCTGGCCTGGTTGCAGCACCACTACGGCTGGCACATGGTGTTCGTCAGCACGGGCCTGCTGGGCATCATCTGGGGTGTGCTGTGGTTCATGATCTACCGCGAACCGCGCCAGTTCAAAGGCGCCAACGCGGCCGAGATCGAATTGATCCAGCAAGGCGGCGGCGTCGTCGACCTGGACACGCGCGTGCGCGAAAAGAAGGCCCCGTTCAATTGGAACGACCTGGGGTTGGTCATGAGCAAGCGCAAGCTGTGGGGCGTGTACCTCGGCCAGTTCTGCCTGACCTCCACGCTGTGGTTCTTCCTGACGTGGTTCCCCACGTACCTGGTCAAGTACCGCGGCATGGACTTCATCAAGTCCGGCTTCCTGGCGTCGGTGCCCTTCCTGGCCGCCTTCATCGGCGTGCTGTGCTCGGGCGTCTTATCCGACTTCCTGATCCGCCGCGGCGCAACGGTCGGCATGGCGCGCAAGCTGCCCATCATCCTGGGCCTCTTGATCTCCACGTCCATGATCGGCGCGAACTTCACCGACTCCACGCCCTGGGTCATCTTCTTCCTGGCCGTCGCGTTCTTTGGCAACGGCCTGGCGTCGATCACGTGGTCGCTGGTCTCGACACTGGCGCCTGTGCGCTTGTTGGGCCTGACCGGCGGCGTGTTCAACTTCGTCGGCAACCTGTCGTCGATCTGCACGCCCATCGTCATCGGCTTGCTGGTGTCCAAGGACAGCTTTGCGCCGGCGATCGTGTATGTGTCCTCGCTGGCATTGCTGGGTGCGCTGTCGTATATCTTGCTGGTTGGGAAGGTGGAGCGGATCGAGGCTTGAGGACTTGTCCTGGGTTTGAACCCTGGCTTGGAGTGAAGGGGCGTCCTGCGGGACGCCCTTTTTTCTTGCCGATTCCAATACGTCCGGTTTCGTCCTTCACCCAGATACAAACGACATCGTCCCCTTCCGCGTGCTCGGCCGCCGGCGTGATGAATCCATCACGCACCACCATTGCGCCGCTCCTTTCGTTCGCCGGATCATCCGTTAGCTCGCAGCCCCTTTGCGAGGAGATAAAGGAACACGGAGTCAGCGCCCCATACGGCTTGACTTTAATTCGTCAATAAACGAATATTCGCATGGTCGAAATTGAACATTACCTGGCGCCTGATGGGCATACGAATCCTTATCTCGATTGGCTGAACAGTCTGCGAGATAACCGCATCAAGGTCGCCGTCATACGGCGAGTTGCACGAATTGAACTCGGCAATTTCGGTGACCACCGCTTTTGCCGCGATGGCATCTGGGAACTGCGCATCGACATGGGGCCTGGCTACCGGCTTTACTACACACTGGTGAGACGCCGGGTCGTACTGCTTCTATGTGGCGGCGACAAAAGCACCCAATCGGCGGATCTTGCGTGCGCCGTCCGCTATCGCACAGACTGGGAACAAAGACCATGAAAAGCAGATCACACGACGAGGCGATGGCCGAGCTGTACCGCAATGATCCCGGACTGGCCGCGGACCTGATCAACAGCGTTCTGGAAGATGGGGATCAGGCAGAGCTGCTCATCGCGCTGCGTCAACTTACCCAGGCCTTCGGCGGCGTTCAAACCGTGGCATCCACGGCGCGATTGAACCCCACTCAGCTATATCGCACACTCTCCCCAAGTGGAAATCCCGGTCTTAGTAGCCTCACAGCCATCCTGAAGGCAATGGGATTGCGATTGGCCGTACAACCGTTGGAGCGGCGGCAACTCAACTAGCAGTGTCCGGCCATGGATAACCTCAGCAGCCCTGCATCGCCACTTTACGCCGGCGCACATTCCCGGCGCGCTGCACCAGCACCAGCGCCAGGCCAGCCGTTGCAATCAGCGCACCGGCAATCGGCACCGCCGCGTAGCCCATGCCCGCCGAGATCACCGCGCCCCCGGCCGCCGCGCCCACCGCGTTGCCCAGGTTGAACGCGCCCACGTTCATCGACGAGGCCAGCCCCGGCGCATCCGTCGCGGCGCGCATCACGCCCATCTGCAGCGGCGGCACCACCGCAAAAGTCGCGATGCCGAAGATCAAGAGCGCGATCGCCGCGCCGACCGGCGTCGAGGCCAGCCACGGGAACGCCAACAGGTCCGCAATCACCAGCACCAGAAAGAAAATCAGCGTGCCATCGAGCGAGCGGTCGGCCATGCGCCCCCCCACGCCGTTGCCCAGCGTGAAGCCCAGACCGATCAGCACCAGCATGCCCGTCACGAAAGCCGGCGACGCGCCCGTGATCTCGGCCAGCGTCGGCGCGATGTATGTGTACAGCGTGAACATCGCCCCCGCTCCCAGCACCGTCGTCAGCAGGGCCAGCAACACGGCGGGGCTGCGCAGCACCGCCAGTTCATGACGCACGTTGGGACGACGCCCGGCCTCACCCGCAGGCAGCGCCAGCCACAGCGACAGCATTGCGATCAGGCCCAGCACCGCCGTCGCAAAGAACGACATCCGCCAGCCGATCGTCTGCCCTAGCCACGTCGCGGCCGGCACCCCGCCCACGTTGGCGATGGTCAGCCCCATGAACATCGTCGCGACCGCGCTGGCCTGCTTGTGGCGCGGCACCACGCTGGCGGCCACCAGCGAGCCCAGGCCGAAGAACGCGCCGTGGTTCAGGCTGGTCACCAAGCGGGCCAGCAGCAGCGTCGTGTAGTTGGGCGACAGCGCCGACAGGATGTTGCCGATGGTGAAGATCGCCATCAGCAGGATCAGCGCCTTGCGCCGCGACCAGCGCGAGAACGCCAGCGTCATCAGCGGCGCGCCGATCATGACGCCGATGGCGTAGGCGCTGACCAGCATGCCCGCGCTGGGGATGGACACGTTCACCCCCTCGGCGATGACGGGCAACAGGCCCATGGGAGAGAACTCGGTCACGCCGATGCCAAAGGCACCGACGGCAAGCGCCAACAACGGCGGGCCGGCCTTAACCGGCTGGGTTTCTTGGGGATTCATGCAAGTTCCTTGGGTTCGACGGCGCCGGCAGGACGTTCCTGGGGCGCGCCCGGCCTGAAATGGCCGGCGCATCGGATAGACAGGCGTGCAGTATGACCGTCGGATCCTTGCAGAAAAAGGCGTCTGGCGGGCAAACACTTTTGACTTCAGGTCATTAATCAGCGGATGTCGAACCCGGCACCTGGGCGCGCCGTCAGGGATGCAGTCCCCAGCGCTTTGCGTGCTTGCGCGTGTTGGTCGTGATCCATCGCGTCAGCCGCTCCAGAAGCGTCCGTTCTGTTCCCAACCGTGCTTCGTCCCACAAACGAGCCTTGACCTGGGCCAGCGCGTCCGGCAATGCTCCGAGAAGCGATTGCGCCACGGCAGCAACATAGCGCGGGTTAAATCCCAGATCGCTCGCCATGGCATCGAGTTGTTCCTTGCCTATGGCGCCCGGCTTGTCTTCCCCGCCAATGGCAAATGCAAACCGCGCGCTCAACCCCGGGTAAATTGCCGTGCACATCAAGTCGTAGAACGGCGCAAGGACGTATTTTCCGTCGCCATCCAGAAGCACGGAGAGATTCTTTGCGTGGCTGTCGTTGTTGCCCACCATCAGGTTGAACAGAATCCACTGCAAAAATCGCTTTACGTCCGGACCACCGACACCCGTCGCCGCCAGCAACTTGCGGCAATCCAACAGCGTCGGACCGCCATCCGATTCGTACTTCACGTTCGAAGGCCTGCCCGCCAACTGGCACAGGTCCAGCTGATGCAGTCGCCGTAAACCGCCCAGTCCGTCCGGCATGCGGTCGTAACGCTGAATCAGACACGCGCGCGTTTCCGGTTGATAAACGGCTTGCGCAACGCCCAACCCAAGTGCTGCCGCCAGTTGCTTGACCAGCGTCTCGTTCAGGGCCGATGCCCACACCCCATCCAGTCCGCGGATATCCGGCTTGAGGATGTGAGTGGAGGGGGCCGCACCCTGCGGCAGTGCGGGCGAACCGTCAGGCATGACCGTCAGCAGAAGCTTGTCCTGCGCCCCCGCGAGCGAGATCCGCGTGCCTTCAACGTTCTCGGCCACCAACGCCGGCACGCCCGTTTGCTGCAGACGCGCCGCGATTTCCGGCCAAGTCACGGGTCGATACTGTGCGGGCTGGGGAACTTCCCCCCGCGGCAAAATCGTCAAACCGCTCGCGGTGTCGCCGCCGACGCTGCGCAGCAATCCGAACACCGTCGTCGCATGCCGGCTGGCTTGCAGAAACTTGCGCACGTGGCCTTCGGGCAGCAGGTTCTCGAAGAAGGCGTGGACGGCTTCAGTGGATTGATCACCTTGCACAAGCGGTATCGACGGCGAGATTGGACGGGCGTCCGGGTGCGCGATCCACGCGTCGTCATACGCGAAGCGCAGGGGCTGCTCGTCGAACAGGCGCCCGACCTTCTGGCCATCCCGGTAGAGATCGAGCGCGTCTACGTTGCTCATGGCAGCCTCGCGCGCTTGGGTGCGATCTGCACCTCCAGCCCGAGCAGATCCAGCGCATCCAACACCTTCTGCAACTGCAGCGTCGGCTTGCCTCGCTCCAGGTCCACCACGAAGCGATTGCCGGTCCCGGACAGGCCAGCCAGATCCGCTTGCAGCAACCCCTGGGACCGCCGGACGGCTCTTACCAGTTCGCCCACTTCGGCCGAGGTTTGCACCGTCACGGGAAACGCGTCGACGTTCGAAGCCATCGCCACCTCCATTTTTACCGTTCGGGAATTTTAGCTAGGTTTGAGCGCATTTGGGTCTTGTTTTTCCCGATCGGGAAGTTTTTGCAAAATATTCAAAGAAAAACGCATTGATATTACCGATCGGGAATTTTTCAGCCTGTTTTGCACGCCTCGGCCACAAAAATTACCGATCGGGAAGCAAAGCCCCCTACAAACAAAAAGGGCGTCCTCCCGGACGCCCTTCGTTCACCCCAACGCGCTTATTTCAACAGCAACGCGTTCAAGCGCTTCACGAACGCCGCCGGGTCCGCAATCTGCGCCCCCTCGGCCAGCAGCGCCTGATCCAGCAGCAGACGCGCCCACTGATCGAACTCGCTGTCGTCAGCCGAACGGATACGCGCCAGCAGCGGGTGCTCGGGGTTGATCTCCAGCACCGGCTTCACGTTCGGCGCTTCCTGGCCCGCGGCCTTCAGCATGCGCAACAGGTGCGGGCTGAGTTCGTTCTGGCCCACGACCACGCACGCCGGCGAATCCACCAGGCGCAGCGTCACGCGCACTTCCTTGACCTGGTCTTCCAGCGTCTTTTGCAGGCGCTCGACCAGCGGCTTGAAGTCCTCAGCCACTTCGGCCTGGTGCTTCTTTTCTTCCTCGTCGGCCAGCTCCGCCAGATCGAGGCCGCCCTTGGCCACCGACACCAGCGGCTTGCCGTCGAATTCACGCAGGTACGACAGCATCCACTCGTCAACGCGATCCGACAGCAGCAGGACCTCGATGCCCTTCTTGCGGAAGATTTCCAGATGCGGGCTGTTGCTGGCCGCGGCGAACGTGTCGGCCGTGACGTAATAGATCTTGTCCTGGCCTTCCTTCATGCGCGACACGTAGTCGGCAAACGACACCGTTTGCGCCTGATCGCCCGAGTTCGTCGACGCAAAACGCATCAGCTTGGCAATGCGCTCCAGGTTGGCCGCGTCTTCGCCCGCGCCTTCCTTCAGCACCTGGCCGAACTCCGACCAGAACGTTGCGTAGTCTTCCGGCTTGTTCTCGGCCAGATCTTCCAGCAGCGACAGGATGCGCTTGGCCGAGCCCTCACGGATCGCGCGCACGTCGCGGCTTTCCTGCAGGATTTCGCGCGACACGTTCAGCGGCAGGTCCGCCGAATCGATCACGCCGCGCACAAAGCGCAGGTACGACGGCAGCAGTTGATCGGCATCGTCCATGATGAAGACGCGCTTGACGTACAGCTTCACGCCGTGGCGGCTGTCGCGGTCCCACATGTCCATGGGCGCGTGCTTGGGCACGTACAGCAGCTGCGTGTACTCGCTGCGGCCTTCGACGCGGTTGTGCGTCCAGGCCAGCGGGTCGTCATAGTCGTGCGAAACCGTCTTGTAGAACTCGCGGTACTGCTCTTCCGTCACCTCGGACTTGTTGCGGGCCCACAGCGCATTCGCCTGGTTCACCGTTTCCAGTTCGTCGGTCTTGACCTGCTCGCCCTTCTCTTGATCCCACTCTTCCTTGGCCATGCGGATCGGCAGCGAGATGTGGTCGGAGTAGCGGCGCAGGATCTCGCGCAGCTTCCAGCCGTTCAGCAGCTCGTCCTCGTCGGCGCGCAGGTGCAGCGTCACGTCCGTGCCGCGGCCGGCCTTTTCGGCGGCGGCAATCGTGAACTCGCCCTGGCCGTCCGATTCCCACTGGATCGCTTCCGTCGAACCGGCGCGGCGGCTCACCACCGTCACCTTGTCCGCCACGATGAACGACGAATAAAAGCCCACGCCGAACTGGCCGATGAGCTGCGCATCCTTCTGCTTGTCGCCGGTCAGCTGCGAGAAGAACTCGCGCGTGCCCGAGCGGGCGATCGTGCCCAGGTTGGCCACCGCCTCGTCGCGCGACAGGCCGATGCCGTTGTCAGAAATCGTGATCGTGCGGGCGGCCTTGTCGTAGCTGACCGTGATGGCCAGTTCGCCGTTGCCTTCCAGCAATTCCGGCTGGTCGATGGCCTCGAAGCGCAGCTTGTCGCAGGCGTCCGACGCGTTCGACACCAGCTCGCGCAGGAAGATTTCCTTGTTGCTGTACAGCGAATGGATCATCAGATGAAGCAGCTGCTTCACCTCGGCCTGGAACCCCAGGGTTTCGGACGCGGAATTCGTGGCGGTTTGGCTCATAGTTCTACGTGGCTCGGAAAATAAATTAGGGACAAATATCCGGCGGCTAGGGCGATGCGCCTGCGCTGGCGCCGGGAAACCCTACTGATGTGGGGGCCAATGGGAACTTTTCAAGGCCACGGTGGCGGCCCTGCAACCTGACAACCGGCTGGCCCCGGTAAAATCCCGCACTTTTCTCACCTCCCCCTCCCCGGCCGGCCCTCCCGCCATGCAACCCGCCTCCCTCTCCCAACCCGCCCGCCACGGTGCGCCCGACGACGCCGACGCCCCCCACGACCTGGTCTACGGCCCCGACGACCGCCCCGCGCCGCCCGTCGCCTTCGTCGCCGCCCTGCAGCACCTGCTGGCCATCCTGGTCCCCATCGTCACCCCTGGCCTGCTCATCTGCCAGGCGCTGGGCGTCAGCAGCCGCGACACCACCCTGATCGTTTCCATGTCGCTGGTCATCTCCGGCATCGCAACGTACGTCCAGTGCAAGCGCTTCGGCCCCCTGGGCGCCGGCCTGCTCATCGTGCAGGGCACCAGCTTCAACTTCGTGGGCCCGCTGATCGCCGGCGGCTCGGTCATGGTCAAGCAAGGCACGCCGGTCGAAGCCGTCATGGCCGCCATCTTCGGCGTCGTCATCGCCGGCTCCTTCGTCGAAATGGGCATCAGCCGCATCCTGCCCTTCGTCAAACGCCTCATCACCCCGCTCGTCACCGGCATCGTCGTGCTGCTGATCGGCCTGACCCTCATCAAGGTCGGCCTCATCAGCATGGGCGGCGGCTTCGGCGCCATGGCCAACGGCACCTTCGCCAGCGCCGAGAACCTGACCCTGTCCGGCCTCGTCCTGGGCACCATCATCCTGCTCAACCGCGTCCCGGTCGTCTGGATCCGCAGCACCGCGCTAGTGCTGGCGCTGGCCGTCGGCTACATCGCCGCCGCCTACATGGGCCGCCTGGACTTCACCGGCGCCCGCGAAGCCGCCGTCTTCCAGGTCCCGGTTCCGCTGCACTTCGGCCTGGGTTTCTCGTGGGCCTTATTCGTGCCGATGCTGATCATCTACCTGGTCACCTCCCTGGAAGCCATCGGCGACGTCACCGCCACCAGCAAGGTCTCGAAGCAGCCGGTTGAAGGTCCGCTCTGGATGCAGCGCATCAAGGGCGGCGTCCTGGTCAACGGCGCGAACTCGCTGCTGGCCGGCGTGTTCAACACGTTCCCCAGCTCGGTATTCGCGCAAAACAACGGCGTCATCCAGCTGACCGGCATCGCCAGCCGCCATGTGGGCGTGTGGATTGCCGGCATGCTGATCCTGCTGGGCCTGTTCCCGGTCGTGGCCGGTGTCCTGCAAGCCGTGCCCGAACCCGTCCTGGGCGGCGCCGCCATGGTGATGTTTGGCGCCGTGGCCGCGTCCGGGATCAATATCCTGGCGGGAATCCAGCTGGATCGCCGCGCGCTGCTCATCATCGCCGTGTCTTTGGCGCTGGGATTGGGGGTGTCGCAAGTGCCGGAAATCCTGTCGCACCTGCCGCACTCGGTGAAGAGCGTGCTGGAATCGGGCGTCGCCACCGGCGGGATCTGCGCGCTGGTGATGAACTGGTTCCTGCCTGAGAAGAAGTAAGGATCGATGGGTTGCGTGTCGGGGATATGCTGCCCCCGACCAGCCCCTGAACGGCAGGGCCGCCCGGCCCTCGCCTGACAAGATGCCAAAGACCGCATATAATCGCGGTCTTCGCATCTCCCGCAGCCGTCACCTGGACGCGCTCGCGACCCCCTAGCCCGGGTGGTGAAATTGGTAGACGCAGGGGACTCAAAATCCCCCGCCGCAAGGCGTGCCGGTTCGATTCCGGCCCCGGGCACCATCTTTATAGATCGTCGGTGTTTACAAGCATCGAGTGCGAGTCTTCAACTCCCCTGATATCAGGGAATCGCCCGGTCGATAAACCCGGATGCCGCTTCCGCAATGGCGAAGTGCCGGCGTCCCGGCAAGATTTCCCCCCCCGTGACAACGACGTCGCTGCTCCCCAAAGTCGGACACGCGGAGCCCCCTCGCGACGCATCTCCCCTTCCCCCGCAAAAACTCCAAAAATGCATCTAGGCGCCAAGCGGTCTATCATGCATTCCAACAACATCACATCCGCAAAGACAGGAAATGGAAGAAGTCATTCAACGGCTACGCCAGTTTCGTGATGAGCGAAACTGGCAACAATTCCACAACCCTAAAGACCTGGCCTTGGCACTCAGCGTCGAGGCAAGCGAACTTCTGGAGGTTTTCCTATGGAAACCTCCAGAAGCCGCTGACCGCGAAAGGGTGAAAGAAGAGTTGGCCGATGTTTTGGCTTATGCGCTGCTGCTATCTGATACGTACAACTTCGACATAAGGAAAATCGTTCTGGAGAAGATCGAAAAGAACGAACTTAAGTACCCCGTACAGAAAGCAAAGGGCACCGCGAAAAAATACAACGAGCTATGACCCAGCCGCATCTTGTCGAAGTGAATCATTATCGGTTCTCCGTAGAAGCGCTGACCGAAATCGAGACCAACGCATACGCAGCGAACAACTGGCCGCTTGTTTATATCCTCAGCGATGGATCGACACGTTGCGCCTACGTCGGCGAAACGACAGACACGCTGGCTCGCCTGGGTACGCATCTCAAACACCCTCTGAAGCGATCATTGACGACGGTACACCTCGTCAGCAGTGAACGCTTCAACAAGTCAGCGACTCTCGATATAGAGTCTTCCCTCATAAAGTACATGTCAGCCGATGGCCGCTTCAGCATGTTGAACGGCAACCTGGGGCTGAGCGACCACAACTACTATCAGAGGGACGAACTCTATTCCAGGATATTTCGGGAGACCTGGGACAGGCTGCGTCAGCACGGAATCGCTCAAAGGTCGATCGAGGCCATCGACAACTCCGACGTTTTTAAATACTCGCCGTATAAATCTCTGTCTACTGACCAACAACAAGGCCTGATCGAGATAATGCGCTCGCTGGTTGATCCCCGGCTTAGACATGTCGTGGTCCAGGGAGGCGCAGGAACCGGAAAATCGGTATTGGCGATATTCCTATTCAAGCTCATTCACTCCGACCTTGATGAACTGGATCTGCGCGAATTTTCCGATGAGGAGAAGGAAGTCCGAGACCTGCTGCGGCAAATCAAGCAGTCGATTCCACAGCCGCGCATGGCGCTGGTGGTCCCCATGAGTTCCTTCAGGAGCACACTCAAGAAGGCGTTCCGGAACGTTGCGGGCCTACGTCCCGATATGGTGATCAGTCCTTCCGAGCTGACAAAACGGCGCTATGACATCGTCCTGGTGGACGAGTCACACCGCTTGCGCAAGCGCGTAAACCTGGGAGCCTATTTCGGGAGCTTCGACGCGTCCTGCACCGCGCTTGGAATGGACAAGAATACGTGCAGCGAGGTGGATTGGGTAACGCGCCAGTCAGACAAAGCCGTCTTTTTCTACGACCCAGGCCAGAGCATCAAGCCATCCGATGCCGATGCAGCTGACTTCGTGGAGATCAAATCTTCGCCGAACAGCACGGTCATAACACTGGCGTCCCAGTTCCGGGTACGCGCTGGGCAGCACTATGTGCGGTTCGTTGATGATCTCCTGCACATGCGGCTTCCGGCTGACAAGAAGTTCAGCTCCAGCAAATATGAGTTTCTGGTTTTTGACGAGCTCTCCGACATGGTGAAGGAGATAGGACAAAGAGACGCCAGCTACGGTTTGGCGCGGCTCGTGGCCGGTTTCTCCTGGCCCTGGGTTTCCAGAAAGCCCCCCTACCAACATGACATCGAAATCGGTGACGTGCGGCTGCGGTGGAACAGCACTACCGTGGATTGGATCAACGCGAAAGGCGCCGCGGACGAGGTGGGCTGCATCCATACCATCCAAGGCTATGACCTGAACTACACCGCCGTAATCTTCGGCCACGAAATCCGCTATGACGATGAGCTGGACCAGATCGTCATTGACCCGCGCAACTATCATGACCGGAACGGTAAGCAGACCATTGAAGATCCGAATGAGCTCAAGCAGTACATACTGAACATCTACCGGACCATCATGCTGCGCGGCATACGCGGCACGTTTCTCTACGCATGCGACGATAGCTTGAGGCGCTATCTGAAGCGGCACGTGGACAGCTACAAATCCAACGTCATAGCCTTCCCGCGGCCTGTCGGCGAGTCCTTGGAACCTTACGTCAACGCGGTCCCGCTCTATGACCTGAGAGCGGCGGCTGGCGGTTTCAGCGCGCTCCAACACGTCCAACATGAAAACTGGGTGGCGGTGCCAGGTGACATGCCCGTGGGAACGAATATTTTTGCTTGTCATGTCGTCGGTGAATCAATGAACAAGGTCATCCCCGACGGCGCCATCTGCCTGTTCCGCTTGAACCCCGGCGGCAGCCGGAATGGAAAAATCGTGCTAGTGGAATGTGCCGATACGCAGGACGGCGACGCCGGTTCGCGATACACGGTGAAGGAATATCGGAGCTTCAAGGTGCGAACCGGAGACGGGACTGAGAATCGGCAGATCCTATTGAAACCGCGATCCACCAATCCGGACTTGCTTCCGATCGAACTCAACAGGGAAGACGACGAACATCGCTACCGGGTGGTGGGCGAGTTTTTGGGAGTGATCGGCCAGGCGAATTCGAGCGAGGGAGCCGCCGATTGATGGACAGACTTCTTGTCCGGTGACAACGGCCAAACCGCGCCCAACGGTTACACGGTGGAAGCCTTCATCAAGATCGACCGCGATTGGGTAGCGTCCAAGCATGCGTGGATGAACATCATGACGCGCGACGGCAAGCGCGGTGATCTGCCAGGATTTACCGGGGGAGATCCGGAGTCGCCGCCGCTGCTGTTCGCCATTTCGAGCCTGCGCGAGATTCAGTGGGAAGTCGTGCCCGATGTGTCGGGCGCGCGTGGCGCCAAGGCCAACTGGTCGGGCGAGATCATTCCCGACAAGTGGATGCACGTGGCAGTGGTGAACGACGACACCACGCACGAAACCATTCTGTACGTGGAAGGCGCGCCGGTGCTGCGCAATACGTCGGACGCGCCGGGCCTTGCGACGCTGGCTGCCAATATGCCTTGGGTGATCGGCGCGGGTTCGTGGGATGGCGCGCGGGCCGATGGCTTCTTTGGCAGCGTGGGTGAGGTGCGTATTGTCGATCGGGCGCTGCAGCCGATCGACTGGCTGACCGCGCGTCGGCGTTGATCGATGCACGCGCCGCGGTCGGCCCCTGCCGCGGCGCGTGAGTGCATGACTGCATGCGCGCGTTGGTTTTCAACGTCGGTTGCTCTCGGTTCCATTTGAGCAGCGCGGCAAACGCCTATCTGTCTGGATTGATATCAAGTAGTACTTAAACCCGCACCCGCTAACGCGCTGCGGGTTTTTCTTCGTCTGGGATAATCCACGAGCCCTCGACCGTCAGATCCATCAGAAGCGCGAAACGACGCGACGGTAGACCGGTGTCGAAACCATGATCATATCCGTCGAATCCCTACTCGTGACCATCGCGCATGGGATTCACCCGCGTTTGAATATCTAAGCCCCTATGCCTCTGAAGACCTGGATTTCCCGCTTGCAGACCACGCGCTGCAGTTTGCTTGCCGCTTTGACCCTCTGCCTCTGCCTGCCCGCAAGTGCCGCGCAGGCATCCTCGTCAGACGCCGTCCACCCGCCAACCCTCGTGTGGGGCGCCGTTCCCAGCGCGGATCTGTACCTGCTGGTGGCCAGCCCGCGTCTCAGCAGGCCCGAGCTGCAACAACTAGTGGCCGACAAGATCGGTCGTGGGATTGGCGATAACCAAACCATCACCCAGGTCTGGAGCAATGTGCCGGAACCCATCCAGCTTTGGCTCTCGATCGACCCCGCGCGGCTTCGGGACGCCAAGCTGTCCACGGATCAGGCCTTGGAGGCGCTGGCTTCCAAACTGGGGATCTCCGCCCAGCCCACCCAGGGAGTCCGGCCGCCCCACGCGTGGATCTATTCCGGCGCCACACGCGAGAAGCTCGAAGCCTGGAGTGATGCGCCCCCAAGGCTCGCCGATGGCACCGTCATCAACCCATCGGAATGGACGACATTGACATACCTGCAAGCGCCGGAATCCTGGGAAGCCTGGAACAAGGTTGGGTTAAGCCTCACGGTGTCCGCAGAGGCGCGCCGCGATTCGTTGGAGAGCGTCGTCAGCGAACGGCTGAAAGCCCTGGCGCCCCATCTGCCCGATGACGTGTCGGTATTGATCCTGCCGGCGGGTCGCGGCTTGAATGAAGCCGACGGGATATTCGTCACGGTCGGGCGCGACGAGTAGTCCCGCACCCGGCGCTGGTGCCCCCCCTGCTCACCTAAGACCAGGGGAGCAATCAAGCTGCCGCACCTTTACCGCTAGAATTCCGTCGCAGACAGGCTGGGCATCACGATCCGGCCAACCAACGGAAAGCTTTATTGGCGCAGGAGGTCAATGGCAATCAAGGCCGTGGCATTCGACGTATTCGGAACCTTGGTCAACATCGATCGGCCAACCCGTCCCTTCCGCAAGCTGGTCCGCTTGCTGCACGAAGCGGGCCGCCCGCGCCAGCGCGACGACGGCATTCGGGCGATGAGCAGTGCGATCGACCTGCGGCAGGCTGCCCGTTTGTTTGGCGGGATGATCAGCGAAGATGCGCTGAACGCACTCGAAGCCGAGCTGCGCGAAGAGATTGAATCCATCACGTTGTTCTCGGACGCCGTGCCAACGTTACTGGCACTGAAGGCGCGCGGCATCAAGGTGGCGCTGTGTTCCAACCTGGCAGCGCCGTACGGCCCGCCCGTCCTGGACTTGCTGCCGTTTCAGCCGGACTTTTGCGCTTGGTCGTACGAGGCCGGGGCAGTGAAGCCGCAGCCTGAGATCTATCAGCATCTGTGCGAGGGCATTGCTTGCCAGCCCGAGGAAGTCCTGATGATCGGCGACACCATCGAGGCCGATATGATCGGGCCTCGGAAGTTCGGTATGCACGGGTATCACCTGGATCGGCACGCGGCAACATCGAATTCAGCGGAGTCCGTACGTTCGCTGAGCGATGTGCTTACGCTGATGGCCGCGCGCCATTGACGCCAAGCCGTCCGAATAAGAAGGCGGCCCTATCCGCCCCGGCGCCGCCAGGCCCACCAGACCGCCCCGATCGGCGCAAAGATCGCCAACCACGACACCCCGTCCCACACCCCATCGCCCAGCAGCGCCGACACCAGCCCCACCACCGAGGCCACGCCTAGCCAGATCGGCACGCGGAACACCTCGCCCGCCGTTTGCAGGTTCTCGGTTCGCGCGCCGCGCGCATCAACGTTCTTGCTCATTGCGCTGCCCCTTGCCGATCACCCTGCCGCAGCGCGTTGGCGGTCTCAGCGGCATCCGGGGTCAACGGTTTCGAAGCCGTTGCGGCCTTGGGCTTGCGCAGCCACAGATACAGTCCGCTACCCAGCACCACGATTGCAAAGAGATCCAGCACCGCCCAAAGAATCTTGAGCGGAAGGCCGCCGTAATCCCCAAAGTGCAGCGGCTGCGAAAGGAACAAGGTCTTTACGTACCAGGGCATCTCTCGCGTGTCGGTCAGCTCGCCGTTAGTGGCGTCCACCAGCGCGGGCTTTAGCAGGCGCGAGGTCACGGGCGTGTTGCCCTTCATGAAGAACGTGTAGTGATGCGGACTGGAAAACATCGTCCCCGGAAACGCGACGAGGCTCACCGCCATGTCCGGCACGGCGGCGCGTGCCGTGCGGATGGAAGCTTCCAGATGCGCGGGCTGCGTGACGGGCGGCAGGCCGCGGAACGGCGCGGTCATTTCCGCCATCTGGTCCATCTGCCAGAGGCTAAGCACGACGCGGTTCAGCGTATTGATGCTGCCCGTGATGCCAACGACCAGCAGCCACACCACCGTGACAATGCCCAACAGGTTATGCCAGTCCAGCCATTTGACGCGGGTGCTGCGCTGCGTGCGCAGCGCGCCAAATTTCAGGCGGCGCATGAAGGGGTAATACAGCACCACACCGGACACGATGGCGACCACCATCAAGAGGCCCATCGCGCCCAGGAACAGCATCCCCGGCAAGCCGGCGAACATGTCGGTATGCAGCTTGAGCATGACGTACATGAAGCCTTCGTCGGTGGCCGGTTCGTCCAGGACCTTGGCCGTGCGCGAGTCGATGACGACGGCGTTGTTTTCCTCGGGCGGCGCGTCGACGGCGCTGGCCATGGAGACATACGTAATGTCGGGATGCTCGTCCTGATCCCAGAACATGTAGCGGATGACTTCGCCCGGGCGGCGCTCCAGCGCGGTCTGGGCGATCTGGTCCATGCTGGCGTTGGGCGTGCCGGCGGGCATGGGCGGCGCTTCGACCACGCCCGACAGGTGCTCGATCTCTTCGTGGAAGATCAGGGGTAGTCCGGTCAGGCACAGCAGCAGCATGAAGACCGTGCAGACCAGACTGCTCCACTTGTGTATCCAGGACCAGGCTTGCGTGGACATCTCGGCTTCCTTAGAAGGCGATGCTGGTCGAGAACGTGTAGGTGCGCGGCGAGCCCACGAACAGGTAGCCTGCCGTGGCGGTGCCCCAGTAGTTCCGGTTGAACAGGTTCTCGACGTTGAAGCGGAAGGTGACGGGCGTGCCGCTGATCTTGGTCTCGTAGCGCGCTCCGGCGTCAACGCGGGTCCAGCTTGGCACCGACAAGGTGTTGTCGGCGTTGGCATACGTCCTGTCGGTGTAGATGACGCGGCCCAACACCGTCAGGCCCGGGACGAACGGGGTGTCCCACTCGGCGCCCAGGTTGAATTGCCAGTCGGGCACGCCGATGGCCTTGTTGCCCTGCAGGCCAGGCGTGGTGGCCTTGTTGATGACGGCGTCGATGTAGCTGATGCCGCCCAACAGGCGCACGCCCTTCGCGACTTCGCCGGCAAAGCTGGCTTCGACGCCTCGGTTGCGTTGTTCGCCGAATTCGCCAAAGGTGTTGCCCGAGATGCCGGAGCTGGGGCGGGTCAGCTCAAAGAGCGCGACAGTGGCCAGCATGTCGTCGTTCAGGTTGTACTTGACGCCGAGTTCCTTCTGCTTGGACTTGAAGGGCGACAGCATTTCGCCTGGATTGGTGATGGCCGCGCTGGTGGGCGCGGTGTCGCCTTGCGACAGGCCTTCGACGTAGCTGGCGTAGACCGACAGATCCGGCCGCACCTTGAATACGACGCCGGCCAGCGGCGTGGTGGCGCTCTTGTCATAGCGCGGGCCGCTGGGCTCGCCGTTGGCGAAGTTGTAGTTCTGGCCCTGCACGTTCTGGCGGCGCGCGCCCAGCGTCAGTTGCAGCCGGTCGTCCATGAAACCCAGGGTGTCGGCCAGCGCGTAGCTGGTCAGCTTGGTGCTCTGGTAGCGGTTAAGCGGATTGCTGATGCCGGAGATGGACGGCGTGTCGAAGATGTTGCCGGCGTAGATATTGGAATTGCCCGGCGGGAAACCGGTGTAGAAACCCAGATCGGACTTCTGGTCCAGCAGCGTGTAGCTGAAGGCGACCTTGTGGCTCACGGGGCCGGTCTTGAAGTTGCTGCGCAGGCCGGCTTCGGTGGACTTGCTGTCCACCGTCATCCGCTGCCAGCCGCCGAAGAAGGAGTAATCACCCTGCGTGTTCTGCAGCACGGGGTTGGCGGCGAAGGCGTCCCAGTCCAGCTTGCGTTGGCCGTAGCCTGCGTAGGCAGTCAGGTAGTCGGTGATGTCGTATTCGATCTTGAACACGCCGGCGGTATTGCGGCCGTCGCTCCAGCCCAGGCCCGGATACGGATTCTTGTTGCTAGGCGCCTCGGGAATCGAGGTCAGGTCCGCGCCAAGCTGAAACTGGCGCACGACGTTGTCGATGCGTTCCTTCTGCCAGATCAGGTCCAGGGAGGACCGCAGCTTTTCACCGCGATAGTCCAGCGCAACCGACCCCAGCGCTTCGCGTGTCGACTGGTCCTTGATTGGCGTGTCGCCGTCGCGCAGCATCCCGTTCACGCGGATGCCAAACGCGTTGTCGGGACCGAAGCGGCGTCCCACGTCGGCATGCACGCCAAAGACGGAGTCCGACATGACCGAGCCCGTGACCCGGGTGATGGGCTCATCGGTGGCGCGTTTGGGCACCAGATTGACGACGCCCCCCACGCTGCCGCCCGGCGTCATGCCGAAGAGCGCCGCCGACGGTCCCTTGATGATCTCCACGCGTTCCAGGGTCTCGACCGGTGCGCGCCAATAGGGCGTCAGGCCGAACATGCCGTTGAACGCGAAGTCTGCGGTCGGCACATTGAAGCCGCGGATGGTGAGGTCTTCGTTGATGTTGGACCGGGCACTGCTCATGCGCACGGACGGATCCATGGTGGCCACGTCGGCGACCGACCGGGCCTGCTCGTTCTCGATCGTCTGGGCGGTATAGCTGGTGACGCTGAACGGGGTGTCCATGACGGACGTGTTGCCCAGGATGCCCATGCGGGCGCCGCCGCCGATCAGACCGCCGGCGATGGGCGCGGGCGCCTCGCCCAGGGCAACGGGCGCGCTGGTCACCGTGACGGTGGGCAGGACGGTGATCGCGGCCGGCGCCTGCGTCTGCGCCGATACCGAGGCGGCGTAGAGCGCGGCGCTGCCCGCCAACGCCTGTTTCACCGCCAGGGCGACGCCCTTCTGCCTGCCTTGACGGCCATTCGATGCTTTACCCACAGCCCCACCCCATGCGTTCTTTTATATAAAACGCGCATGATAAGCATTCTTATTACATATCGCTACGGGGGTTTGTCTGGATGTGGTGCGGACGCATCAATGTCGCGAAATCCGGATCTCATCCGCCACCGCCAATCGCTTGATGTCCATACCAAAAGTTGTCCATACCAAAGCGCGGGGCACCGTCAAATAATGGCCGCATGACCGCTCAAAAGGCCTAATCCGCCGCCAGATCCCGCGGCTTGAAGCGCCTGGCAGCCCGCGCATCGGGCGGACTGCCGCGCGTTTCCCCTTCCTGCGGAGCGCCGAGGCCGATAGCCGGCGGGCTACCGCAGCACACGCCGGTGGCGCGGCGTCCAGCCCTGCCGCCTTCTCCGAGCCCCTCCCCGACATTTCTCTCCAGCCCCGATCCGCCCGCCGCCAACTGCCTGGTGCGCTCGCCGCAAGGCGCGCCCGCGGGCTGGGGCTGCCTTTGTCCGGCCAGACCGGCCATCCATCACAAGGAGCCATCGACAAACCATTTAGTGGCAATCACACGGTTCTAGCTAACGCTTACCCAATCAGTTGGAGGACATTGTCATGTCAGGAAAGAACAACAACACCCCACGGGTGGACAACCCGGGCGAAGAAGACCAAGGCGGGCCGGCCAACGGCAAGTCCGCTTCCGGGGCGCCCGAGAACCCGGACTCTGACGCCGCCGGACTCGAAGCGCTGGGCCAAGAGGCGGAACAACAAGCCGTATTTGCCGAAGCGGGCGTATCCAATGATCTGCTGGCGCTGCGGGACGCGATCGAGGCGCAGTTGCTGACCGCGTCCGGCGAATTCCGGACGCTTTCGGATGCTGGCTCTTCCGAAGGCATCGTCGGGGTCGGCATAGGATTGCCGGACCCCACCAATGTCACATTCGGACCGGGCGGGCCCGGTGAGCCCGTGCTGACGATCTTCACCGAAAGCGCCATGCCGCAGGAGGCGGTGCTTGGCCAGGTGGCGCAGGCGGCAGGTACACGCGCCCTATCGAGTGTGCCGGTGCAGCAGGTGCCGGTGGGCGTGGTGGATGCGTATTCGCATCGCGCGCGGCATCGGCCCGCGCCTGCCGGCGTGTCGGTCGGTCACGTCAACGTCACGGCAGGTACGCTCGGAAGCCGGGCGATCGGGCTGACGGCGCCGTGGACCAATCGCCATCTGATCCTCAGCAACAACCACGTGCTGGCAAACTCCAACGTCGCCAGCGTGAACGACAGCATCATCCAGCCGGGGACGGCGGACGGTGGCCGGCATCCGGGCGATCAGATTGCCGTGCTGGCACGCTGGGTTCCCATTGCATTTGGCGGCGCGGCGAATTTTGTGGACGCCGCATTCGGCTGGGCGTGGCACGAGCGTATCCGCGGTGATCAATATTATTTATCGGGGGGCAGCGCCGCGTATTACAAAACCGGCACGGCGCCGCTTGCCGCGTCGCTGGGGCTGATCGTCGGCAAAAGCGGCCGTACCACGGGTCTGACTCAGGGCCGCGTGACACAGATTGGCGTGTCGGTTAACGTCAATTATGGCGGCGGCCGCGTCGCGCTGTTCCGTAATCAGATTGCCATTCAGTCCGTCAACGCCAACCCGTTCTCCGCGGGCGGCGATTCCGGCTCGCTGATCTGGCACTGGGCATCCGGGGTGCGACCCGTCGCTTTGCTGTTTGCGGGCGGCGGCGGCACGACGTTTGCCAATCCGATTGCGTCCGTGCTGTCCGCACTGAACATCAGGCTATTGCCCTGATTGACGTTCCGGCCGCCCTGCCCAACCAGGGCGGCCGCTTATCAAGCCATATCCGAAGCACGAGGAGCTGGAGCCATGAGCGACACACGAAAACCCGGACCCGACTTCTCCGGCGCAGGCGCCGTCGAATACAACCCGGATCAAACGCAGCCGGCCGGCGCCGCTGGTCAGATACTTGCCAGCGAGGAAGCAAGGCTGCTTGCCACGCCGGGCGTCGTCTCGGTGGGCGTCACCACGGGGCGCCCCGGCGAAGAAGCGCTTGCCGTGGGCGTGACGGACGCCAACGTCGCGGCGCGCCTGCCCCGCGAAATCAATGGCGTCCCGTTGGTGATTACAGTGACCGGACCGGTGGACGCGCAAGGGCAGCGCTAACGCCCACCCGGTAAGCAGCGCCGGCGTTTCAGCCTCCCGGGGTGCGGTCCACGTACACCAGCCCGGCAGCCGCCAGCTTTTCGCGCATGCCGTAAATATCCAGCCCCAATTCCCCGGCGGCCAGCCGCTTGCGCTTGTCCGCCTCGTTGCGCAGGCGCGCGTCGCACGCATCGGCCACTTGCGCCGCCCGCGCACGCGGCACGATGCACACGCCATCGTCGTCCGCAATGACGACATCCCCGGGTTGCACCAGCGCCCCAGCGCACACGACCGGCACATTCACCGATCCCGGCGTTGCCTTGACCGTGCCCTTGGCCGATACGCACTTGGACCACACCGGAAACTGCATGTCCTTCAACGCGGCGACATCGCGGCAGCCCGCGTCGATCACCAGTCCTTGCACGCCCCGGGCACGCATGGAAGTTGCCAGAAGCTCTCCGAACATGCCGTCTTCATTGGACGACGCGCAGGCCACCACGACGATATCTCCAGGCCGGCAGAGTTCGATGGCGACGTGCAGCATCCAGTTGTCGCCCGGCTGCGCCAGCACCGTGATCGCGCTGCCCGCGATGGATGCGCCAGCGTAGATGGGCCGAAGAGTGGGCTGCAAGAGGCCCGTTCGTTGCTGCGCTTCGTGCGCGGTGGCGACGCCTGCCGACGCCAGGCGTGCGATGACCGTGCTGTCCGCCCGCTCGATGTTCCTGACCGCGAGGCTCATGCCAACTCTCCAGTGACCTGCGGGAAAACGCGCTGGTAGCCCTCGGCGTATTTAATCTTCAGGTTCGAGTTGCGCGACGCCTGCACGCCGCGTTGCAGGGCGACGCGGGTGTAGTACTCCCACAGGTGTTCCTGCGCGGCCATGGTCTCGAAGGCCCGGCGCTTCTGATCCCAGACTTCGGAGATATCGAGCAGCACTTCGGGCTTCCATTCGCACTGTTCGGGCTGATGCGGCTCAAAGAGGAATACTGGCGGTGCGCCCAGCACCGCTTGCTCCGGATGATGCCCATGCGCCTGCGCGATCACGCGGGCTTCCTGCGCCACGTGCGTCGCCAGCGGATGGTCGAAGTTGTACGGGTCTTTCTGGGAATGCGTCAGCACGAACTCCGGCTGCAATTCGCGGTAGACGTCCACCAGCTCGAACAGCGCCTCGTCCGATACGCGCAAGGGATAGTCGCCGCAGTCCATGAAGCGGATGTCGGCGCCCAGGATGCCGGCGGCCAGACGCGCCTCGTCGCGGCGGTCGGCCTTGACCCGCTCCAGCGTCATGCCGGGCTGCTTCCACAGCTTGGCCGATTCGCCGCGTTCGCCAAACGACAGGCACACCACGGTGATTTTCCAGCCGCGCTTGGCGTACAGCGCGATGGCGCCACCCGCGCGCCACACAAAGTCCGCGGAGTGCGCGCTGACGACCAGCGCGTTCTTTTGCCGTTCCATTTCAGTTCCTTTATGCTGTGTTTCGCCCGCGGACCGCGCCGCGGCCCCGGGCTGGCGCAAAGCCCATCAATCGGCCTTGATGCCCGCGTCCTTGATGACCTTGGTCCATTTGGTGGTTTCAGCCGCCACGAATTCGCCAAACTGCTTGTCCGAGCCGGGCGTGACCACCGCGCCCATCTCGGCAAAGCGCTTCTTCACGTCGGGGTCATTCAGCGCGGATTGCAGCGCGGCGTTGAGCTTTGCGGTGACGTCGGGCGGCAGATCCTTGGGGCCGATAAGTCCCCACCAGACCGTCGCCATCGCGCCCGGCAGGCCTTGCGACACCACGGTGGGCACATCGGGCAGCATGCTCGCCGGCTCGTCGTCAAGCACGGCCAGCGCGCGCAGCTTTCCAGCCTTGACGTGTGAGACGACTTCCAGCGGATTGATCGACATGAAGGAGATCCGCTGTCCCAACAGATCCGTGACCGCGGGCGAGCCGCCCTTGTACGGCACGTGCAGCGCCTTCATGCTGCTCTCGCGCTTGAGCAGTTCGCTGGCCAGATGGCCCGAGCTGCCATTGCCGGCCGACGCGTAGGTCAGCTTGTCCGGGTGCGCGCGGCCGTAGTCGGTCAGATCCTTCAAGGTCTTGAACGACGATTCGACGGGCACCACCACCGCCAGCGGCGCGTAACCGATCGCGCCCACCGGCGTGAAGTCGCGCGCGGGGTCAAAGGTCAGCTTGGAGAACAGCGCGCCGTTGGCGGCCAGCGTGTTCGATGCGGTCAGCAGCGTGTAGCCGTCCGCCGGGGCGCGCGCCACCGCGTCCATGCCGATGTTCGTCGCCGCGCCGGGGCGGTTGTCGACGATGATCGTCTGCTTCAGCGCGTCGCCCATTTTCTGGCTGACCAGGCGGGTAACGATGTCGACGCCGCCACCCGCGGCGTAGGGCACCACGATGCGGATCGGCTTGTCGGGATAGGCGCCCTGGGCGGCTGCCGGCAAGGGCGCCAGCATCGCGGCCATCAGGGCGCTTACTGCTGCGGCGGCGGCAAAGGTGCGGCGGGACCGGGACGGCGCGTAAGCCTTCATGGTTGTCTCCTATGTCGTTATGCGTGTTGGTATGGGCGCATGATGCGCGCTGTACACTCATACCGTCCAATACCGTTTTCCACGACGATCTATTTGCTTTCCAAATCGATATGGATTTTCGCCAACTGCGTTACTTCGTCGCCGTCGCCGAGGAACTGAGCTTCAGCCAGGCCGCGCGCCGGCTGCATGTGAGCCAGCCGCCGCTCAGCCTGCAGATCAAGGCGCTGGAAGAAGAGCTGGGGTCGCCGCTCTTGACGCGCACAAGCCGCAGCGTGGAACTGACGCAGGCGGGCGCGTTGTTTCTGGATCAGGCGCGCCGCGCGCTGGCGCATCTGGAACGCGCGGGCGAGGTCGTGCGGCAGTCCGCGCTGGGTGAAACCGGCGAGATCCGCGTGGCATTCACGGCGTCTGTGCCGATGTTCGACGCGTTCCCTCGTATCGTGCATGCCTTTCGCACGGATTTTCCGGGCGTGGGTGTGGACCTGAGCCACCAGTCCACCGGACAGCAACTGCGCGCGCTGGCGTCCAAGGACATCGACGTGGGCTTTCTGCGCCCATCCATCCTGTTCGTGCCGCCGCCCAATATCGCGACGCTGCCACTGTGGACCGACCGGCTCATGGCCGCCCTGCCCCAATCGCATCCGCTGGCGCGCCGCAACGCGCCGTTGTCGATGACCGACCTGGCGGACGAGTCCTTCATCCTGTTCCCGCGCGGGCTGGGCTGCGGCTTGTTCGACCACGTGGGCGTGCTGGCCAGCCGCGCGGGCTTTGCCCCGCAAGTGGGCCAGGAAGCGCGCGAAGGCGCGACCATCATCGGCCTGGTGGCGGCAGGAATGGGCATCTCGATCCTGCCCGACACCTACATGAAGACGGGCATTCCCGGCGTGGCCTATCGCGAACTGGACACGCCGGATGCGCAAAGCCAGGTATTGCTGGCGTATCGTTCGGAGGATGGGTCCGCGCTGGTGCAGCGGTTCCGCGAAACCGCCCAGGCCGCGCAGTAAAGGAAGCGGCAGCCGCGTCCTTCGCCATGACCTTCCGCCTCTTCGCGCTCACCCTATTGGCCATGCTGGCCTTTGCCGGCAACTCACTGCTTTGCCGGGTCGCACTCAAGCAGACGGCCATTGATCCCACCACCTTCTTCACCATCCGCATCGTGTCGGGCGCGCTGATGCTGTGCCTGGTGCTGGCGCTTCGCCGGCAGACCGGGCGTGTCGAAGGCACGTGGGCGGGCGCGCTGGCGCTGGTGGGTTATGCGCTCGCCTTCTCGTATGCCTATACGCATGTGCCTGCGGGCACGGGTGCGCTGCTGCTCTTCGGGGCCATTCAAATCAGCATGATTCTGTATGGCCTCGTGGCCGGGGAACGGTTGGCGGCGATGCAATGGGCCGGCACGGCGCTGGCGGTTGCCGGACTCGTCGCGTTGATGTGGCCCAGCGCCAATGCGCCACCGGTGTTTTACGGATTGCTGATGATCCTGTCCGGGGTGGCATGGAGCATCTATTCGCTGTTGGGCCGAGGCGCAAAGAACCCGGCCGCCGCGACGGCCGGAAATTTCATCCGGGCAGCGCCCGTCGCGGTGGCGCTGCTGCTTGCGCAATTGGCCGCCTCCCACGTTCGATTCGATACCGCCGGCGCGGCCTATGCGGTGGCCTCTGGCGCGGTGACCTCGGGGCTGGGCTACATCCTGTGGTACGCCGCGCTCAAACAGTTGACCGTGACGCGCGCCGCCACCGTACAGCTCAGCGTGCCCGTGCTGGCGCCGCTGGGCGGGACGGTGTTCCTGGACGAACCGATGACCGCGTTGCTGATCGCGGCGTCGGCCTTGGTGTTGACCGGCGTGTCGCTGGTGATCTTCAACAAGCGCGCGGCGTGAACCGCCGGGGTGCCTGACGTGGGAGCGCAGACAGCCCCGGCTGGCAAAGGCCGCCCGCACGGCGCGGCCTGCGCGGTTTGTGGTTACCAGCGATACCCAACATTCAGCATGCCGCCGTAGCCCCGCTGGCCGCCGTTTCCAGCCTGGCCAAACAGCTCGCCGCTGACCTGCCACGACTCGCGGACATTGCCTGCCACGCCGATTCGCAGTTCCGCCGCGTCGCGCATGGGCGTGGCCTGGAAGGTCGATGCGCCCACGTTGGCTTTCGCGCTGCCCGAGTTGTGCAGCCAATTGGCTTCGACGTAAGGCCGCACAGCGGACGTGGCGGCGTCGTTGCCAAGCGGGTATGCGCGGACACCCACGCGCGAAGTGACTGAACTGGCGGGCGAGTTTTTCAGCGTCATGCTGGGCAGCACAGCGTCCTGGGCGTCGTATCGCGTGTAGGCCAGTTGCGCTTGCGGCACCACGACCATCGCACCCAACGCGGAATCGGCGGCGAAGGGCTTGAACGCATATCCCGCTTCCACCGACGCGGTCCAGGTGTTGGAGCGGTATCGGGCCGAGCCCAGTTCGCTATTGATTTCGTTGGAATAGCGGCCGAACTGCAACCACGAATCGGCGTATGCGCCCAAGCGGGTGGCATCGTCGGCGTAAGCGGTGGCATAGATGCCCATCGAATACCCGGTGACCTTGCCTCGGGCATCGGCACGCATCGCCATGCCGGTTCCCGGGTGGATGAGTTGGGAAGTGGCGTGCGTGCGCGCATCGCCCGCCCCGGCCATGACCCCCGCCTTGAGGACGCCTTGCTGACCCAGTCGCGTGCTCACGAGGTCGGCGCCCATCTGCAGCATGGCGGTGTCGGTGTCGATGCTGACGTGACCTTCGTTAAGTTTCATGCCGGTGTGGCGCGCGCCCGCAGTACGTGCCCACACCTGCCGGGACGCGCTGCCGGGTGCTGATTGACCTGCCGACGTTTGCGCCACGGTCCGATCCGCCAGGCGATGCACGAACATCCGGGTCGCCGCGACCTGATTGCCGATATGCGCGCCGTTTTCCGGCGAGACGTTCTGCAGATATCCCGGCGGGGTAGAACCGGTTGAGCCACCGCCACTGCCGGGAGGCGTAGTCACACCACCGCCCGGTGGCGTTTCGGTGCCACTACCCGGCGGCGTTTCAATGCCGCTGCCGGGAGGCGTCTCAGTACCGCTGCCGGGAGGCGTTTCAGTACCACTGCCGGGAGGCGTTTCGGTTCCACTGCCCGGAGGTGTTTCAGTACCACTGCCAGGAGGCGTTTCAGTACCGCTGCCCGGCGGCGTTTCAATGCCACTTCCCGGCAGCGTCGTCGACGTCAGATACCAATCGGACGCAACGCCGCCCGTGCCGCCCTGAACCAGGAAATAGTCGTAGCCATTCAAACCGAGGCTAATGGTTGAGGGCCGGTAGCCAGTCGAGTTGGCGTCCAGATAAAAAGCATTGCCTGAAATCGTGGCTCCGTTGGTGGCCTGCACGAGCCGGATGCCTTGCGTGGTCAACGCGCCTGCCCCGCCGGCGTTCAAGACACGCAGCCCGGTGGTGCCCGTGACCGCGCCGCCGTCCACGACGAGCCGGTCGGTCAAGGACGTATCGTCGCCCAGCTGGGTATTCATGACCAAGGTGCCGCCGCCGATGTAGTCGGAGACGGTCAGCGTCTTGAATCCAGATTGCGCATCGGGAGACACGAACCGGACGACGCCCGCGTTCGTCAGGGTCTTGACGACCGAATCGCCGCGCATGTTCCAGACGCTGCTGCCGTCTAACTTGACGCTGTCCACCGAACCCTGCCCCGCGCGCACCGCGCCGGTCCACGCAGTGCCGCTGGCCAGGCCAATGTCGACGCGGCCGCTGTCGGAAGTCAGCACGTCGCCCGTCATGAGCGCGTCTGTGGCGTTCAGGGTGACGCGTTGCGTCTGGTACGGTTGCCCGGGGACGATTCCCGCGTTGGGAGTCGCCTGCGTTCTAAGTAGGATGCCGCTGGCTTCGTCGCCGCCGGATCGGGTCATCACCGTGGCGTTCTGGACGGAGATGTCGTGATCTCCACCCCTGACGAGAAACCCCACGCCATCGTGGGTCTGGAGGTTGCTGCCGTCGGCCAATACGACCGAGTTGGCGCCCTGCGGCTCGTAGCGCACGCTCTGTACGCCGTTTGCGTTCTGACCCGTCATGATGACTTGCGTGTCGCTCAGCGAAACAGCCGTGTCGCCGGAGCCTATGTTTCCAAGCAACTGCACGCCGGTCGCGTTTGTGGACTGGCCATTCAATTGGGAATGGACGGCGTCGATGTGCGCCCCGTCGGTGGCCCGGAGCGCCCTTCCCCCTGTGCCGGACACGTCCACCGTGACGCCGTCCAGCGAAACTTGGGCGCCGCGTTGTGCGGCGCTCGCCCCTACCGCATTGGTGGCTTCGGCCAGCACATGCGTGCCGACGGCGGCAATCGTTGTTGGCGCCGTGTCATCCTCCGAAAACGCATACAGGCCGGCTTGTCCTGCACGCAGCGTGCCTCCTTGAACCTGAGCCGACCCGTTGGCAGTGCGAATCCCGTACCGGCTGGCGTGAATATCCACGTCCTTCGCGTTGATCACTTGGTTGGCCCGCCCGACGACGCCGTCAGTGACGGCGACGGCCTCGCTACCGATCGTCACGTTATCGAGTGACGCTGTGGATGCCGTCGTGCCCAACAAGTAGACCCCAATGAAGACGCTGTGCGGCCCTCCCACGACCGTGTCGGCGATGCTCAGGGTTGCACCGTCAGAAGCGGTAACGCCGCCTTCGATGACGCTTCCTTGCACGGTCGCCACGGCGCTGCCGGACACATGCAGAGACGCCGCATCACCCGGTACGCTTCCTGCCTTGACGTGACTGTCCGTCATCATGAAATCAGCGTCTTGGACCGAGATGTGCGCACCCGTCGCCGTGCCCATCTCATCCTCACTGGAGAGAATGACGTTGGACAACTCGACGCGCCCCCCTAACTGGGAGCGTACGCCGTAACTGTTCACCCCGTTGCGATCAATACTCTTGATCTCAAGGTCTCTTGCCGTGATGACCCCGCCCTCGGAAGCGCGGATTGTCGCCTCGAAGCCGCCCGATCCCGACACCGTTCCGCCAAGCAGATTGATGCGGCCCGCATCGGTCGCAAGCACGGCCGTTGCCTCCGAGGAGATGAGGGAAATGTCGGCGTGAACAAAACTATTTTCCTGGGACGCGGACAATGCAGGCCCGGCTTGCGTCTGGATCGTGCTGTCCGTGATCGTGATCGAGCCACCGCTTTGGGCATGGGCGCCTCGGGCGTCCGCCTCTGCGGTCACGGTGATACCGTTTACGAAGATGCTATTGCCCTGATTGTTGACGCGGATTGCGTCTCCAGTGTTGACGTTGATGCTCGCGCCGGGGAACACCTCCATCGACGTGTTGCCTTCCGGGTCATCAATGAGGATAGGCGCTGCCGGTGCCGCCAACACCATCAAGGGAAAGGCCGGGACCGTGGCGGCGAGAATCGCCGCGACAACCGGGGAAAGGGGGAAATGCATTGCAAGCTCCGTAACCCGTGCGCGGCCTCGGAGATGCGAAAAGCCAGATGCCAGCCAAGTGCAGCAACGCCGAACCGCCACGAAAAAAAGCGACCATTCTCTTGACGTCGCGCAAGCTCGCACATCGAAAGACTTCTAAAGCTCGCTCCCCCTCTTGCAAAAACGCGGTAACACGCAACAATTCAGACCAGTTCCCGCAACAATGTGCAAAACCGGGGCCGTCCCTATTTCCGGACGAAAAAAGGGCCGCTTCGAAAGCGGCCCGTAAACATCGTCCCGCACCGGGACCGATACTCAAATTACGCAATTCACACGCTGTCCAACGCGGACCGGTCCACGCTTGCCGCCGCGGACGCCGCGTCCTGCATCGCTTCGATGAACACGGGCGCGCACAACCCAGCCACGACCGCCGCCAGATCCGGATCGATATCGTCATAGGCATGACGCGCGGCCAGCATGTTCAGCGAGCCGATCACCCGCCCCGCGTGCCGCACCGGGATGTTGAACGCCGACTGCAGCCCGCGCTCGATCAGCATCGGCGCTTCGGAGAAAACGGTACGCACGTCGTCTTCGTTGCTGGCGACATACAGGCGCCCTTCTTCCAGTACCAGCCGGGACCACGGGCCGTTGCCGGTGGCCTTGAAGCCGCCGAGCGGACTGATGGTGTCGTCCGACGTGTGCAGACGCTTCATCAGCTTGTGGTCCTGCAAGTACAGCAGCGCCGTGAACAGCTTGTGGCCAAAGCAGTCTTGCAGCAGGTTGGAGATCACGCCCCACTGCGCCTGCCGGTCGCCGGCCAGCGCCAGATCGCGGGCGTGGCCAGCCAACGCGTTGAATGCGGAGGCCTTGGTCATGCGTTGATTTCCTCGAGCACGACGCCACGCGTGTTCTTGCCGTAGAACAGGATGCCCAGGCCGCCGACCAGCAGGATCGCGGTCATCATGGCAAACACGCCGGCAAAGCCCAGGACCGGATACGCCACGCCAACGATGGTGGGCGATGCAATGGAGCCGATGCGGGCAAAGGCGGAGGCCGCGCCCATGCCGGTCGCGCGGATCGACGTGGGATAGATTTCGGCGGTGTAGGTGTATTGACCGGCGATCACACCGTTCATGCCGAAGGACAGCAGCATGCTCAGCATGATGATCTGATGCTCGCCGCTAGCCAGCGCCAGGCCCAGCGCCGACAGGCACGACAGCAGCATGTACGCCAGGATCGTGTACTTGCGGCCGATCTTGTCGTTGAAGTACGCGGCCGAGAAGTAGCCCGGGATCTGCGACAGGTAGATCAGGATCGTGTACGAGAAGCTTTTGGTGATGGTGAAGCCGCGCTCGACGAGCAGGCTGGGGATCCACACCAGGAAGGCGTAGTAGCAGAACAGCACGGTGATCCAGAACACCCACACCAGCGCGGTGGTGCCCAGGTATTGCTTGGAGAACAGCGACGCCAGCTTGGCCATGGCGGTCTGCTGGTCAGCGGGCGAGGACGCAGCCTTGCGCGTGGCGACAGGCGTGGGCAGCGGGCGGCCGGTGCTTTGCAGCACTTCGGCTTCGATGGCTTCGCAGATGCGGTTGGCCTCGGAAGTCTGGCCGGTGTGCTCAAGCCAGCGGGGCGACTCGAACAGCGACTTGCGCCACCACAGCAGGAACACGACCGGCACCGAAGCGATGATCATGATGTAGCGCCAGCCGTCGTCGCTCATCGGCACGATGAAGTAGCCCAGCAGCGCCGACATGACGAAGCCGAACGAGAAGAAGCCCGCCAGCGCGCCGGTGAACCGGCCTCGGTACTTGCTGCTGACGAACTCGGCCAGGTACGGCGCGATGATGGCGCCTTCCGCGCCCATGCCGATGCCGATGCCGGCGATCATGCGCAGGATGTAGAACTCGTGATAGTTGCGTGCAAAGGCGTTGACGAACGTGGCGACGCAGAACAGCAGCAGCGCCCACATCATGATCTTCTTGCGGCCGTAGCGGTCGCCCAGGATGCCGGAGAACAGCGCGCCGACCAGGAAGCCGACGTACGTGCTGCTGGCGATCCAGCCGATCTGGCCGGTGGTCAGGCCCCACTGCGTGCGCAGCGAGGGAATGATGAAGGCGATGATGCCGGCGTCCAGTGCTTCGAAGGCGAGCCCGAGGCCGCCGATCATCAGCAGCCGGAAATGAAAGCTGCTGAAGGGCAACCGCTCCAGGCGGTCGGATACGGAAAACATGATGGGGAAGTTCCGGAGATAAAAGGAAGGGGACCGTCAGCAGGCGTTCTTGTGCAGCAGGCCGCGGTTCATGATGAGCTTGATCAAATCGGGCTTGGTCAGCAGTTCGATGTCGTCCAGCGGATTGCCATCGATCAGCAGCAGATCGGCGTAGGCGCCTTCGCACACTTCGCCCAGGAGGCCTTCCTGGTTCAGGATCTCGGCGCCGATCAGCGTCGCCTGCTGGATGACCTTGGCATTGCCCAGCACGCGGCTGCGCAGCACCAGTTCGTCGGACTGCATGTAGTGGGTTTCGCCCAGCAGGTCGCTGCCGTAGCCCATCTTCACGCCGACTTCGTCCAGGATCTCCAGCGCGGTCAGGCCTTGCGTGCGCACGGTGGCGATCTTCTTGACCGAGTCCAGCGGCAGGCCATAGCGCTCGCCATCGTTGGCCAGGCCTTCGTAGGTGATCAGCGTGGGCACCATGTAGGCGTCATGTTCCTTCATGACCTCGGCGGCCTCGCGGTCGACGAGGTTGCCGTGCTCGATGGTGCGCACGCCGCACCGCACGGCGCGGGTGATGGCGCGCGGGGTGTAGGCGTGAGCCATCACGTAGGTATTGGCGTTATTGGCCTCTTCGACGATGGCGATGAGCTCGGCTTCGGAGAAGCCCAGGTTCTGGATGGGGTCGTTGGGCGAGGCCACGCCGCCAGACGCCATGACCTTGATCTGCGTGGCGCCCTTCAGGATTTCCTCGCGCACGGCCAGGCGGCAGTTGTCCACGCCGTCGACCACGCGCCCGATGTTGCCGATCTTGACCGAGCACGGGCACGGATCGAGCTCGTCGTTGCGCTGGCGGAAGTCGCCGTGGCCGCCGGTCTGGGACAGAGCCTTGCCCGAGCAGAAGAGACGCGGGCCGTCGATGGTGCCGTCCAGCACCGCCTGCGCCAGCGCCCAGTCCGCGCCGCCCGCGTCGCGCACGGACGTGAAGCCGCGGTCCAGCATGCCCTGCATGATGGGCAGCGCGCGCAGCAGCGCCAGCGCGTTGGGCAGGGCCGCCACGCGGCCCAGGTTGAACGACGACGCCACGACGTGCACGTGGCAGTCGATCATGCCGGGCATCAGGGTCATGCCCTTGGCGTCCACCACCTGTGCATCCGCGGCAGCCGGTTCATCGGCGCCAATGCGGGTGATCACGCCATCCTCGACCAGCACGGTCGCGGCGGCTTCAAGGGCCAAGGTTCGGGTATTGAGGATCCTGCAATTCTTGATGACAACCGGCTTCATAAATCGACCACGTAAACAGTTCAAAACGCCGGGAAATCACGGCATGCCGAACTCTACCGGTACAATTCGGGGGTCCGCTACCGGGTCTCCCCCTATGCGTTCGACACAAATTTGAACAGCCTTATGAGCATTACTCATACCCCCCTATGAGACGTCGCTGCCCCACCCTTTCTGAGTTAAACGCATTCTCCGCGGCGGCCCGGCACTTGTCGTTTTCCAAGGCGGGAAAGGAACTGTTCGTCACGCAAAGCGCCATCAGCCGGCATATCGCCACGCTGGAAAGCTACCTGGGACACGCGCTGTTCATCCGGGGCACCAACGGGCTGCAGCTCACCCGCATGGGCGCCACCTATCTCAGCCTGATCCGGCCGGCCCTGCATACGCTGGAAAGCGCCACGTCGCAGGTCATGGCGACGCAGCAGTCGGCAAAATCCCTGAACGTATCGGCCGCGCCCACCTTTGCGGCGCAATGGCTGTTTCCGCGATTGAAGACGTTCCGCGAGGTCAACCCGGACATTTCCATCAATTTCGTGCGCTACAGCGTGGCGGATTACAAAAGCACCGAGCTCGATTTCGATGCGTCGATCCAATATGGGTATGGCGATTGGCACGATGGCGACGCCAAATACCTGACGGGCCGTGAAACCCGTCTGGTGTGCTCGCGGGAATATCTGGATCAGCACCCCATCGGCAGTCTCGAAGACATCAAGCAATGCACGCTGCTGCAGCACATCGAGATTCCGCTGTCCTGGGAATATTGGTTCTCGACCTACCTGGGCGATTATGACCGCGCACGGTTCGGCCCGGGCTTCAATCTGTTTTCGATGATTATCCAGGCCGCGTCTTCCGGCTTTGGCGTGGCGCTAATGCCGCATTGCCTGATCGAAAAGGAACTGGCCACAGGGCAACTGGTGGACATTTTCGACCGGACTTTTGAAAGCCCGCTTGGCTATTATCTTTGCGCGCCGAACTGGCGCAGCAACATGGAAAGCTACGAACGGCTGAGCCAGTGGCTGGCGCACGAGTGTTTTCACGGCGGGCACGGCGGCGATGCCGCCCTGCCCACTGACGTGCGTCCCGCGCCGGGAAAGCCGGCTGCTGAACGGATGGCGCCCGCGCAGCCCGGTGAATCCGACTGCCCGTATTGCGGGGCGGCAGCCTAATCGTCCGGCGCAAACGCCCGCCCCAACCGCCTTTATCCCAGCTTCGCGCAAGCGCGCTTGATGCGCGCGCAGCCCTCTTCCAACTGTTCCATCGACGCCGCGTACGAGATCCGGAAGAACGGCGACACCCCGTACGCCGCGCCTTGCAGCACCGCCAGGTTCTCCTCGTCGAGCAGGTACATGATGAAGTCCTCGTCGGTCTTCAATTGCTTGCCCGCGGGCGTCGTCCTGCCCAGCAGCCCCTCGCAGGACGGAAACACGTAGAACGCGCCTTCCGGCATGTGGCAGTCGATGCCGTCGATGCGGTTCAAGCTGGCCACGATCATGTCGCGGCGCGTCTGGAAGATGCGGGTTCGTTCGGCCATGAAATCCTGCGGGCCGGACAGCGCTTCCTGCGCGGCCGCCTGGCTGATCGAAGACGGGTTGGACGTGCTCTGCGACTGCAGCTTGGTCATCGCCTTGATCAGGTCGGTCGGCGCCGCCCCGTAACCGATACGCCAGCCGGTCATCGCATAGGCCTTGGACACGCCGTTGATGGTGAGCGTGCGCGCCTTCAAGTCGGGGGCCACCTGCGCCAGGGTGGCGAACTGCCGGCCGTCGTACAGGATGTGTTCGTAGATGTCGTCAGACATCAACCAGACATGCGGATGGCGCCGCAGCACTTCGGCCAGCGCCAGCAGCTCTTCGCGCGAATAGGCCGCGCCGCTGGGGTTGTTGGGACCGTTCAGGATCACCCAGCGTGTGCGGGGCGTGATCGCCTTGTCCAGGTCGGCGGGCTGCAGCTTGAATCCCTGCGCGGGCGGGCAGGCCACGAAGACCGGCGTGCCGCCCGCCAGCAGCACGATGTCGGGATACGACACCCAGTACGGGGTCGGCACGATCACCTCGTCGCCCTCGTCGACGGTGGCGAGCAGCGCGTTGAAGATGATCTGCTTGCCGCCGTTGCCGACGATGATTTCGCTGGCGGCGTAGTCCAGGCCGTTGTCGCGGCGGAATTTCTCGCGGATCGCGGCCTTGAGCTCGGGTGTGCCGCCCACGTCGGTGTACTTGGTGCGCGACTGCGCCATCGCGCGCACAACCGCCTGCGTGACGTTGTCGGGCGTATCGAAGTCGGGCTCGCCGGCCGTCAGCGCGACGATATCGCGGCCGGTGGCGCGAAGTTCACGGGCCCGCTGGCCCGCCATCGAGCTGGGCGAGGGTTTGATGCGCTGGATGCGCGCGGCGGTCTGGATCATGGAAGGTCCTGGAATTGACGGGTTGCAAGCAGGTGAGGTGCGGGTGCAATCAGGCTGGCGTTACTGCCGCCACTGCCGCAGGTAATCAAGAAAGATCCGGTCCACGCGCGCCTCGTTGCCATCCGAGTGGCCTGCCGAATGCGGCGTGACGAATGCGTTGGGCAGCGTCCATAGCGGCGATTCGGCATCCAGCGGTTCGTGTTCGAACACGTCCAGATACGCGCCTGCCAGCGTCTTTGCGCGCAGGGCGTCGATCAGATCGGCTTCCGCCACGATCTCGCCGCGCGCCACGTTGACGAGCCGGGCATGCGGCGCCATGGCGGCGAGCACACGCGCGTCTACCAGCCCGCGTGTGCGATCGCTTAAAGGACAGGCCAACACCAGCCAGTCGGCGCGTCCGGCGATGCGTGCCAGATCCTCGAACGCATAGGTTTCGACGCCATCGGCGGGCGGCGTGGCCGCGCTGCGCACGGCGATGACGTTCAGGCCCAACACCCGCAGATACCCGGCTAGCGTCTGGCCGATCGGTCCCCACCCCACGATCACGGCGGTCTGCCCGGCCAGGTCGCGCGGCAGCAATCTGCCGATCAGTGGCGTCCACGTGCGCGCCCGCTGCGCGTCGAACAGGCGGGGAAACTCGCGGGCCAGCGACAGGATCGCGGCCAGCGCCGTCTGCGCCACCACCTGCGCATTGGCCCCGGACGACGTCGTGACGCGCACGCCGCGCGCCTTCAGTTCGCCAAAGATCGGGCGGTCGGCGCCCGCCGAATGCACGTGCACCCAGGCCAGCTTCGGCGACCGGCGCAGCGTGACGTAAAACGCCTCCAGGGGTTCCAGGACGCGATGCTTGGTCGACAGGCCCGTCACGTCGCGCGAGATGAAGGCGGCATCCACATCCGCCGGCTCGTTGCCGTGCGTCTGGGCCGCAATGACGGCCTCGAAGGGGCGCCCGTCCAGGGCCTGGCTGATAGCGTCGCCGATCCGGTCCCGCGTCGATGCGGACATGAGGATGCGCAAGGGTTGTGGTGTGCTCATGTGGGCAATACGCCTGCAGCGCTCATTTCAGTTCGCTCCCTGTTGCGTGCGGTGGAGACGGCGCGATGCGCCAGATCGAAGGAAATTCTAGAGCGCGGTTTTCTTCACTACAAATTGTTGGTTTTTGCTTATTATTCGGTTTCACCAATATATGAAACGGTGGGCAGCATGACGGCCAAACGCAGCATCACCCTGCGGCACTTTCGCAGTTTCGTCGCCGTGGCCAACACGGGTTCGTTCACCGTGGCGGCCTCGCAGCTGTTCCTGACCCAGTCTTCGCTGACGGCGACAATCCAGCAGTTCGAGGACGCGGTCGGCGTCAAGCTGTTTGACCGCAGCACACGGCGCGTGGCGATGACGCCGGAGGCCGCGCGCTTCAAGGCCGAGGCCGAGCGCATCCTCAGCCAGTTCGACGGCGCCTTGAGCGACCTGGAAGCATTGTCGCAAGGCCGTCAGGGGCATGTGCGGATCGCGGTGGTGGCGTCGGTCACCAACTACTTCCTGGGCGATGCCATCGCGGCGTTCCGCCAGGCTTATCCCAAGATCACGTTCTCGTTGCACGACGCCGGCTCGGAACAGGTGGAAAAGATGATAGCCAACGGCGACATCGATTTTGCGATTTCGACGTCGCATCATGGCTTTGACGAGCTGGTCTACACGCCGCTGTTCGAGGACCGCTACGGCGTGATCTGCGCGGCGTCCTATCCGTACGCGCAAGGCGCTAAGCCCTTGAAGTGGGCTGATCTGGATCCGGCGGAATATGTGGGGTTTACCGAGGACACGGGCATCGGGGCGTTCCTGCGCGCGCATGCCGGCAAGCCTGGGTTTTTTGAGCAGCAGCACGACGAAGTGTCGCGGACGTCGTCGCTACACGCCGTGCTGCGCGGCGGCGGGCGCTACTCGATTCTGCCGGCGCTGGCGGCAAGTTCCATCGCGCCGCCGCAGACGCGGGGGACCGAACCGGGGACGTTCGTGTTTCGGGAATTGAGTTCGCCCCGGTTGTCGCGCGAGGTCTGTCTGATTACGCGGCGGCTGCGGTCGCTGTCGGCAAGTTCGGAGCTGTTCCTGCAGTACATGCGGGACGTGATCAACGAAAAGCCGGTGCCGGCGGGGGTGAAGGTGTCGGGGAAAAGGACCAGGAAGGCGGCGTCTGCCGGTGTCTGACACCTGCGCCGCCGGTGGCTACTGCACCGCGATCTTCGCTTCCTTTACCAGCTTGCCCCATTTGGCGCGTTCGGCTTCGATGTGCGCGGTGAAGTCCTGGGGCGAGCCGCCCGTGGCCTGCGCACCCAGTTCGGTGAGCTTCTTGCGCACGGCCTCGTCGGCCAGGATCGCGTTGACCTCCTTGTTGAGCCGGTCCACCACGGCCTGCGGCGTGCCGGCGGGTGCGACCACGCCGGTCCAGGACAGGGACTCGTATCCCTTCAGGCCGGCCTCGGTCAACGGCGGAATCCCCGGCAGCACCGACAGCGGCGTGGTGCTGGTGACGGCCAGGGCCTTGACCTTGCCGGATTGCGCCAGCGGCACCGCCGACGGCGCGTTGTCGAAGATCATGTTGATCTGGCCGCCGACCAGGTCCACCAGCGCCTGGCCGCTGCCCTTGTACGGCACGTGCATCAGGTCCACGCCCGCCATGTTCTTGAACAATTCGCCCGACAGGTGCGTGGAGCTGCCCGCGCCCGAGGACGCAAAGGAATACTTGCCGGGGTTGGCCTTGGCCAGCTTGATCAGGTCGTCCACACTGGACACTGGCATGTCGTTGTTCACGATCAGCACGTTGCTGATGGACGCGGTGTACACCACGGGCTTCAGGTCGCGGTCGGCCTTGTAGCCCGGGTTGTTGTAGAGGAACTCGTTGATGGCCAGGATGCCCGTCGTCCCAAAGAGCAGCGTCTGGCCATCGGGCGCGGACTTGGCCACCATGGCCGCGCCGATGTTGCCGCCCGCGCCCGAGCGGTTTTCGACCACCACCGGCTGCTTGAGCGCCACCGCCAGCCGCTCGGCCAGGAGCCGTCCGATCACGTCCGTCGACCCGCCGGGCGCGAAAGGCACGACCAGCGTGACCGGGCCCTTCGGATAGGCGGTTTGCGCGCCCGAGGCCGTGGCCACGCAGGACAGCACGGCCAGCGCCGCGCCGGCCAGTTTCCACTTCTTCATTTTTTTTCCCCTTGATTTTTGGGTTGCTGGTGAAGCAACCCTGCCGATCATAGGGAGCGCAATCCTGCGCCACAAATGAGAAATTCCAGTGGATTAATCGGTGCAATCAATATATTCGGGAATGCCCGGATGCTTAGCCGCGTTGCGGTCCGGCGCCGCGCAGCAGTTTGCCTGGCAGCTCGCCCGTGGCCTGTCCGCGTTCGAAGATCGGCAGGCCGTTGACCAGCGTGGCCGCGTAACCATCGGCACGCTGCACCAGCCTGCGCCCGCCGCCCGGCAGGTCAAAGACCATTTCCGGACAGTGGACCTTCAGCGCATCGGGATCGATGACGTTGATGTCGGCCTTGAACCCCGGCTGCAACAGCCCGCGGTCGTGCAAGCCATACACCAGCGCGGTATCGCGGGTTTGCCGGCGCACCACGTGTTCCAGCGGCAATAGCGGGCCGCGGCGGCGGTCGCGCGTCCAGTGGCTGAGCATGAAGGTCGGCATGCTGACATCGCAGATGTAGCCGCAATGCGCCCCGCCGTCGGACAGGCTGTTCACGGTATTGGCGTGCTGCATCAACTGGTGCAGGTGATCCAGGTTCTCATAGGAGTAGTTGAAGGACGGGTAATAAAGAATCGCCCGGCCGTCATTCTCCAGCATCAGGTCGTACACCAGCTCCAGCGGCGGGCGCCCGGTGCGCGCCGCCATGGCCGCCACGCTGTCTTCGGGCAGCGGTTCGTAGTCGGGATCCTGGCCCAACCGGTAGATCTTGTGGAAGCTGCTGAATAGCGTTTCGGCCCGGCGGTCCAGCAGGCCGCGCTGCTCGCTCATGATCTTCTGGCGGACCTGCGGATCGCGCAGCTGCGCGAGCTTTTCCGGCAGGGGCAGCGCGTGCAGCGCCTGATAGGTCGGATGGGCAATGAAGGGGTGCAGCGAGCTCTGCCAGGAGAACAGGATGCCGAGCGGCCGGCCGCTGATGCCGGCCATGAGCGGCACGCCTTCGTCGCGCGCCTTGTCCAGCGTGCGCACGATCTGCTTCCAGACGTCTGGCGCGCCGTCGGTCTGCTGAAGGTTGAACAGCACCGGCAGACGATTGTGGCGGGCAAGCTGTTCCAGCCAGGGGATCTCGCCTTCCATCGCGGGATGGTTGGCCGTCATCTGGAACACGCCGTGGCCGACCTCGCCCATGACCGATCCCAGCGCGCTGATCTCTTCGCCGGTGGCGAACGTGCCCGGGGGATACTTGCGCTCGTCGTACTTGTGCAGGAAGGTCCGCGACGTCGAAAAGCCGACCGCGCCTGCCTGCAAGGCGGCCCGCACGACCTCGCGCATGGCCAGCAGGTCCGCGGGAGACGCCTCGTCGTGATGAATGGCGCGATCGCCCATCACGTATGCGCGCACCGCGCTGTGCGGAATCTGCGCGCCGATGTCCAGCGCCTTGGGCCGCCGGTCCAGCGCGTCCAGGTACTCGGGGAACGTCTCCCAGTCCCATTCGATGCCTTCCGACAGTACCGAGCCCGGAATGTCCTCGACGCCTTCCATCACCTTGATCAGCCATTCGCGCCGGTCGGGCTTGACCGGCGCAAAGCCCACGCCGCAGTTGCCCATGATGGCGGTGGTGACGCCATGCCATGTCGACGGACTGAGATACGGATCCCATGTCGCCTGGCCGTCGTAATGGGTATGGATGTCGACCCACCCCGGCGTCACCAACGCGCCCGCCGCGTCGATTTCTCGCCGCGCCGCGCCCGCCTTGCCGCCGGCCTGGACGATCGTGCCGCCGTCGATGGCCAGGTCGCCCACCCGGGCGCTGGCGCCCGAACCGTCCACCAGCGTGCCGCCGCGTATCACTACATCGTGCATCGTTGTCTCCCGGGGCCCGTGGGCCCGTCAGCCTTATTCCAATACCAGCCCGATCCGGCGGATCACGTCGCCCCACCGCGCGCTGTCGCGCTGCACGATGGCCGAGAACTCCTTTGGCCCCGCACCACTGACCTCATTGCCCTGCGACAGGATGGTCTGGGTGATCTCCGGGGTCTCCAGCGCGGCGCGAAACACCTGGGCGACGCGCTCGGCCAGTGCGGGCGGCATGTCGCCCGGACCGAAGATGCCTTGCCAGCCCACGATGTTCAGTCCCTCGATCCCCTGCTCTTCCAGCGTGGGCAGTTCTGGCAGCACGCTCAGGCGCCGGTCCGTGGGCGGGCCCAGCAGCTTGACCTTGCCGGCACGCGCGTTCTCGACCGCTGTGGCGGTGCCATCGAAGTAAACCTGCACGTCGCCCGCCAAGAGCGCGCGGCTGGCGTCGGCGGTGCCTTTGTAGGGCACGTGGACGATGTCGGTGCCCGTCTTCATCTTGAGGATCTCGCCATTCAGGTGCGAGGTTGATCCGGCGCTGTACGAGGCGTAGTTGAGCTTTCCAGGATTTGCCTTGGCGTAGGCGATCAGCTCGGCTGTCGTGGAGAACGGCGCGTTGTTGTTGGCGACCAGCACGGTGGCCGATCTGACCGCCTGCAACACCGGCGTGAAGTCCTTGACCGGGTCGTACGGCAGCTTTTTGTAGAGGTGCGGATTCTGCGTGTGCGTGACCACGATGGTGTACAGCAGCGTATAGCCGTCCGGCTTGGCGCGCGCCACGTCCTGCGCGCCGATCATCGTGCCCGCGCCCGGCTTGTTGTCGATGATGACGGAGGCGCCTGTCTGCTGCGATACCTTGGCCGCCAGCATGCGCGCCAGCGAATCCGACCCCGACCCCGCCGGGAACGGCACAACCATGCGTATCGGCTTGCCCGCGGCGGGCCAGGCGTCGGGTTGCGGGGATGGCGCCGCGACGGCGGCCGTACAGGCCAGCATGCTCAGCGCGGCGGCCCAGCCCGCCAGATGGAAGATCGGCTTGCGGTTCATGTTGTCTCCTCCTGCGAGGTTGGCGTGTCGCGGGGCCGCGCAGCGCTCTGTGTCGTGTTTTCCCGGGTTCTTGCAGCGTTTTCACCGACCCGTGGTCAAGCTGTTTTAGTCTTGCAATTGACTCGAATCAATTGCATATTTGGCGCAATTCCGATGAGAAAAATACATGGGCCTGACGATCCGTTCGCTCCAGCACTTTTCCGTCCTTGCCGAAGAGCGGCACTTCTCTCGGGCGGCCCAGCGGCTGCATCTGACGCAGTCGGCGCTGACGCGCAGCATCCAGTCCCTTGAAGAGACGCTGGGCCTGGTGCTGGTGGATCGCGCGTCGATCGGCGTGACGCCGACGCAGGCGGGAAAAATGGTTCTCGATCGTTCGCGCCGCATCCTGGGCGATGTCCTCGCCCTTCGGCGCGAGGCCGAATTGCTGAGGGGCCACGACACGGGACGCGTGAGCTTCGGCGTCGGGGCCTTTCCGGCGGCGGGGTTTCTGTCGCCGCTGCTGGTCCGCCTGGCGCACGACCATCCCGGCCTGAGCGTGCATGTCGAGATCGAAAGCTGGCAGCGCCTGCTCGACAAGCTGTTGCAGGACAAGCTGGACTTTGCCGTGGCGGTGACGCACAGCCTGCCGCCGCCGGCCGACTTCATCGTGCGTGCGCTGCCGCCGCAGCACGGCGGCCTTTTCGTGCGGGCCGGGCATCCGCTGCAATCGGTGCGAAAACCCAAGCTGCGCGCCGCCTTGGCGCAATATCGCCTGGCCGCCACCGACCTGCCGCAGCGGGCGCGGGAGTATCTGGCCAAGCTGTATCAGGTGGCCGGCGTGGATGAACTGCCGATTGCGTTTGAATGCGACAGCGTCAGCGCGCTGCGCGACGTAGCCGTGGGAAGCGACGTGGTGCTGTTCTGCACGCGCGAGGCCATCGTCGCCGAACTGGCGCAAGGATCGCTCGTGCCGTTGCCGCTGCCCTACCCGGCGTCAGGTCCGCTGACCTACAGCGTCATCCATCGCGCCCGGCGCAGCTTGTCGCCTACGGCGGAACGGATCATCACGTTGGTGCAGGCGTATCTGGCGGGCGACGGGGCTGATGATGCGGCGCCGCCGCGCGGGCGGCGGCGAAGTGCCGGCGCGAAATCCGCCGCGAAGGGCTGACACCCGCGCCGCGTCAAGACATTCAAGTCCCCGCGCCGGGTTCCTGTTCAAGCCGCTCCGCGGCTTCCTGCGCGGCGACGTCTTCCAGCTTGACCTGACGGGTGCTGCCATGCGTGGCGGCGCATTGGGCGGGATTCTGGGTGCTTTTGACGCACTCCGCGAATGCCAGCGCCGCGTCGACGGTCGCGAAGTGATACGAATGACCGTCGGCGAACGCGACCTTTCCTTCAACAGAACAATCCATGAGTGCCTCCAGGTTGCGCAAACACCCATCCTATCCGAGCCGGCGGGGAAAATCGACCGCCGCGGCGTCCAGCCGGCGCAGGGCGGCGGTCAACTCACCCGCCGCGGCAGCACCGCCCGCATCCAGCGCGACAGCGTCGGGCGGATGCGTTGGCTGTGCAGCAGCACGGCGCCGAGCACGCCGATGAATGCCCCGAGCGCCGTGTCCACGAAGCGCGCCTCGATCACATCGACGGGATAGCCCTGCCCCAGATGCGGCGCCTCGGCCAGGAAGATGGTCAAGGGCGTGATCAGCGCCACCGCGCTGGCGTAATGGCGCACCACCAGCGTTTCGATGCCGAACGACAGCGCCATCATCACCAGGCTCAGCGTCCAGACGTTGAGCGGCAGGCTGAGCAGCGCCCAGGCCACGCACAGGCCCACGGCGGTGCCCAGGATGCGGTGCATCTGCCGGCTCCACGCCGCGCGCAGGCTGGCGCCCTGGATGATCGCCAGGCAACTGACGGGGACCCAGTACGGCCGCTGCAGTTGCAGCAGTTCGGCCACCAGCAAGGAAATACCCACGAACAGCCCGATGATGACGGAGTCGTAAACAACGAAATCGAACGTGGGCTTGGGCAGTTCGACATGCGGCGGCGGCGGGGCCACGCGCGTCATGTGCAGCGAATACGCAAAGGCCACCAGGCAGGCGACCAGACAACCCAATGCCACCATGCCCACGCGCAGTGGCACGTCTTCGATGGTGCCCGGCGTGTAGGCGGCGATCGCCGTGGCCATGATGAAAAACAGGCTGCCCGGCGGGCCCAGGCGATAGCAGCGGCACACCATGTTCACCACCATCGCGATCAGCGTCAGCGCCGCGATCGTGGCGGTCGGCCAGAACTTCGTCAGCGCGCCCAGCGCGTAGCAGGCGACCATGCCGAAGGACGCCGCCAGCAGCATCATCATGCGGATCTGCAACGAGGCGTTGGGCAGGCTCAGGAACACCATCCCGCCCAGGCTGGACATCAGTCCGTAATCCATGCGCCCGAAATACGCGCCCACCATCAGCGGCAGACCCGACGACAGCGCGGCGGCCAGCGGCATTTCCCAGCGGCGGTCGCTGGCGGTGACCCGCGTCAGCTCGGTCCAAGTGCCGTGCAACTGGTCCTTGACGAAGGCGATCGGGCACCTGGGTCGGTCGTCTGGACCTGCGGGGTCGTCATGTCGATTCATAGGCTGGCGTGGCGGTGTGGCGTTTTCCGGCCGCTGGCGGCCTGGAAGCAGGCGGCAGGGCGGGCATGCCCGATTCTATCCCCATCAAATTCCGCCTCCCGGATTTAACGGGAATTCCCTGATTCTCCCTCCCGGACCCGCTGGTACTATGCGCCGCACTTCAGCCTTCGGCTGAACGATAAACATGCGCCACGCGGCGCGGAGACACCATGAAAGCACTCAAACTGGCTGCGGCAGGAACCGCCTTGTTCATTTCGTCCTGGACCGCCCACGCCGGCGCGACCTTCGAGGCGGTCAAGAGCAAGGGCTTTGTCCATTGCGGCGTATCCACGGGCGTCGCGGGCTTTTCCGTGAACGACAGCAAGGGCGGCTGGATCGGCCTGGACGTCGACCTGTGCCGCGCGCTGGCCATCGCCTTGTTCGGCGACGCCTCCAAGGCCAAGATCCAGGCGATCAGCGCGGTCCAGCGCTTTACCGCCCTGCAATCCGGCGAAGTCGATGTCCTGACCCGCAACACCACGCTCACCCTGACCCGCGACACGACGCTGGGCCTGATCGGCGTGGGCGTGAACTACTACGACAGCCAGGGCATCATGGTGAACAAGTCCCTGGGCGTGAAGAGCGCCAAGGAACTGGAAGGCGCCACCGTCTGCGTGCAGCCCGGCACCACCACCGAACTGAACCTCGCGGACTGGTTCCGCTCGCAGAACGTGAACTTCAAGCCGGTCGTCGTGGAGCGCCTGGACGAGATCATCCGCGCCTTCGCCGTGGGCCGCTGCGACGCCTTCACCGGCGACAAGTCGCAATTGGCCGCCGCGCGCAGCAACCTGGAGAATCCGGAAAAGTACGACATCCTGCCGGAGAACTTCTCCAAGGAACCGCTGGGCCCGATGGTTCGCCAGGGCGACGAGCAATGGTTCAACCTGGTCCGCTGGACCATGAACGCCATGCTGGAAGCCGAGGAATACGGCGTCACGTCCAAGAACGTGGACGAGATGTTGAAAAGCACCAACCCGAACATCCAGCGCCTCTTGGGCGTGACGCCGGGCATGGGAAAGAACTTGGGCGTCGATGACAAGTGGGCCTACAACATCATCAAGACCGTCGGCAATTACGGCGAGAGCTTCGAGAAGAACCTGGGCCCGAACAGCCCGCTGAAACTCGAGCGCGGGCTGAATGCGTCGTATCGCAACGGCGGGCTGATGTACGGCTGGCCGGTGCGCTGATAATCGGGCCGCAAGGCCCAAAACGACTTCCCTAGGGTAAGCCGCAATTTGCGTGCTCTCGCGTGGCCCGTACCGTACGAGAAATATGTTTATCGTACAAAGTCCGGATCACATTTTTGGAGCAGCACGTGAAGCAGTAGGTCTATAACCCAAGGGGAAGTCGTCATGAAACGTCGTAGTGCGTTGAAGCTGATGGGGGCCGCCGCCGGCCTGCACCTTACCGGCGCAAGCTGGGCACAGAGCGGGCCGTATCCGTCCCGCGTCATCAAGATCATCGTCTCTTCCACACCAGGCAGCGCCACCGACCTTGCAGGACGGCTGGTGGGCGACCTGCTCTACGCCAAGTACGGCCAGAGCGTGGTGATCGAAAACCGCGCCGGCGCGGGCGGGGTCATCGGCATGCAGGCGGCCGCTGCCTCACGGCCTGACGGCTACACCCTCACCACGGGGGGCCTGGGCCACAACGTACTGCCGCCCGCCACGCTGCGCGGCCTGCCGATCGACATCCCCACCGCCCTTCTACCCATCGCCCAGGTGGCCGAGTTCGTCAACGCCCTGGTCGTGCGCGTGGACCACCCCGCCAACACGGTGCCAGAACTGATCGAATACCTGCGTGCCACGAAGCGTAAACCGCTATATGGCAGCAACGGCGTCGGCAGTTCGTCGCAGATGACGGCCGAGCTCTTTGCCATGCGCACCGGCTTGAAGTTCGACCACGTGCCCTACAAGGGCGCCAGCGAGGCGCTGGTCGGAACGGCCAATGGCGACCTGGACCTCTGTTTCATGAACCTGCCGCCCACGCTGGCGATGGTGGACGGCAAGCGCCTGAAGGCCTTGGCGGTGACCAGCGCCTACCGCGCGCGCCAGCTGCCCAACGTGCCGACCATGCAGGAACAGGGCATGAAGGACTTCGACGTGACGAGCTGGCTGGGCATGTATGCGCCCGCGCAGGTCGATCCGGCGATCATTGCGCAGCTGTCCAACACCATCGTCACGGGACTGGCCGCTCCGGAATACCAGACCCGCATCATCAACGCCGGCTTCGAACCCAAGCTACGCGACGCGGCGCAGTTCCAGGCGTTCTCCAAGGCGGAACTGAAGCGCTGGACCGAGGTCGCGCAGCAGGCGGGGATCGTGGTGGATTACGGCGGGAAACAGGGATAAGGGGCATGGATAAGGGGCCGCCTCGGCGGCCCCACCTAGGCGGCCCCACCTCGCAGGCCTTCAATCAACGGCCCGCTGCTTTGCCTGCCGGACGCGTCACGCGCGCGCCTGCCAGACCTCGGGGTTGACCATCGCCTGCGGCGTCTTTCCGCCCAGTGCATCCATCAGGTTGGCCACCGCCAGGTCGATCATCGCGCGCCGCGTTTCGTGCGTAGCGCTGCCCACGTGTGCCTGCAGCACCACATTCGGCAAGGCGCAGAGCGGGCTGTCGGCCGGCAGCGGTTCCTGCTCCATCACATCCAGCCCCGCACCCGCGATGGTGCCGGCGCGCAACGCGTCGATCAGCGCCGCCTCGTCGATGACCGGGCCGCGCGCCGTGTTGATCAGGTAGGCCGTCGGCTTCATCAAGCCAAGTTCACGCTTGCCGATGGAATGGCGCGTTTCCGCGGACAGGGGAATGTGCACGCTCAGCACGTCAGACGACTTGAAGAGTTCGTCGCGCTCGACATAGGTGGCCAGGCCTTCGGCCTGCGGATCTTCGCGGCGGTTGTGATAGATGACCTTCATGTCGAAGGCCTGCGCCGCGCGGGCAACGACACGGCCGATGCGTCCCATCCCCAGCAGTCCCAGCGTCTTGCCGCGGATGTCCCGCGTCAGCGGGAACGCGCCCTTGGTCCAGGCGCCGCTGCGCACGAAGGCGTCCCCCGCCACCAGATTGCGCGACAGGCATAGCATCAGGCCGATCGTCACGTCGGCCACCGCGCCATCCAGCACGCCGGGCGTATTGCAGATCAGCACTTTGCGCTGTGTGGCGGCCGCCAGATCGACGTTATCGAATCCCACAGCGAAGTTCGAGCTGACCTTCAGCGCGGGCAAGGCGTCCAGCAAGGCTTGATCGACCTTGGTGCGCACCGTGCAGACCATGCCTTCGATATTCGCGCGCGCATCCGCGCCCAGCACCTCGGCCGGATTCTGTCCGGTGGGCACTTCGACGATTTCGCAACGCTCGGCCAGCTGCTCGCGCAGATCGGGCGGCACGGGCGCGGAGACGATGACTTTGGGCTTTTGATTCATGGGGGCTCCAGAGGGTTCAGGGTTCGATTGCTTCGACGTCGGTGGCAAACACCTGCTGCTCACCGGCGTCGACCAGCGCGGGCTCTGCCGGATGGTCCAGGTACCGGACAATCAGCCAGAAGCCGTCCTGCGGGTTCTCGACGATCTCGGCCAACGCGCCGCCCGCCATGCGCACGCGCACGCCGGGTTGCAGATCGACCAGGTTGATGGATTTGTTGTCGGCCATGCGGTTGCTCCTTGGGGTTCGGACGCGCTGGCTACAGCTCGAGCTGCGATGACGGCACGCGCACGCGGATGCCGTCCAGTTCGGGCGTCATGATGACCTGACAGGACAGACGGCTGGTCGGGCAGCGCTCGGGCACCACTTCAAGCAACGCTTCCTCGGCCATGCCGGGTGGCTCCAGCCGCGCGTGCCAATCGGCATCCACCTGCACGTGGCACGTACCGCAGATGGCGCCGCCGCCGCATTCGGCGACGATGCCTTCCAGGCCATCGCGCCGCGCGGCTTCCATCAGCGACCAATCATCGGGCACATCCAGCACCTGTTCGGCGCCATCGGGCAATTCAAATATCGCAACGGGCATGTTGTCTCCAGAAGGTTTGATCACGCCGTGGCCGCAGCCACTTCGGGCGCGCCGATGCGTGGCACGCCCTTGATGAACTCCACCGGGCTATCGACCGCCTCGATCGCGGCCAGGCGGCCGTGCTGGTAGCGCTCGACCAGCCATCCCTTGGCCGTGGGCAGTAATACATCGCGGCACGGCGCAGCCGGATCGACCAGTCCGGCCATCTGCAGACGGCGGCCCTGTTGTTCGGACCAGAACGTGGGCGGGCGCGACGCGGGCGGCGCCTTGCCCGCGATGGCGGCGGCTGCCGTGCGCGCCTGCGCCAGCGCGTTCTGCACGCTTTCAATCCGGGCATAGCGCTGCAGCTCGCCCCGAAAGGCGCTGGCGCAGTCCCCGATGGCGTAGACGTCGGGCGCCGACGTTCGGCAGCATTCGTCCACGACCACGCCGTCCAGACAGATGAGTCCCGCCGCCTCGGCCAGCGCCGTCTCGGCCACCGCGCCAATCGACACCAGCACCAGGTCGGCATCGATGGCCTCGCCCGTTGCCAGATGCGCGCGCCATCCGGATGCCGTGCGTTCCCAGCGCTGAACCGCAGCGCCGTGGCGGATCTCGATGCCGGCCTCGCGGTGCAGGTCGCCCAGCCGCGTGGCCGTGGGCTCGGACACCTTACCCGCCATCACGTTGCCGCCCTTCTCCAGCACCAGCACTTGCGCGCCCAGCTTGCGCGCCGAGCAGGCCGCTTCCAGTCCCAGATATCCGGCGCCGACCACCAGCAGCCGGATGCCCGGCCGCAGCGCCTCGCGCAGCCGGTGCGCGTCGTCCAGGCCACGCACCGAGAACACCTGTTCGCCCGCCACGTCGGCCATGCCGCGCGCGCTGGCGCCCGTGGCAAGCACGCAATGCTCATACGCCACGACGCGGCCCGACGCCGTGCGCAGCGTGTGCGCCGCAGTATCGATGGCGGCCACCGGGTCACCCGCCACCACCATTACGCGCGACTTTTCGTAAGCGCTGCCCGCGCGCAACGCAATGCGCTCGGCGCTGGTCGAACCGGTCAGCACGGCCTTCGACAGCGGCGGCCGTTCGTAGGGTGCATGCGTTTCGGCGCCAAAGAGCGCCACGTCGCCTTCCACCCCCGCCGCGCGCAGGGCCCACGCACACTCCACGCCCGCATGTCCTGCACCGATGATGGCGGTGTGAACCCGCTGCAGGGCCGATGTCGTTTCCATGATGCTCAGGCTCCGAATTTCAGGGAGATGCTGGCCTTGGTGGCGACCTGCTTCCAGCGCGCAAGTTCGGCGCGGTTCAGTTCCGCAAACGCATCCGCGCCCGTGGGCCTGGGCTCAAAACCCGCGGCGCTCAAGGTTTCCACCGACTGCGGCAGTGCCATGCCTTCCTGCAACGCCGCGCTCAGCTTCTGCACCACCTCGGGCGGCATGCCAGCCGGGCCATACAGTCCCAGCCAGCTCGTCACATCGAAATCCGCCACGCCTTGCTCGGCCATCGTCGGCACATCCGGCAGCTGCTTGCTGCGATAGCTGCTGGTGACGGCGATCGGGCGAATCGACCCTTTGCGGATCAGCCCCATCACGGGCGGCAGATTGCTGAAACTGAAGTCCAGGTTGCCGTTGACCACGTCCACCAGCATCTCGCCGCTGCCCTTGTAGGGCACGTGCAGCAGATGGGTGCCGGTGTGCTGCGCGAAGAACGCGGTGGTCAGGTGCACCGACGAACCGATGCCGTTGGAGCCGTAGTTCAGGCCATCCTTGCTACGTTTGCGCGCCGTGGCGATCAGGTCGTCGACGCTGCGTATCGGCGAGTCGGCCCGCACGATCAGCACGTTGATGAATTCGGCCATCTGCGCGATCGGCGTGAAGGCACGCGACGTATCGAGCGGCAGACCGGTCACCGTGGCCATCGGCAGCACCATGCCGCCCAGCCCATTGAGCAGCAGCGTGTAGCCGTCCGCCGGCGCGGAAGCCACCTGCTGGCTGCCGATCATGCCGTTCGCACCCGGCCGATTCTCCACCACCACGGGCTGACCAAACTTGCGCGTGAGGATTTCGCCCGCCAAACGCCCCGCCACGTCCGTGACGCCGCCTGGCGGATACGGCACGATCAGGCGGATCGGCTTGCTTGGATAAGCCGCGTCGGCGCCCCACGACATTCCCGTTGCCGACATCGCGGCCGCGCCGGCAATGGCCTTCAGTACAGTACGTCTTTGCATGCTGCAACTCCAGGTATGGGCGAGCGCGTCCTGTCGGCGGTCAGGCCCCGAGTGGAAGGAAAACCATCGAATGCCGGCAGACGGGCCGGCTCCGGCAACGGCGCTAGAAGAAGATCGTCAGCGCCTTCGATAAGAGTACGTTCTGGTCGAGGTGGATTTCGCGCGACAGAATGGTGAAGCGCCCGTCGCGCCTGCGCAGCACGTCCTCGCGCTTGCCCACGAACAGGTTCACTTCGGACTGCAGGCGGTTCTGGTAGATCAGGAAGCGCGAACGCACCCGCACCAAGTCGCCGCCGCCGTCGTCCGGCGTCACGTCCAGCACGCGGATGTTGGTCACCAGATGCGATACGCGCGAGGCCGGTTCCTCGGCCCAATGAATTCCCGTCTTGATCTGCGCCACGCGCTGGCGCAGCGTGTCGATGCCTTCGTCAAACCACGCCGCATCCTGCTTGCCGGAGTATTCCTGCGCCATCGCGTCGCGGCGCACGTTGCGCGTGAGCGGCATGCGATACGTGATGTCCTCGTCCAGCAGGCCCAGCCACTTGTCGAATTCCCGGTGGTCCAGCAGGTCGGCCTCAAAGTGCAGGAAGCGATGCGCCTCCCACCAGAGCAGCATGTCGTCCACGCTGTCGTCCTGCGCCACCGGCGGCGCGTTTTCCACGGTTGCGTTCATGCCGCCTCCTCCAGGCGCACCGCGCCCGCCATCAGTTGGTCCCATGACAGGCCGTTCATGAACTGCGCCCAGCGCCGGTAGTAGATGCGGGCGTTTTCCTCGGTGTATTCACCGTTGACCGCACAGCCCGGAATCTCGGGCACGTCTTGCCGGTGGCCCACGCCCATCTGGTAATTGAAGTACAGCTCGCGCGACATCGCGCCCATGCTGGCCTCGGTGGCGCCCGTCCAGTTCTCCATGTCGTCCGATTCCGTCATGCCGCCCGGGCCGGAGTAGCGCAGGAAATAATGGCGCGCCGCTTCCTTGACCGCTTCGGGCGCGTCCTTGTCCACCAGGTACATGCGCCACATCTCCATCTCGGTCGAACTGATCGGATGAAACACTGCCAGCGTGCGCGGCTGACGGCCGTGGAACGACATATTCGGGAAGATAGTGCCCACGCTGGTCTGCACGCGCATCGCCGAGCCCAACGTGCGCTCGCGGTGTTCGTGGATCTCGCGGTAGTACGCCTCGACTTCCGGATAACGCGCGTATTGCGGCGCGTACGGTCCTTCCTCGTAGAACGGCAGCCGGCCCAGCAGCCCGTGGCCCAGTTCAGGAAAGCAGATTGCCGAGCGCGTGGCGGATGCATCGCGCCGCCCCTTGCCGCCGCCTGGGCCGATGCCCACGATGTCCACGGATCGGTGGCTGATGTCGTGGTACAGGTCCCCAATGAAATTCTCAGGCGCGAATTTCCAGTTGCACTTCACGCGCCACTTCTGCACGCCGCCGATCACCTCGGAGCCGCCCGGACTGCCGTTTCGATGGTCCAGCGCCGCGTCCAGATACAGCCGCATGTTGCCGATGTAGTCCAGGAACGGCGGCGCGTTGGGATCCCACGTTGCCCAGATGGCGCCCTTGTAGTTCACCACCTGCGCCACCGTCTTCAGGCCCCACTGCTTCTTGTCCAGCTCGCCCTTGTAGTGCGTGGCGTGGCCGGGCACGCCGACCAGCTCGCCGGGCCGTTCCACCAGCTTGCCGTCGGTGGAAAAGCTCCAGCCGTGGTACGGACAGGTAAACGTCCGGTTGTTGCCATGGTCGTAGCGGCACAGCTTCATGCCGCGATGCGCACAGCTGTTCAACATGACCTGAATCTGCCCCTGCCGGTCGCGCGTCAGGATCACGGATTCCGTGCCCATGCGCGAAACAAAGTAGTCGTCCGGCTTGGGCACCAGGCTTTCGTGCCCCACGAACAGCCACGCGCGCGAGAAGATCTGCTTCAGTTCCTGCTGGAAGATCTCTTCGTCCACGAAGATGGACCGGCTGACCAGTCCCTCGTCGGCGCGCACCAACTCATCGATCGTCTTCTGACCCATCACCACTTCCCCTTGGAGGATGCCCTTAGTGGACGCCTACGGCTTGTCGGCCGTGGCCGCCGCTGTACGCAGACGTGCTTCCGTGTTGTCGACGTGCGTGCGCGCGTGCTGCCGTGCAAGTTCCACGTCGCCCTTCTCGATGGCGGCAAACAGCGCCTCGTGCTCCTTTTGCGCCTGCGCCCCGCGCCCCGCGATCTTGGCCGACCGCGAACGCGACACGCGCAGGTTCTTTTTGAGCAACACCGCCAGGAAATCGAAGAAATTCAGATAGTGTTCATTGCGCGTCGCACGCGCCACGCAGCGGTGGAACTCCATGTCGGCATCCACACCGACCGCCACGTCGCCGGACGCAATCGCGTCGGCCATCTTGCGCAGCGCCAGCCGCATGGCGGCCAGATCGTCCTCGTCACGCCGGGCCGCCGCCAACGGCGCGGCCTCGATCTCGAAGCCGCGGCGCAGTTCCACGATGCGCAGCACCTGATCCGCATCGCCAATGTCCGCGGCCTGCATGCGCAACACCGACGGCCGCGCCGTCTGCATGACGGTCAGCCCGCGGCCCTGCTTGCTTTGCACGATGCCATCGCCCTTCAGGCGGGAAACCGCTTCGCGCAGCACCGTGCGCGAAACGCCAAGCCGGGTGGCGATGGTCTGCTCCGGGGGCAGCACCTCACCGACCTGGTAATCGCCACTGGTGATCTCGTCCAGCAGCATCTCGGTCACACGATCCGTCAGATTGGGCTCCGACGAAAACGGCACGACCGCGTCTTTTTTCAACAGTACTCGGGAAGCTGAATCAGGCATAGGAAGTCTCGTCCGAAAACGTGCATCTCATTGCCAGCCCGCGTTGCCTCGGCTGTGGACACGCCCGGGGAGGGGTGTGTTGAAAATACGATAATCGTATAAGGATGTGAGGGGGTATTAGGGGAAGTGCGGGGGTGTGCCCCCTCGCGCTTACCGTCTGTGACCCGGGGCCGGATCACTCCCCGTTTATGATGCCAGGGTAGCGAGTTCACGCGAATGCGTTACTCTCCCCTCCCCAAATCAGTCTGCAAGGAGTTCCCTCATGGCACAAGCCTCCGCCCGTCACATCCTCGTTTCCACCGAAGCGAAGGCCAACGAACTCAAGACCGCCATCGAGAATGGCGCTGACTTCGCCCAGCTCGCCAAGGAAAACTCGAGCTGCCCGTCGAGCCGCGACGGTGGCAACCTGGGTACCTTCGGCCCGGGCCAGATGGTCAAGGAATTCGACACCGTCGTGTTCAGCGCCCCGGTCGGCCAAGTGCAAGGTCCGGTCAAGACGCAGTTCGGCTACCACCTGGTTGAAGTGACCAGCCGCAAGGACTAAGTCCTCGAAGCCGTTCGGCAAAAGCCGCCGCCAGGAGCGATCCTGGCGGCGGCTTTTTTTCGTGCTCCGGCCGCGTGAATGGCACGCTGCAGCGCAGCACCGGATTCCCTATCAATTGATAATTTCTGTTCAGGTGACAGGACCCGAAGCCCTGCGACAGAATGGCCCACACCCGGAGGAGACAGCCGGGGCCATAAAAATCCGTAGCGACATATTCACAGCGGCACCTTGCCGCGCGCCAGAGGCCCATGAAACAGTCCAGAAAGGTCATCATCACCTGCGCCATCACCGGTTCGGTCCATACGCCGTCGATGTCGCCTCACCTGCCCGTCACGCCTGAGGAGATCGCCCGGTCGGCGCTTGATGCCGCCCAGGCGGGTGCGGCGATCGTGCACCTGCATGCGCGTCAGCCGGACACGGGGCAACCCACCCAGGATCCGGCGCTGTACGCGCAGTTCCTGCCGCGTATCAAGGAAGCATCGGACGTGGTGGTCAACATCACTACGGGCGGATCGCCGGTGCTGCCGATTGCCGAGCGGATGGCGCCGGCGTTGCAGTTCAAGCCGGAAGTGGCGTCGCTGAATATGGGGTCGATGAACTTCGGGATGTACGAGCTGCTGGAGCGGTTCAAGACGTTCACGCAGGATTGGGAGCGGCCGTATCTGGAGGGCAGCAACGACCTGATCTTTCGCAACACCTTCAAGGATATCGAGCACATCCTGTCGTCGTGCAGCGATAACGGCACGCGCTTTGAGATCGAGTGCTACGACATCGGCCATCTTTATACCGCCGCGCATTTCGTGGACCGCAAGCTGCTCAAGCCGCCGTTTCTGATCCAGTCGGTGTTCGGCATCCGCGGCGGCATCGGCACGCACCCTGAGGACGTGATGATGATGAAGCGCACGGCGGACCGGCTGTTCGGCGACGACTACATCTGGTCGGTGCTGGCCGCCGGCCGCAAGCAGACGCCGCTTGCGACGATGGCGGCGACGATGGGGGGGAACGTTCGCGTGGGACTGGAGGATTCATTGTGGGATGGGCCCGGAGAACTGGCGAAGTCCAACGCGGACCAGGTACGCCGCATCCGCCGCATTCTGGAAGACCTGTCCTTGCAGATCGCCACGCCGGACGACGCGCGCGAGACGCTGCAACTGAAGGGCCGCGACCACGTCGCGTTCTGAACACACACATCCACGTAGTGGGGAGACAAGACATGAAAAAGACGTTGCGCGCGACGGCATTGGCCGCGCTGTTGGGAATGGCAGGTGCGGCACAGGCCGATGACGGCGTGATCCGAATCGGGTTCATCACGGACATGTCCGGGCTGTCCGCGGACGCCGACGGACCTGGCGGCGTCGAGGCCATCAAGATGGCGATCGCGGACCTGGGCGGCACGGTGGCCGGAAAGAAGGTGGAGGTACTGGTTGCGGATCACCAGAACCGGGCCGATATCGCGTCGTCCCGCGCGCGAGAATGGCTGGACCAGCGCGGGGTGAACATGCTGATCGCGGGCGCGAATTCGGCGGCGGCGTTGGCAATGGCGAAGGTGGCCGAGGAAAAGAAGACGCCGTTCTTCGTGGTGAGCGCGGGTGCGTCCGAACTGACGAACGCGCAATGCACGCCATATACCGTGCACTACGTGTACGACACGGTGTCGCTGGCGCGCGGCACGGCGCGCGCCATGATGAAGGAAGGCAACCAGGACTGGTATTTCCTGACGGTGGACCACGCGTTCGGCCATGCGCTGGAGCGCGACGCATCCAAGGTGGTGCAGGCCGACGGCGGCAACGTCAAGGGCCGGGTGCGACATCCGCTGAACACCGCGGACTTCTCGTCGTTCATCCTGCAGGCGCAGGCCTCCGGCGCGCAGGTGCTGGGCTTGGCCAATTCCGCCAGCGACACCGGCAATGCGGTCAAGGCGGCCAACGAATTTGGCCTGACGCCCAAGATGAAGATCGCCGGCCTGCTGGTGCTGATCACCGACGTGCACGCGCTGGGCCTGCCGGCGGCGCAGAACATGTATTTGACGACCGCGTGGTACTGGGACCAGGACGACGCGTCGCGCAAGTGGGCATCGCGTTTTGAGGCCGTGATGAAGAAGAAGCCGTCCATGCTGCAAGCCGGCGACTATTCCGCCGCGACGACATACCTGAAGGCGGTGGAAGCCACCAAGAGCACCGACGGCGACACCATCATGAAGTGGCTGAAGGCCAATCCCGTGAACGACTTCTTCGTCAAAGACGGCAAGATCCGCGCGGACGGGCTGATGGTGCACGATATGTTCCTGATGCAGGTGAAGACGCCTGCGGAATCCAAGGCGCCGTGGGACTACTACAAGCTGGTGGCGCGTGTGCCAGGCACCCAGGTGTATACGTCGCCCGAGGAATCGACCTGCCGCCTGATGAAGCCCTGAAGCGCTGACACCATGAATCAATCTGGAAATCCCATGACGACACCCGAGGCGATCGCCGCCCTTCCTGTTGACCTGTCTGGAAAGCGCGTCATCGTGACCGCGGGCGCGTCCGGCATCGGCGCTGCGTTGGCCGACGCCTTTGCAGAACGCGGCGCCCGCGTTCACTTGTGCGACGTCGATGAACAGATGCTGGCCAGTTGCCGGCACCCGTGGGCGCTCGCGGACGTGGGCAGCCGCGATGAGATCGACCGCTACATGCAGACCGCGCTAGCGCATCTGGGCGGGCTGGACGTGCTGGTGAACAACGCCGGCATTGCCGGGCCCACGGCAGGCATCGCCGACATTACCGCACAAGAGCTGGATGCCACGCTGGACATCAATCTGGCCTCGCAGTTCCACACCGTGCGACACGCGTTGCCCGCGCTGCGCGCGTCGGGCGGCGGCAGCATCATCAACATCAGTTCGGTGGCGGGACGGATGGGCTTGCCCATGCGCACGCCGTATGCGGCCACCAAATGGGGCGTGGTGGGGCTGACGCGTTCGCTTGCGATGGAACTTGGGCCGCTGAACATCCGCGTCAATGCGTTGCTGCCGGGGCTGGTGGCCGGCCCGCGCATCGATCGGGTGATCGCCGCCCGCGCCAAGAACATGGGGTTGTCGGTCCAAGAGCAGACACGGCTGGAGCTGTCGGGCGTCAGCCTGCGGCAGTTCGTACGCGCCGCTGACATCGCAAACCTGGCGCTGTTTCTCGCAAGCCCTTACGGGGCCATGGTCAGCGGCCAGGCAATCAGCATCGACGGCGATCTGCAATCGCTGCCGTGGCAGCCGCCGGCGCAATAAGCCCGGCGCACTTGCCGCTATTGCAGCAACGCGATTGTCTCTGCATACACGCCCTGCCGCCGCGCCTGCGCCGTGGATCGCAGGGCGTCCAGCAGGCGCGCGGTCAGCTCGTTGTTGCGGGACTCGGTGCGGGTGATCAACAGGAAATCGAACCATTGCCGCGAGGCGAGCGGCACGGCCACCAGATCCGGGAACGACGTCACGATGTCGGACGCGGACAGCGCGTTGACCAGGCTGATGCCCTTGACGGCGCGCACCGTGCCCGGCAGCAGCGACATATGCGCCTGCATGCCGGAGCGCAACAGCAACGAATCGGCGATGTCGCCCTGCGCCACGACATAGTCGGACCACAGCGGCTTGACGTAGGTGTCGGGCGGAATATCTAGCACCGTAATGGCGTCGCGCCCGGCCAGCGGATGTTCGCGATGCGCGATCGCCATGACGTCCGCGCGCAGGAATGGCGTGAACGTCAGCCGCGTGCTGTCCCGGCCGACAGCGCCCAGGCCGAAGTCGGCGCGCATGGTTTCCACGGCGCTGATGACCTGCATGGACGACTCGACATCGATGGAGAACGGGCGCGTGCCATTGATGTCCAGATAACGGCGCACTGCGTCGGGCGCGTAGCCCAGCGCCAGCGCGGGTGACGAGGCGATGCGCAGCCCGCGGCCGCCGAACTGTTCGATGCTGTGCAGGGCTTCGTCGATGCGCACCAGTTCGTCCAGCACGAACTTGGCTTCGCTGTAGAGATATTGCCCCGCTTCCGTCGGACGCAGCGTCTTGTGCGACCGGTCGAACAATTGAACGCCCGTGGCGCTTTCCAGGCGCGATATCGCGTGGCTGATGGCGGGCTGCGTCAGGTGCATGGCCAGCGCGGCCTGGCGCGTCGAGCCGGTCATGACGACGGCGTAGAAGATTCGCAGGTCGTGGATGTTGAAGTTGCGCTTCATACGGCGCGCCTATTGGGGCGTGGGTGGCGATTTGGGCTGAGACTTCAGCGGCGGCTTCGGTGGCACCTTCGGTGGCAACTTCGGCGCCGCCTTGGGCGCGTTCATGCCGCCAAACGCAAACAGCCCCATCTGCGCGCCGGTCGCGCGTGCCAGATAGTCGTTCTTCAGCTTGTCCCGGTCGCCGAACAGCGCCCCGGCATCGGCGACCTGCGCCGCGCGGTTCTTGTCGATGTCGTTCTGGCCATCGTGCATGCCCTCTTGCAGCGCGCGGCGCAACGCGGGGTTGAGCGTGGCGGTGTCGTAGTCCTCGCCGGGGCGCAGGCCCAGGGTGGCCATGCGTTCGCGCAGCGCGGTCTCGGATTTGTGTGCGGGTGCGAACCGCAGCAGGAAGGCCAGTTCGTCATAGAACTCGAGCGACGAATACATCTGCGCGCGCGGAACCGGCGCTTTCCATTCCACCTTGGCAGGGGCGGCGGGCGCGGCCCGGTTGCGGAACGCCGATAGCGGCTGCACCTTGAAGCGCGCCTGGATGCGCTTGGCGTTTTCCTGGTCGGCGGGATTGAACCGCTGCGTGCGCGCCACCAGCGTGGCAAGCTGCGTCTCTGACCGAATCACCTTGGTGATGCCCGGGGGCACCTTGCCTTTCCAGGAGGGACCCGCCACGAGAAAGACGCCACCGCCCAGGCCGCGCGGGCCCAGGTCGCCAATGTGGTGCATGTACAGGTCCATAACCTGCAACGAGGCGTCGCGCCGCTTTTCGACGCGGGGCACGATGACGACGACGGGTTCGGCGCGCAGGTCCAGGGCGGCGTAGGAATACAGATAGGCGGGGTCCAGGCCAGCCGCAGCAGCGGACGCGGTGCCGACCGGATTGATGCTGTTCACCGGCCCCTTGTATTGCGCCCCCTGCTTGTCCAGGCTGTAGGCATACATGGCCTGGTAGCTGGCGACCATGGGCGCGCCGTAAAGGTAGGATTCGCGCGCGATGCCACGCGCCTGTTGCGCAGTGAGGCCCTCGATGCCGACGGACTGCCCGGCGGCGGCGTCGTGCGACGGGACCGCACAGCCGGACAAAACGCCCGCCACGACGATGGCGGCAACCAGCCCCATGAACGGACGGCAGGTGGCGCGGCAAAATCCGGTGCTAATCTGGCGGTGGCGCATTCAGGGCTCCGACATGACGGGATGGCGCAGTCGCCCGAGGGCGGCGGCGGATTGCGCCAGGGCTCGAATTCCGGGGGATTCTGTCATATTTCCCCGGCATGTAGAAGTAACAGTGCACCGCAGCGGTGCGACAGGAAAGGCACAGCAGCATGTCAACGCAAGACCCGAGCATGACCGGTCCGGACGGAGAGGCGTTCAACATTCGCGCGTCGTCGTACTTCGTGTTGCAGGCCGTGCACCGCTGCGCGGCTTGCAACACGCTGTCGCGCGTGACGGCGCTGGCCGTGCCGCCCGGCCACGAAAGCACCGAGGTCGACCTGGAACTGGATGAGGACGATGCGGATAGCACGGGACTGGATCCGCTGGCGTTTCAGGACTGGCTGTTCGGACCCGCGCAATGGCAGTCGATACCGGGTCCGGCCATGATCTCGTCGACACGGGCTCTTGCGCCCGATGTGGCGCAGACGCTGCGCTCGCTTGCGCCGGCCTACCGCCAGAACCCCGCCCGGTCAGGGGAATGGTGCAATTTCTGCGAGCATTGCGATCACCCCATCTGGGACGGCGCGTTGTACCCGACGCCAGGGCAGGCATTCTGTCCGCCCGATGCCGATGCCGCTGCACACATATCCGCGCAACGGGTCGACGCGCCGTTCGCGGCGTTTTTCGGCATGTGCTGGACGGACAGCTACCGCAACAAGTGGCCCTTGTTCACGCGCCTGGGCTTCGCGTGCAGCGAGGGGGATTGATTCTCCCGCCCTCGTGGCGCATTGTCAGGCGCTTTGCAGCAGATCCTGAGGCACTTCCAGTTGCCGCGCGGGGATGGCCGCGAAGGCGCTTTCGGTGGTGCTGGCGTCCGTGGTCAGGTGCTGGATCAGGTCGACCGTGGTGGAGCGGCGGGTCAGCATCAGGCACGTGACCTCGTCGCCCGCCACGCGGGTGGCGTGCCAGCAGCCCGGCCGCATGCACACGCCCTGCCCCTGCGCCACATGAAAGGCCGCAAGCGTGGCCAGGTCGGGCGAGCCGTCCGCGGCGCTGCGCGCCACGATCTGGATGATGCTGCCCGTCAGCGGGACGATCGCCTGCTGCGTCAGCAGGTGCTTTTCCAGGCTGGCCACTTCGACGGACTGGCTTCGGTAATTGACCCAAAGCACCTCGGCGTCGCCGCCCGCGCCCGTGTTGAACAGGTGCTCGTGCCAGAAATCGGTGGCCGGGTTCGTAAACAGCGGAACGCCGTTGCCGTCCGGCATGGGCTTGCCCAGCATCCACCCGTAGGCATTGAAGGCATCAGGCGAAAGATCGTGAACTTCAAGCTGCGAATTGCTCGTCATGCGGGACCCTGTGATGGCTTAGCGCCGCGTTTGGGGAATTCGGCGTCGTAGTCGAAATCGCCCCGCGCGATGGCCTCCAGGATGGCAACGCGCCGGTCGGCGGCGCGCTTGAGGTTGGCGGCGGTGGGCTTGACACGGATACGCTCGACACAATGCCGGCCGTCATAGAAGAAGCCGATCTCGATGGACGATTCGGATGCGGGGCGCACCCCTTCGAATCCCGTGCTCATCGCGTGCTCTCCAAGTTGCCGATGGCAGACATGATAAACGCAACGATGTGACAGCCGGCGCTGTCATACACTGCCCTGATTCCCCCACCCGAGGACGCGCAACATGGCCATCGACCTGACGTCGCACTATGTGTATCTGGACGCCGCCGGCGCCGCCGCCACCGTGACGGGCGGCGACGCATTCTGGTCCCAATCTCCGGAAGACCTTGAGCAATACGGGCGCGGCTGGCTCGTGTCCGAGTACGAATTCGCGGCCGACTGGCCGCAATGGGAGATGCATCCCGGCGCCGACGAGATCGTGCGGCTGATGTCTGGGGCCGCCGAACTGCACCTGGAATGGCCCACCGGCATCCAGATCGTGAAAATGCTGGCCGGCGATGCCTACGTGATTCCGAAGGGCGCGTGGCACACCGTCAAGGTCATTGAGCCCTGTCGCATGCTGCACATCACCATGGGTGCGGGCACGCAGCACCGGCTGGCGTAACGCCGCTTCCTGTGCGCGCCTCGCCGGCCGCACCTAGCCGGCCGCGCCCACCGGCCGCGCGCGCTGGATCTCGCGGTCGTCGATGGGCCAGTGCAAGGCGGCCGACAGCACGCCCAGCGCCATCGCCCCCAGCCAGATCAGGTCATAAGAGCGGGTGGCTTCGAACACCACGCCGCCCAGCCACACGCCCAGAAACGAACCGACCTGATGGCCGAAGAACACGAAGCCGAAGAGCGTGGTGATGTAGCGCACGCCAAACACCTGCGAGATGAGGCCGTTGGTGAGCGGCACCGTGCCCAGCCACACAAAGCCCATGACCGCCGCGAACGCGTAGACCGACCACGTGGATAGCGGCACCAGGATGAAAAGCGCAATGGCCGCGGTTCGGATCAGGTAGATGCCCGCCAGCAGGTACTTGCGCCGGTGATGCGCGCCCAGGATGCCACAGACATAGGTGCCCATGACATTGGTGAGCGCAATGATGGCCAGCGCGGCGACCGCGTCCGACGCGCGCAGGCCCTTGTCCATCAGGTAGGCGGGCAGGTGCGTGCCGATGAACGCCAGCTGGAAACCGCAGGCCAAAAATCCCAGGTTCAGCAGCCAGAAGCCGGGGCGCGTGAAGGCCTCGCGAAGGGCCTCGCGCAGCGACAGGTTTGCGTCGGGCGCGCCGGCATCGCGCAGACGGTTCGCCGGCTCGCGCAGCGGAAACGCCAACGGCAACAGGATAGTCAGCGCCACGGCAAAGGCCAGCAAGGCCGCCACCCAGCCCCAGCCCCCGATCAGCCATTGCGCCGCAGGCACCATCGTGAACTGTCCAAGTCCGCCGACGGCTCCAGCCACGCCCAGCGCCCAGCTTCTGCGTTCGGGCGGCACCAGGCGGCTGAGCGCGCCATAAATGGCCGCGAACGCCGTGCCGGACAGCGCGATGCCGATGAACACCCCTGCCGTCCACATGAAGCCCGCAGGCGTCGTGGCGTGTGCCATGCCGGCCAGGCCCACCGCATAAAAAACCAACCCGCCAGCGATCACCTTGGCCGAACCATAGCGGTCGGCAATCATGCCGGTGAAGGGCTGCACGATGCCCCAGGTCAGGTTCTGCACGGCCAGCGCGATGGCGAAGGTTTCGCGGCTCCAGCCGCGGTCCATGGTGACGGGCAGAAGAAACAGGCCCTGCACATGGCGCACGCCCAGGGCAAGGCCCATGACGACGCCACCGGCCAGCACCAGCAGCCACAACTGCGATGCATCCAGGGAAGATTTTTGGGGGGTGGACATGGCGAACCTCTTGCAAGGAAACGTCGCCCCCGTTCAGGCGGGCATTGGCGCTATTACAGGGTCGCCAGACGCGAGGCTCAACCGATTATTTTTTGCCCGCTGCATGCGTGGAGGGAATATCACGGCAACGCGCGAGACTGCGTTGATGACCGAGACAGGCGCCTAAATCGAGCGGCTATGCCAACCTTCAACGTGCGCGCAAAAAAAAGAAATTACGCGAAGTTTTTGAAATATGGCGGGAGTTACCGAAAAAATCAGCCGAAGACTGCGACATGTTAACGCTTCGTTTTTGATGGTTACATCTCCCGATCCGTCCCCCGGCACCGCTGAGTACAGTGGCTGCCTTCCCAATCCTTCGGCAGGCATCGACTCATGTGGCACGCCCGGTCCGGCACGTTCGTTTCCGCGGTTGTTGACCGCGCCCGCAACCCATGACGGCGGCACCCATCTTCAAGCCGCTGGCGCTGGCGCTGGCAGCGGCGCTGGCGGGGATCGCCCTCTTGGCGCCGGTCACTTCGCACGCGCAGACCAACTGGGCGCAGCAGTGCGCTTACAACAATTTCGGCGAAGGCGCGGGCACATCGTGCCACCAGCCGTTCCAGGAAGGCCTGGCGGCCGTGCTGGTGGGCACCGCCGATGGCGATTCCGCTGCCTGGGGATTTATCGACAAGCAAGGCGTCATGGCGATCGCGCCGGCGTATTCGGAAGCCCGCTCCTTCCAGAACGGGCTGGCCGCCGTCAGCCAGCAGGATCTCTGGGGTTACATCGACACCCGGGGACGCTGGGTCATCCCGCCGCGCTTTAGCGACGCGACCGGATTCAACGCGCAAGGCACGGCGCTGGCCGAAGAGGACGGACGGGATGTGCTGATCGACCGTCACGGCAAGGTCGTGAAGACCTTTCCACTGGGCACGCGCACCTCGGGCTTTGAGCCCGGACAGAAGCTGGCGGCGATGGAAATCCCCACGCCGCCGCGCTTGGTGAACACCGTAACCGGCAAGCCTGCCGCGCTGCCCGAAGGGGTGATGGCGCTGGCCGCGCCGACCAGCGGCCAACTGCCCGCGCAGACGCGCGATTCGCGTTACGGCGGCTGGTGGGGTCTGCTGGATCAGAACGGCACCTGGGCGATCAGCCCGCAAGTGTTGCGCTCGCTGGCCCCGCCGTTGCGCGATGGCGATGTGGTGGCGGTGAACCGCGAACGGGCATGGGAATTCGTGGATCTGCGCGGCGAGGCGCTGTCGGCCGAGCGTTACGAACGCGTGGAGCGGGTGGCGCCGGGCATATGGCTGGTGCGGGCCGCGGATGGCGGCACGTTGCTGCTGGATGGCAAGCTCCAACCCATGTATACGTTCGAAAGCGACTATGTGGGTGTGCGGGAGCAAGACGGCTGGCGCTTTGCCGCCGAGCCCGGCATGACGCTGCTGATCGATCCCGAGGGCAGGCTGCAGCTGATCCCCTTGCGCAGCGGCGAGGTCAAGATTCATCACGGGCGCGCGTGGGTCTATGGCGCGACGCGGCTGGCGACGCGATGAGCGCAGAAGATCAAGCCCATGCCGCCGACGCGGCGGCTGCAGTGCAGGCGGCGTCCGAAGCGGAGACTGCGGCGGCTTTCCAGGACCCGCCGGTTGCCGCCGATGCCGCAACCGATATTGCCGAAGCGGCGACGGTGGCAGATGCGACGCCTACCGAGGCGACTCAAGCTGAGGCGGCGGCAGCCGGTGCTGCGGCAGCCGCAGCATCGGCTGCCGGTGCTGCCGCAGACGACGCCATGGCGGCCGACGCAATGCAAGCCGATACCGCGGCAGATGCCGCACAAACGACCGCCAGCGCCAACGCAGACGAATCGCTTTACCAGGTCTACGGCCGGGACGGCCTTGGCATCCTCGACGAGGCCACCCTCGCGCAGCTGCGCGCCTACGACGTCAGCGAATTCCACTACGCGGGCACGACCGCCCGCGATACCGATGCCCCGCTGGCGCTTCTGCGTCCGCACGACTATGGCCAGCCGACCGGCATCCTCACGGCGGCGGGCAAGATCGTCACGAATCCGGATTGGGCAAACATCGACACGTACGACGTCACGCTGCCCCTCGTGGCGCGCACCAGGAACTACCAAGCCGGTGCGATCGGCGCGGACGGCGCGTGGGCCATCGAACCGCGCTATACCGAGATCCGCCCCTTCAAGGGCCCCTACACCTGGGCCCGCACGAAGGACATGCTGCGCGGCGACGCGCTTCTGATCGATGCCCGCGGGCAGGAAGTGTCCGTTCCCGCACACGTGCTGGAAGAGGCCTCGCGTCTTGATGGTGAGCTGCTGCCCTACTACGCACGCAACGAAAACCGCCAGCGCCGCGCGGGCCTGTGGAACGTGCGCAAGGGCGCGCCAGTGCTCAAGCCGGTCTACGAGCAGATACAGGAGTTCGAGGACGACTGGGCCAAGGTCCAGGACAAGAACCGCTGGGGCGTGGTCAACCGCGAGGGCCAGTGGGTAGTGCCCGCCCGCTACGACGGCGCCTACGATCTGGAATACCTGGGCAACGGCCTGATGCTCGTCGAAGCGCCGGAGGGCAAGCGCAATCGCGGCGGCTTCACCGAACGCGCCTATCGCGTCATCAACCTGCGCACCGGCAAAACGAGTGAACCCGTGGTCGGCAAGCCGCAGAAGCTTGCCGACGGGCGCTTTCTCGGCGAATTGGCCGACGCAAGCGCTGTCCTGATCGATGCAGAGGGCGCCTCCATCCGCTTGTCGGAGGGCCGGCCCAACAACAAGCAGCAATTCGGCGACTGGCTTTACATCGACTTTGACGAACGCGAAGGCGCCATCGATGCGCGCGGCAACATGAAGGTGCCCGCGCAATACGGCGAATTCAATCCGTTCTTCACGCAACCCGAAGGTCTGGCGCGCGCCAACATCGGCGTGGGCTATCGCGTGATCGACCAGACCGGCAAGACCCTGCTCGAAAAGTGGGGCGACGCCACGCCGCTGGCATCGATGCAACGCGTCGTCGTCAATGACGACGAGAGCGGATCGAGCATTCTGGTGGACCTGCAAGGCCGCGAGGTCACCCGTCTGCCCGGCCGCTACGCCATCGACAGCGACAAGGCCAGCGAGGGCGTGGCGCCCTACAGCGACGGCGATAACAAGTACGGCTTCATCGACGCAAACGGCAAGCGCGTCGTGGGCGCGCACTTCAACCAGCTGGGCCGCATGAAGGACGGACTGGCGCGGGCGCGCCGCCTGGAGCGCACGGGCAAGCTGTACGGCTACATCGATCTGACCGGACGCTATGCGATTGCGCCGGCGTTCACGTGGGCCGGCGACTTTTCGGAAGGCCGCGCGCTGGTGCGGCGCAATCGGCTCATCGAGTACATCGATACCCAGGGCAAGACCACCGCGCTGTTCGGCGTGCTGTGCGACACGGTGGTGATCGTGGATGCAGAGGACCGGCAGAGCTGGCCGCCCCGGAAACTCACCTGCCCCGAGGCCGCCGGCATCTCGCCGCCGGCAGTCGACAACGCCAACGCAGAATGATCATGACGTCACGCGTGCTACGAACCACCCGCCTCGCCTGCGCATTGGCCGCGCTGGGCGCATCCCTGTCCGTTCAGGCGCAGACCGGCTACGTGCAGCCGGGCCACATCTATTGCCTGGGCGAATCCGATTACCCGATCTATCCGGCTGCCGACGACATCTCCGCGCGCAACCCCTTCAGCAACGGCTGCATCCGGGATCTACAGGACGGCCGCGCCGCGGTGCTGCTGCCGTCAGCCATCGAGAACATCGACCGAGTGCCGCGCGACAACTCGCTGCGCCGCCACGCATGGGGCTTTCTGGACCGGAACGGCCGCGTCGCGATCGAGCCGATCTTTGAGGAAGTGGGCGATTTCCGCCACGGGCTTGCCGCCGTGCGGTGGCAAGGCAAGTGGGGCTACATCGACCGCAATGGCCGCATGGCCGTGCGCCCGCGCTACGACGCGGCGCAGGACTTTGTCGAGGTCGGGCTGGCGGCGGTGACGCTGGACGGCAAGCCGATGCTGATCGACCGCCAGGGCAATCCGGCGGGCGAGCCGTTCGACGAGGTGGTGCGTGCCGTGCGCCTGTTCGATGGCGTGCCCGCGCGGGCCACGGTTCAGTACAAAGAGGAATACCGGTCAACCAGCGGCGAACGCCGCTTCGGCGGGAACGGTGTCGTCATCACGCGGCCGCTGGGCGACAAGGGTCTGTACATCGCCACCAATGGCCAGGCCAAGTACGGCGTGGTGGACAAGGACTGGAACTGGGTCGTGGACCCGGAGTTCGACGACATCTCTTTGCAGGACGACGGCAACCTGGCCTCGGGCTACGGTCCGGACGGCTCCGTCCTGGTGACGGCGGACGGCAAGCTGATCGGCGCGGACCAGCAGTACGAAAGCATCCTGCCCGTGGGCAAGGCTTTGTACAGCGCGCAGCTGCCGCAGCGGGGCGGTTTTGCGGTGATGGACCGCACCGGCACGATCGTGGCCACGCTGACAACCGAAGAAGGCCAGACGTCGCAGCGCCATGCCGACACCATTGTGTATCGGTCGGGCGACAAGCTGATGGCGCTGGTGCCCGGCCATGCCGCGCCGGTCACGTTGGGCGCGGGGCTGTCGGCCGGCGACGAACTTGAGGGCTATGTCCTTTTCGTGGACGAATCCCGCCGCCCCGCCGGTTTGCTGACGCCGACCGGCGCGTGGCTGCACGGCGCCACGGCGCCCGCATGGCTCGGGGACGCCCGCCGCCTGCAGACGCGCGAAGGCAATCTGTGGCTGTCCGACGAGCAAGGCGCCCTGCTCAATGTGATGGACAAGGACGGCAAGCCGCTGCTCAAACCCGAGACGGTAGCGGCGCTTCAGAACCAGCAACTCCAGCCGCTGCCCGCCGGCGTCCCGGGCGGTCCGCTGGGCCTGCTGGGTCAAAGCCACTGCAATTGCGACGACACACAGGTGGGCTTGCTGCTTGCCGATGGCAGCATGGTCACCGATCCGTCCTGGTCTGCCGTGACGCCGCTGGACGACACCGACCATGAAAACGCCGCAGCCCTGACAGCGGACCAGTTGCGCTACGCGGCCGAAACCGACGACGGCATGGTGCTGCTGGACGCGCGCGGCAAGCGCATCGACCTGCCCGCGCAGCAGCACATCGGCATGTTCCGTCATGGCTACGCGCAGGTGTATGGCGACGGCGTGGTGCGCATGATCGACCGCGCGGGCAAGACGTTCGAGCTGCCCGAGAACTTCGATACGCAGGTCGTGGCGCCCGGCGTCGCGCGCTTTGTTCAAACGGCGGCCGACGGCGCGCCGTGGGGTCTGTACGATTTTGCGGCCGGCAAGCTGCTGGCCGCCCCCACGTTCCGCAGCATCGGCGAATTCCAGAATGGCCAGGCGATCGCATCGCTGGGCGCGGGGCGGGTTGGCGTCATCGACCTGCAAGGCAAGTGGGTCGTGCCGGCCAGCCACCACGGCGTGGAACGCGTGAACGACACGCTATGGCGGGTGACGCAGCCCGGCAAGCAAGAAGACGAGTATGACCGTCCCGCCGCCGTGTTCAATACGCGCGGCCAGGCGCTGACCGCCTTCATGCGCGGATTGCAGGTGGGCGATTTTGGGGATGGCTCTGTCAGCGCGGGCAACAGCGAGCGCCGCTGGATCATCTCGCCGGACGGCTCGGACGCGCTGGACATGAAGGATGCCGACTACCTGCGGCTGGGCGACTGGATGGAGATTCGCCGCGCCGACCGCGAAGGCTATCTGAACGGCAAGGGCGCATGGCAGATCGCGCCGGCAGCCCGCACCGGCACGCTCTTCCAAGGCACGCCGGCGCGCGCGCTGACGTCCAACGCCAAGGGCACGCAAGTCATCGACGCCAGCGGCAAGATCCTGGCCACCCTGCCCCGCGGCGAATGGACGTGGCCGCCACGCTCCGACCTGCTGATCCGCTATTACTCGGCCGACCGGGGCACCATGACGGACTACACGGACTTGTCCGGCAAGACCCGGTTGACGGTCGAAGGGTTTGGATCGGGGTTCTCGGAAGGCCGCGCCGTCACGCATCTGTCTGGCGGCGGCATGCGCTGGGTGGATGCCAAGGGCGTGCTGACGGGGCCGGCGTTCGACGCGCTGGGTACGCTGCGCGAAGGCCTGGCGCCAGCCGCCAGCGACCGGCGCTACGGCTATGTCGATAGCACGGGCGCGTTCGCCATTCCTGCGGAATACCGGGCGTTGTCCGGATTTGAGAACCAGCGTGCGGTGGTGTCCACGGAAGACGACTCGCGGATCATCGACAACGCCGGCAGCCTGGTCGCACAGGTCAGGATGCAATGCGGCATCCGCACCCTGTACGGCGCGGCCGGCCAGCGGCTGTGGCCGCTGCGCATGCCGCACGGCTGCAAGCGTACCGAGGCGTCGCGCGCCTACTGAACATCCAGCGCCAGATAGCGGCCGGTCTGCACGATTGCTTCGCGTTCCTTGAAGCTGGTCAGCCGGTCCGCCATTGCGCTGCTGTCGCCCGTCAGCCGGATCGCGCGAAGCGTCTCCTGCATCGCGTGGATCGCCGCGCGCTGCAGGTCCGACGGAATGATCGCCAGGCGGTAGCCCATCGCCGTCAGGTCCGGCAGCGGCACCAGCGGCGTCTTGCCGCCGTAGAACATGTTGATGAGCTTCAAGCCCGGCAGCCGCTCGGCAATGGCGCGGATCTGCGCCAGCGTCTCCGGCGCCTCGACGAAGATCATGTCGGCGCCGGCCTTCAGGTAAAGCTCGGCGCGGGCGATGGCCGCGTCAAACCCTTCGACCGCGATAGCATCGGTGCGCGCGATGACCAGCGTGTCGGCGTCGGCGAGCGTCTGGCGCGCAATGTGGACCTTGCGGGCCATCTCGCCGGCATCGACCAGGCTCTTGTCGTCCAGGTGGCCGCAGCGCTTGGGAAAGGTCTGGTCTTCGATATGAAACGCCGCCACACCCGCGCGCTCCATCAGGCGCACCGTGCGCTCCACGTTGGCCGAGCCACCGAATCCGGTGTCAGCGTCCGCCACCACGGGCAGGCCGCTGGCGTCGACGATCTTTTCCACGCGGTCCATCACTTCGGTGAAGCTGAGCAGACCGATGTCCGGGTAGCCGGCGGCACGCGCGATGGCGCCGCCGCTGGCGTAGACCGCTGAGAATCCGGCCGCGGCAACCAGGCGGGCCGACAGGCCGTCATAGGCGCCGGGCGCCACGACGATGTTTTCAGAGAGCTGCTGGCGCAACCGCGCGCCCGGGGAAAAGTGGGCAGTCATGGGGGGTTCCTTCAAGGCAAAGCGTCATACCCGCATGATCTGCGTCGGCCATTAGAATGTCCAATATATGGAATATTTCTAATCAGTATTTTCTGAGTATCAATATGGAACTGCGCCATCTTCGCTATTTCGTCGTCACCGCCGAGGCCCAGCATTTCACGCGCGCGGCCGAGCTGCTGGGCATGGCACAGCCGCCGCTCAGCCAGCAAATCCGCCAGCTTGAACAGGAAGTGGGCACGCCCCTTTTTGACCGCACGGGCCGCGGAGTGACGCTGAACGACGCCGGACGCGCATTCCTGGCGTGCGCGCAGGACATCCTGCAACGCGCCGATGCGGCCGTGCGCACGGCCCAGCGCGCCGCGCGCGGCGAGGTGGGCGAACTGACGTTGGGGTTCACCGAGTCGGCGTCTTTCAACGGCGTGGTGACCGAGCTGATCCGCCAATACCGCGAGCGCTACCCGGAAGTTGAAATGACGCTGTCGCAGGGCGACAGCGAAACGCTTGTGGCGCAACTGCGCGACGGCGCGATCGACGCCGCGTTCGTGCGCCCGCCCTTTGCGCTGGACGGCGGGCTGACGTTCACGCAACTGGTGGAGGAACCACTGGTGGTCGCGATGCCGCTGGGCCATACGCTGGCGCGCCGCAAGCGGCTCACGCCCGCCGACCTGCAGCAGGAGACCTTCATCCTGTACTCGCGCAAATCGGGCTATGGCCTGAGCGCAGACATCATGGCGGCGTGCCGGCAGCACGGGCTGAGCCCGCGCATCGGGCAACAGGCGCCGCAGTTGTCGTCGGCCGTGAACCTGGTGGCGGCGGGGATGGGCGTGGCGATCGTGCCGGCTTCGCTGCGCCCCCTGCGCCCGGATGGCGTGCTCTACCGGCCGTTAGCGCTGGATTGGCCGCGCGCGGTACTGGGCCTGGCCGTGCGCGATGCGACCGGTGCGCGGGCCGCCAATCTGCTTGCGCTGGCGCGGGCTCGCCGCAAGCCCTGATGCGTTTTTCTGGCCCGCGGGCTCAATCGTCGTGCGATTCGTGCACGGCAATTGCGCCGCGCTTCCAGTAGCTGGCGGCGCGGATGCGGCTCTTGTCGATGCCGTGCTGGGCCACCATGATCTCGCGCACCGCCTTCGCGGTGGCCGATTCCGCCGCCACCCACACATAGCCTTCGCCCTGCGGCAACGCCAGTTCGCGCGCGGCTTGGAGCAAGAGTGTGCTGTAGCCCGGCGCGGTCCCGTTGCGATGCAGCCAGCGCACCGAGGCCTTCGCGGCCGTTTGCAGCGGGATTTCATTCTCGGCCGCCGGCACTTCGATCAGCACCAGCGCCTGCGCCGAGGCGGGCAGTTCTTCCAGCCGGCGCGCGATGGCGGGCAGCGCGGTCTCGTCGCCGATCAGCACATGCCAGTCGAACGCGGTGGGCACCACAAACGAACCGCGTGGTCCGCCGATGCCCAGTTGCTGACCCGGCGCGGCCTGTTCGGCCCAGGTCGAGGCGGGGCCGTCGCCGTGCAGCACGAATTCGATCTCCAGTTCCTGGCGCGCCGTGTCGAACCGGCGCGGGGTGTAGTCGCGCGCAGCGGGCCGGGGCACGCCGTCGGGGAACTTGATGCCGTCCGGCCCGGCGGTGGGCAGCACGGGCGGTTGCGAGGGATCGGCGGGGAAAAAGATCTTCACGTGATCGTCGAAGGACGCGGACACGAAGTCCTGCAAGTCTTCGCCGGTGAACGTGACACGGGCCAGCAGCCCGGCGATGCGCTCGACGCGCGCCACGGTCAGCGTGCGCATCTTTAGGGTGTGGCGCACGCGCGCCACGGTGAGGTCGCTTTGATTCATGGGTACTCCAGTCAGTTGGGACGGGATCAGGCGCCAGACTTGCCGTTGATCTCGTCGGTCGCACGCGCCAGGATGCCGGCGATGCGTCGTTGTTCGGCGGGCGAGGCGTCGGTGCGATCCAGCAACGCGCGCTTGAGCGCCTGGCGCGCCTCGACGAATTCGGGCAGCCAGCCGGTGCGGGTGTCCTCGCCCTCGGGGCCGGTCTCGCGCGGCTGGCCGCTCCAGGCCTGGCGCATGTAGTCCATCTTGCGTGCCACGTGCTTGAGCTTGTTGAACATCAGCGTCAGGCGCTCGCGGTTGGCGTCCAGGTGCGTCTTGCCGGGTTCCGCGAGGTGATAGCGCTTCTTGGCGCCTTCCTGTTCGACGGTGGCGTAGCCCAGTTCTTCCAGATACGTCAGCGCGGGATACACCATGCCGGGGCTGGGGGTGTAGAAGCCGTTGCTGAGCGCGCCCAGCGCCTTGATGAGTTCGTAGCCGTGGCTGGGGTTCTGCTCCAGCAGCCCGAGCAGCATCAGTTGCAAGTCGTCGCTGGACACCTTGCGGCTGCGGGTGAAGCCCCGGCCGTCGCCGCCGAAGCCGTCTGCGTCACCGCGGCCGTGGGCGCCACCCGAGAACCAGTCGCCGCCCGCGCTGGCTTGACGCGGGTGATGATCATGATGACGGCCGCCGTGATGGTCGGGATGCGGGGCGTGGGGATGGGCGTTGCCGTGGCGACCCTGATGCTGACAATGGCCGCGATGGCCATGGGCGCGGCGTCCGCCGGCAGCGCGCTGGACGGCGGCGATGAACGAAAAGGGGGACATGAATGCCTCTTACGATATGTCTTACGATAGCTCGTACGATATACCTGCCGCTTTGGCGGCGTCAACTCCCCCGTTTTTTTCTGGCGCCGGCAGGTCGTCAGCGCGTCTTATCGCAGAGGCTCGCTGGGCGCGGTGGCACCCACCAGCACCCATCGGGCGAAGTCCGCCGCCTTGGGCTCGTGCGGCGCGGGCGCATAGACCACGAGCCGCAGGTGACGGATTTCGTCGACGCTCAAGGTGGCGTGCTCGAATGCGATGTCACCCAGTGATTCCACATGCAGCGTACGTAGGCCCATGCACGAACCATGCACGTCGTGTTCGCGCCACCAGGTCCGGAAATCGGGCGACACCCGTTCCAACTCATCGACCAGTTCCGCGATGTCGGGCACCCCGGCGGCGCTGGCGAAATCGCGCCGGAACGAGGACAGCATGCGCGGCGCCTGCGCCGTCCAGTCCACGAAGCGCTCGCGCATGGCGGGGTCCACGAACAGCATCCAGAGCAGATTGCGGCGGCCCGGCGCCTGCCCGGAAAAATTGAACACCTTGTCCGCGGCGGCGTTCCACACCACGACGTCCCAGCGCAGATTCAGGATGTACGCGGGGCGCGCGGGCAGGTCGTCCATCAGGCGGCGGACCTGCGCGGGCACCGTGCACCACGTGCGGCCCGTCTCGGCCGGCGGGCGCTGATGCGCCAGCAGGTAAAGGTGGCGGCGCTCGGCATCGTCCAGCCGCAACACGCGCGCCAGGTTTTCCAGAAACGCCGACGACACGCTGATGTTGCGGCCCTGTTCAAACCACGTGTACCAGGCCAGCCCGACGCCCGCGAGCGCCGCGACCTCCTCGCGCCGCAAACCGGGCGTGCGGCGGCGGCGGCCGGGCGGCAGCCCAAGGTCGGCGGGGGTCAGCCGCTCGCGGCGCAGCCGCAGGAATTCGGAAAGATCGGCGCGGGTGCGGTCCAGACGGTGCGCCGTAGCCGGTGCGGACGGGGTTGAAGGCAGGGATGCGGTCATGACGCTGTTGCAGGCAGTAATAGCATAAACAGCTAAATTGTATAAGGCTGAAGGTCCGACCAGAATAGCGCCGATCCTGACTTTCTGGCCTTTTCCATGTCGACCTCCTGCCTTCCCGCCACGCCCTCGCCCGCCCTCCCCCACACCGATTCCCCGCGCCTGGGCAATCTCGGCCTGGCCGTGCTGCTCTCCGGCGGATTCATCACGATCTTCGACCTCTTCGTCGTGAATGTGGCCATTCCCAGCATGCAAGCGACACTGTCGGCCAGCTTCGCGCAGATCAACTTCATCATCGCCGCCTACGAACTGGCGTACGGGGTGCTGCTGATCGCGGGCAGCCGGCTGGGCGACCGGCACGGCAGGCGGCGCCTGTTCATGCTGGGCATGGCGGGTTTCGCGTTGGCATCTGCCTTGTGCGGCCTGGCGCCCACGCCGGACACGCTGATCGCCGCGCGCATTGTGCAAGGCGCCGCGGCGGCCCTGCTGTTTCCGCAGGTGTATGCGCTGATTCGCGTCAGCTTCAAGGGCCACGCGCGGCGGCGGGCGTTTGCGTGGCTGGGCATGACGCTGGGCCTTGCGGCCATCGCCGGGCAGGTGCTGGGCGGATGGATCGTCCATGCGGATCTGTTCGGCCTGGCCTGGCGCACCATCTTCCTCGTCAACCTGCCGCTGGGCCTCTTGGCTTGCTGGCTGGCGCGTCACATCCCTGAATCCGCCGACCCTTCCGGCGCGGCGATGGATTGGGCAGGGGCCGCCCTCGTGGGGCTGGGGCTGGCGTTGCTGCTGCTGGCGCTGATCGAGGGTCCGGCACGTCAATGGCCCGCCTGGACGCTCGCCTGCGGCGCGGTATCGGTAGCCGCGTTGACGGCATTCGTGCGATTGCAGCGCCGGATCGCCGCGCTTGGCGGCGCGCCGCTGGTGGACATGGCCTTGCTGACGCAGCCGCGCTTTGCGGCCGGGTGCCTTGTCGTGATGCTGGTGTTCTCCACCGCCAGCGCCATGTTTCTTTGCTATGCGCTGCTGGTGCAGACCGGTTTCGGCCGCGATGCGCTGACGGCCGGCCTGATCTTCGCGCCGGCCAGCGTCGGGTTCGTTGCCGGGTCGATGGCCGCGCCACGGCTGGTCGCCCGGTATGGGACGCGGGCGATCGCGCTGGCCGCGCTGCTGTATGGCGGCGCGACGGCCGCCCTGATGCTGCACACGGACTTGGCGGGCGCCGATCTGGACCCTTGGACGCTCTTGCCCGCGCTGGTGTGGCTAGGTGCGGCGCAAGGCGCGGTCAACACGCCGCTGGTGAACCTGGCAATGGGACTGGTTCAGGACCGCCAGGCCGGCATGGCCGCCGGCGTGGTGTCGACCCTGCAGCAGGTGGGCGCGGCGCTTGGCGTATCGGCCGCGGGCATGCTGTATGGCGGTGCGCTGCAAGCCCATGCGGATGCGGGCGTGGCCGAGCGCCATGCGCAGGCATTCGCGTCAGCCATGCAATTCAACGTCGCGGCCATTCTTCTGGCGGCCGCGCTGTTGTGGCGGCTGGGCCGCCACCGCTGACCGCGTTCGGACTTGCGGCGCGGCCGTGCCGGCGCGCTTATCCCGCGGACAATTCGCGAGCGCGCTGCTGCGCCTTGTGCACCGCCTGCGTGATGGCCTCGGCCACGCCGGCCTGCTGCATGTGCGACAGCGCGGCGTAGGTGGTGCCTCCCTTGGAAGTGACGCGCTCCTGCAATTCGGTGAGCGGCACGTCTTCGCTGGCGGCAAGCTCTGCCGCGCCGCGGAAGGCGGCGACCGACAGCCGGCGGGCGTCGGCAGGCGTGAAGCCCAGCTCGACAGCGCCCTTCTCCAGCGCCGCCATGAAGTGAAACACGTAGCCGGGACCGCTGCCGGTCACCGCGGTGACGGCGTCGATCATGGCTTCGCTGTCGGTCCAGATGCGCTCACCGACGGCCGCGAAAAGCGCGTCGACCTGATCGCGCTCGGCCTGCCCGCAGGCCGGGGTGGCGTACAGGCCGGTCATGCCCAGCCCCACCTTCGCGGGCGTATTGGGCATGGCGCGCACGATGCGCGCGTGGCCGCCCAGCCAGTCCGACAGCGCGGCCAGTTCCACGCCCGCCGCGATGCTGACCACCGTGGCGTCGGCCGGCAGATGCTGACGGACCTGGCCACACGCCTCGCGCAGTACCTGCGGCTTGGTGGCCAGCACGCACAGGCCCGCGTCGCCGATGTCGCTGCTGACCTGCTCCAGGCACGGCAATCCGCGCGCCACCAGCGCCTCGCGCGTGGGCGCGTAGGGCTCGATCACCAGAAAATCGGTCAGCGCCCGGCCCTGGCCGAGCAGCCCGTCGATGATGGCGGAGGCCATATTGCCGCCGCCGATGAAGACGATCTTTTCACGCATGTTGCTTCAGTTCCAAAGAGGGATTGCGGACCGGGCCGGCGAGGCTGCAATGCCGGCGCGCGGAATGGGGATTCGACAGTCTACGGGCATCGCGAGGCATCACGCCTTCGTCAGCGCCACGCCTGCCTGCGATGACGAACGCGTGCCCGGCAGCGGATGGCAGGACTCGGGGTGATAGGAATGAACCACCGATAACTTCACACGGTCGCTGCTGTTGCCCTGCGCGGCGTGCAAGGTGCGGCAGTGAAAGAACACGACGTCGCCCGCCTGCAGTTCCGGGCAGACGGCGCGCGCGATCCATTCGGCGTTCTGCGGCACGTCCTCGCGGAAGAACTTCTTGTCGTCGAATTGTTCCGGCGTATAGGCCGCCGTGTGCGAACCGGGAATGAACGACAGGCCGCCATTGGCGCGCGTCTCTGGCCCCAGGGCCAGCCAGCAGGACACCAGATCCGTGTCCGAGAACGACCAATATCGGATGTCCTGGTGCCAGCCGGTCAGGCTGCCATACGCGGGGTGCTTGGTCATCACGCAGTTGTGGTGCACCGTGGACAGCACGGGCGTCTGGTTGAAGTAGCGCTGCAGCCACTGCGCGATGCGCGGATTGGTGGCCCATTGCGCGAACAACGGGTCGCGCGCGTGGGCGTTGAGCAACCGGCGCACCGTCAAGCCCCCTTCGGCGGTGCGGGATACCGGCGCGCCGGGGTAGCGCAGGTCGGCTTCGTATTCGATGGGAGCAACGTGATCGCGCAAATGGCGCTCGGCCAGCGCGCGCAGCGCGGCGACCTCTTCGGGGCTGGCGAACTGGCGCGCCACCACGAAGCCCTGCTCATGCAGCACGGCTATCTGATCATCAGGCAATAACCCGGACATCTCGATCCTCACAGCCCGCGTCGGAAAACGGCGCGTCTGCGGGCGGGCAGGCGCGCACCGGCAAGGCGCCGGTCACGCGGGATGGCTAGATTACCAAAACGGCCTCAGCCCGCGGGGGTCTTCTCGGGGTGGACGGCTGGCGCGCCGAGCCGGGCGGCGTCGCGCTCCTGGACTTCGTGGTGGACCCATTCGCGCCAGACGGCGACCAGCAGCGCCATCAGCACCGGGCCGACGAACAATCCCACGATGCCCATGGTCTTCACGCCGCCCACCAGGCCGAAGAAAGTCGGCAGGAACGGCAGCTTGACTGGGCCGCCCACCAGGCGCGGGCGCAGCGTCTTGTCGACGATGAACAATTCCACACTGCCCCAGACCATCAGCGCGATGCCCGCGACCACATGGCCGGAGCCCACGAGATACAGGGACACCAGCGTGAATGACAGCGGCGCGCCGCCTGGGATCAGGGCCATGAACCCGGTGACCACGCCCAGCAATACGGGCGACGGCACGCCCGCGACCCAATAGGCGATGCCCAGCACGACGCCTTCGCCCAGCGCGATCAGGCCCATGCCGGTGACGGTGGAATTGATGGTGGCCGGCACCACGCGCGAAAAGCGCTGCCAGCGCGCCGGCAGGATGCGTTCGCCCAGCACATCCAGCTGCGCGACCATGCGGATGCCGTCCTTGTAGACGAAGAACAGCGTGATCAGCATGAATAGGACCGTCAGCAGCAACTGGAAGACGTTGCCCGTGGCGGCCAGCGCCATGCGGTAGATGTTGCCCAGGTGCTCGCCGCTGACCGCTTCGACCAGCGCGCCCAGCGCGTGGGGCTGGCCAATATAGGATTCCCAGTATTGCGCCAGGCGGTCGCCCACGACCGGCATCGAGGAAATCCACGCGGGCACGTCCACGCCATGCCGGTTGGCGGCGATGGCCCAGGCGACGAACGCGCTGGCTTCCTTGATGGCATAGGACAAGGCCAGCGACAACGGAACGATCAACACCACGACGACGACCAGCAGCGCCAGCGACGCGGCCACTGTTGTACGGCCGCCGCACCGGACGACGAGGCGTTGATACAAGGGCCAGCTGGCCAGGCCGATGATCAGCGCCGCCAGGGCCGGGACCAGGAATCCGCTAAGAAAGTAAACCCCCGCCAACAGCACAAGCAGCAACAGCCATCGGGCAATGAGGTAAGCGGGTAGAACAGGCTGCATAGCGCGAATCGACTGTAAGGGCGTTGTAGGCTTTGACTGTCGGACTATACAGACGTTTCATGCGATTCGAGGGACGTAAGGGCTGTATTTACTACGGGGTTTCCCGCGCTTAACGCACATGGCGGACCCGAGGGTCCGCCATGTCGTTGCGCCGGAGGCGATGGCTTACAGCAGGTATTCGGCGGCTTCTCCGCGCGCGGTGCGGCGGCGCGGGGCCATGTCGGCCAGCGCCGGGATGGCCGGCACAGGCGGTTGCGCCGGCGCGGTCTGCCCCTGGTTGCGCTGGTACACGGCGCAGGAGGCGGCGGCCGGATCGGTCTCGTCGCGGCCGCTGAGCAGCGGGCATCCGGCAAAGAGGTCGGCGACCCAATCGGTGAAGGCCCGCACCTTGGGCGACAACTGCCGGCTCTGCGGATACAGCACCGAAATGGCCGTGGAACTGGGTTTCCACTGCGGCAGGATCTCGATCAGCTCGCCCGATTGCAGGTACGGCAGCGCCATGTATCGCGCGGTCTGGATCAGGCCGAAGCCTTTCAGGCCGCAATCCAGGTAGGCGCCCGCTTCGTTCACGGCCACTGTGCCCTTCATGTCCACTTCCTGGTGCTTGCCGTCCACCTTGAAGTCCCAGGCGCAATTGCGGCCGGTGCGGCTGGAAAAATAATGCACCGCGTGGTGATCGCGCAGCGATTCGATGGTTTGCGGCATGCCGTGGCGCGCCACATACGTGGGAGACGCGCAGGTCACGGTCTGCAGGGTGCCGATGCGGCGGGCGACCAGGCTGGAATCTTCGAGGTCGCCGGCGCGGATCACGCAGTCCACGGCTTCCTGGACCATGTCGACCGGACGGTCGCCCAGGCCCAGCACCAGCTCGACGTCGGGGTATTTGTCGTGGAAATCACACAATGAGGGGATCAGGATCAGCCGGCCGATGCAGGTCGGCACGTCGATGCGCAGGCGACCCTTGAGCCGCAGCGCCGCTTCCTGGAAACACGCCTCGGTTTCTTCCACGTCGGCCAGAATGCGCACGCAATGCTGGTAATAGCCCGCGCCGTCGGGCGTCAGGCCTATGCGGCGGGTGGTGCGGTTCAGCAGGCGCACGCCCAGGAGGCGTTCCAGATTCTGAATGATGGTGGTGACGGTGGTGCGCGGAAGCGATAGGCTGTCGGCCGCCCGGGTGAAGCTATTGGCGTCCACGACGCGCACAAACACCTGCATCGCCTGAAAGCGGTCCATGGCAAGGGTGTCCTTAGGCAAATAAGTCGGGGTGAACGGAGCATAACCCGATTTCGCGGCTGATTAGTCATTCTCCACGAACAGTGTTGCCGGGAAAGACAGGTTTATCCGCCCGGACAAAACACTCAGAATGCAAACCATCTTGAAGTGCCCTTGCCGCCCGGCGCAAGAAAAGGGCATGTCAATCCTCAGATTCCGCACCGCAGCGGCCCGCCCTTACCCGGCGGCCACCGCCTCCAGATCAGCGACCCCGGTCGATGTTGCATTGCAGCATATTCATATGACCCTGGATTCTTAGGACTGGCATTCCCGCACCGCCGCCTTCTGTTTTCCCGCATTCCGGGCAAGCGCGCTTCCGCCTCTAAAGAACCACTCAAGGAAACACCATGGTTTCGCGTAAACGTATTGCTGTGCTCGTCGTATTTGCAGCCGTGCTGGCGGCCGGTGGCGGCTACGCCCTCACCCGCGGTCCCGCGGGCGGCAATGTCGCCATGGCGCAGGGCGCCCCCGCCGCGCCCCCGGTCGAGGTGGCCGAGGTGGTCAACAAGACCATCGTCGACTGGCAGCGCTATTCCGGCCGCCTGGAGGCCATCGACCGCGTGGATATCCGGCCGCTGGTGTCCGGCACGCTGACCGCCGTCCACTTCAAGGACGGCAGCATCGTCAAGAAGGGCGACGTGCTCTTCACCATCGACCCGCGCCCCTACGCGGCCGAGGTAGACCGCGCCGCCGCCGCGCTGACGGCCGCCAAGGCCCGGGCCGCCTACACGGCGTCCGAACTGGCCCGCGGCCAGCGCCTATTGGCCGACAACGCCATCGCCCGCCGCGACTTCGAGGAGAAGCAGAACGCCGCCCGCGAAGCCGCCGCCAACCTGCAAGGCGCGCAGGCCGCGCTGGACTACGCCAAGCTGAACCTGGGCTACACCCGCATCGAGGCGCCCGTGGACGGCCGCGTGTCGCGCGCCGAGGTCACGGTAGGCAACGTAGTGGCCGCCGGCGCCGCGTCGGTGCCGCTGACCACGCTGGTGTCGGTGTCCAAGATGTACGCATCGTTCGACGTGGACGAACAAACGTTCCTGCGTTACGTGAACCCGGTGCGCAACGGCCGCGCCGGCGCGGTGCCGGTCGAACTGGGTCTGGCCAACGAAGACGGCTACTCGCGCACGGGCGCTGTGCAATCGGTGGACAACCGCCTGGATGCCACCTCCGGCACCATCCGCGTGCGCGCCGAGTTCGACAACGCCGACGGCACGCTGCTGCCCGGTCTGTACGCCCGCATCCGCCTGGGCGGCAGCGAGCCGCGCGCGGCCGTGCTGATCGACGAACGCGCCATCGGCACCGACCAGGACAAGCGCTTTGTGCTCGTGCTGGACGACAAGAACCACGCCGTCTACCGCCAGGTGAAGCTGGGCGCCAACCAGGAAGGCCTGCGCGTGGTGGATTCGGGCCTTGCCGCCGGCGAGCGCATCGTCGTCAACGGCCTGCAACGCATCCGCCCCGGCGACGCCGTGACCCCCACTGTCGTCCCCATGGTTGCGGCCAAGCGTACCCCCGGCAACCCGGTCAAGACCGCCTCGGCACAGAACTGAGCCGACGCGTCGAACGAGAACGTTTATGAATATCTCGAAATTCTTCATCGACCGGCCGATCTTCGCCGGCGTCCTATCGATCCTGGTGCTGCTGGCGGGCCTGTTGGCCATGTTCCAGCTGCCCATCTCCGAATACCCGGAAGTCGTGCCGCCGTCGGTCGTGGTGCGCGCGCAGTACCCGGGCGCCAACCCCAAGGTCATCGCCGAAACCGTCGCCTCGCCGCTGGAAGAATCCATCAACGGCGTGGAGAACATGCTGTACATGCAGTCGCAGGCCAATAGCGACGGCAACCTGACGCTGACGGTGAACTTCAAGCTGGGCGTGGACCCGGACAAGGCGCAGCAGCTGGTGCAGAACCGCGTGTCGCAGGCGCTGCCGCGCCTGCCGCCGGACGTGCAGCGCCTGGGCGTGACCACGGCCAAGAGCTCGCCCACGCTGACGCTGGTGGTCCACCTGATCTCGCCCAACGACCGCTACGACATCACGTACCTGCGCAACTACGCGATCCTGAACGTGAAGGACCGCCTGTCGCGCATCACGGGCGTGGGTGAAGTCACGGTGTGGGGCTCGGGCAACTACTCCATGCGCGTGTGGCTCGATCCGCAGAAGGTCGCCCAGCGCGGCATGACCGCGTCCGAAGTCGTCAACGCGATCCGCGAGCAGAACGTGCAGGTCGCGGCCGGCGTGATCGGCGCCTCGCCCACGCAGGGCGACGTGCCGCTGCAGCTGAACGTGAACGCACGCGGCCGCCTGCAGACTGAAGACGAATTCCGCGACATCATCCTGAAGACTTCGCCGGACGGCGCGGTCACGCACCTGTCCGACGTGGCGCGTGTTGAGCTGGACGCGCAGGAATACGGCCTGCGCTCGCTCTTGAACAACAAGCAGGCGGTGGGCATGGGCATCATGCAATCGCCGGGCGCTAACGCGCTGGACGTGTCCAGCCAGGTGCGCGCGGCGATGGCCGAGCTTGCCCAGGACTTCCCGCCGGGCGTGGAATACCGCATCGAATACGACCCCACGCAGTTCGTGCGTTCCAGTATCGAAGCCGTCGTGCACACGCTGCTCGAAGCCATCGCGCTGGTCGTGCTGGTGGTTATCCTGTTCCTGCAGACCTGGCGCGCGTCCATCATTCCGCTGCTGGCGGTGCCAGTGTCCATCGTCGGCACGTTCGCGCTCTTGCTGATGTTCGGCTACTCCATCAACGCGCTGTCGCTGTTCGGCATGGTGCTGGCCATCGGGATCGTGGTGGACGATGCCATCGTGGTGGTCGAGAACGTCGAGCGCAACATCGCGGCGGGCTTGAGTCCGCGCGATGCGACCTATCGCGCCATGCGCGAGGTCAGCGGTCCCATCATCGCCATCGCGCTGACGCTGTGCGCCGTGTTCGTGCCCCTGGCCTTCATGACGGGCCTGACCGGCCAGTTCTACAAGCAGTTCGCCATGACCATCGCCATCTCGACGGTGATCTCGGCCTTCAACTCGCTGACCCTGTCGCCCGCCCTGTCGGCCCTGCTGCTCAAGAGCCACCACGACAAGCCCGACTGGCTGACCCGCGGCATGAATCGCGTCTTCGGCCGCTTCTTCAACTGGTTCAACAACATGTTCGGCCGCGCGTCCGAGTCCTACGGCACGGGCGTGGCCAGCGTCATCCGCCGCAAGGCCGGCGCGATGGGCGTCTATGCCGTGCTGGTCGCCGCGACCCTCGGCGTGTCGTACCTGGTGCCCGGCGGCTTCGTGCCCGCGCAGGACAAGCAGTACCTGATCGGCTTCACGCAGCTGCCCAACGGCGCCTCGTTGGATCGCACCGAAGACGTGATCCGCCGCATGAGCGACATCGCCCTGAAGGAACCCGGCGTGCAGTCGGCCATTGCCTTCCCGGGCCTGTCGATCAACGGCTTCACCAACAGTTCCAGCGCGGGCATCGTATTCGTCACGCTCAAGCCGTTCGGCGAACGCCGGGGCGCCGAACTGTCCGGCAACGCCATCGCGGCCTCGCTGAACCAGAAGTTCGCAGCCATCCAGGATTCGTTCATCGCCGTGTTCCCGCCGCCGCCCGTCATGGGATTGGGCACGCTGGGCGGCTTCAAGCTCCAGCTGGAAGACCGCGCGGCGCTGGGCTACGCCGAACTGGACAAGGCCAAGCAGGCCTTCCTGGAAAAGGCGCGTCAGACGCCCGAACTGGGCCCCACGTTCTCCAGCTACGAGATCAACGTCCCGCAGCTTGACGTGGACCTGGACCGCGTCAAGGCCAAGCAGCTGGGCGTGCCGGTGACCGAAGTCTTCGACACCATGCAGATCTACCTGGGCTCCATGTACGTCAACGACTTCAACCGCTTTGGCCGCGTGTTCCAGGTGCGTGCGCAGGCCGACGCGCCGTTCCGCGCGCACGCCGACGACATCCTGCAACTGAAGACCCGCAACGCCGCCGGCGACATGGTGCCGCTGTCCTCGCTGGTCACGGTCAAGCAGACCTTCGGGCCGGAAATGGTCGTGCGCTACAACGGCTACACCGCCGCCGACATCAACGGCGGACCGGCCCCCGGCTTCTCGTCCGACCAGGCGCAGGCCGCGGCCGAACGCGTCGCCGCCGAAACCCTGCCGCGTGGCGTCAAGTTCGAATGGACCGACCTCACGTACCAGCAGATCCTGGCGGGCAACGCCGGCCTCTGGGTGTTCCCGATCAGCGTGCTGCTCGTGTTCCTGGTGCTGGCCGCGCTGTATGAAAGCCTGACCCTGCCGCTGGCCGTGATCCTGATCGTGCCGATGAGCATCCTGGCGGCGCTGACCGGCGTCTACCTGACCGGCAACGACAACAACATCTTCACGCAGATCGGCCTGATGGTGCTGGTGGGGCTGTCGGCAAAGAACGCGATCCTGATCGTGGAATTCGCCCGAGAGCTCGAGATGAACGGGCGCACGCCGCTCGAAGCCGCCATCGAGGCCAGCCGCCTGCGTCTGCGCCCCATCCTGATGACGTCCATCGCGTTCATCATGGGCGTGGTGCCGCTGGTGCTGTCGTCGGGCGCCGGCTCCGAGATGCGCCACGCCATGGGTGTCGCCGTGTTCTTCGGCATGCTGGGCGTGACCCTGTTCGGCCTGTTCCTCACGCCGGTGTTCTATGTCCTGCTGCGTTCGCTCGGCGGCAAGAAGCTGCACTCGGCCGCGCCGCACGAAGCGCCCGTCTGCGTGCCGCACATCGACCCGAACGCGCCGCCCGCCCCGCAACACCACGCGTAGGCCGGCAAACCCGAGTAGCCAGCGCGTCCTGTCCAGTGGGATGGGACGCGCGCCAAAGAGAAACGTCATGATGATGAAAAGACTGACCCGAGGATCCGCCCTGCTCGCCCTGCTGCTGGTGCTGGCCGGCTGCGCGGTGGGTCCCACCTACGAGCGGCCCTCGGCCGACACGCCGGCGGCCTTCAAGGAAGCCGAACTGCCCGCGTCCGAAGCCGGCACGTGGAAGCCCGCCGAGCCGTCCGAAGACGCGCTGCGCGGCGCCTGGTGGAAAGTGTTCGGCGACGAAGGCCTGAACCAGCTCGAAGAGGAAGCCCAGCGCGCCAACCAGGACCTGAAGGCCGCCGCGGCCCGGCTGACGCAAGCGCGCGCCCTGCAGCGCGAAGCGCGTTCCGGCTTCTTCCCCAGCCTGGACGCCGGCTTCGGCCCCAACCGCCAACGTCCGTCGGCCGTATCGCAAGGCCTGCCCGACGGCACATCCACGTCGCCCGTCACCACGTGGCGCGCCCAAGGCACCGTGTCCTACGAGGCCGACCTCTTCGGCCGCGTCGCATCGACCGTGGACGCCGCCACCGCCGACGCGCAGCAAAGCGAAGCGCTGTACCGCTCGGTGCTGCTGGCCCTGCAGGCCGACGTCGCCACCACCTACTTCCTGGTGCGCGAACAGGACGCCGAATCGCGTCTTTACCACCAGACCGTCAAGCTGCGCACGGACACGCTGCAACTCATCCAGCGCCGGTACGACGCCGGCGACATCAGTGAACTGGATCTCGCGCGCGCCAAGGCCGAACTGGCTTCGGCGCAATCCGAGGCCCTGGGCATCGACCGCCGCCGCGCCACCGCCGAACACGCGCTGGCCGTGCTGCTGGGCCGCGCCCCGTCGGAATTCACGATGCCGCCGCAGCCCATCGAACAGATCGCGCTGACCATCCCCGCCGGCCTGCCGTCCACGCTGCTCGAACGCCGCCCCGACATCGCCGCCGCCGAACGCGCCATGGCCGCCGCCAACGCCCGCGTCGGCGCCGCCAAGTCCGCGTTCTTCCCGCGCCTGGACATCACCGGCGCCTTCGGCTACGAGTCCTCGGAACTGGGCAACCTCTTCCAATGGTCCAGCCGCACGTTCCTGCTGGGCCCCCTGGTCGGCGCCGCCCTGTCCATGCCCATCTTCGACGGCGGCCGCCGCCAGGCCGGCCTGGACCGCGCCCGCGCCGTCTACGAGGAAGACGTCGCCGTCTACCGCCAGACCGTCCTGAACGCGTTCCGCGAGGTCGAAGACAACCTGGCCAACCTGCGCATTCTCGCTGACCAGACCAAGGCCCAGAACGCAGCCGTAGAAGCCGCCGCCCGCGCCGCAAAGCTCTCGCATACGCAGTACCGCGAAGGTTCCATCAGCTACCTCGACGTGATCGAAGCCGACCGCAGCGTCCTCCTGCAACAGCGCGTCGCGGTCCAATTGACCGGCGAACAGGCCCGCTCGACAGTGGGACTGATCCGCGCCATCGGCGGCGGCTGGGAGAATCCGGTGCCGCCGGAGAAGGTGGCGGCGAAGTAAGCGTGGCGCGGCAGCAGCACCTGCTCGTGTCAGGTGTCTGGCGCCCGCATGGCAAACCCGTTAACTGCGACGGGGGCTCCTGCGGTGTCGGACACCTGACCGGCTACGTCGCGCCATGAGATGACCGAGCCAGATTTGGCCCGCCCAGGCCAAATCTGGCCTGAATTTCTTTTTTTGTTTTCAACGACTTAATAAAACCGAGCCACACATGGCTCGACATTGCAGGCGAGAAAAACACTTTCCGTTATTTTTGGCAATCCAAGACGAAGCGGCGACGCACGCAAATGCAGATAAGCAATTGAAAACAAAGCATAACCATGCGTGGAAGCCCAAACTGGCACGGACTTTGCATTGAAGGTTGAGCCATCGCCGATGGCACAAGGGCCGATCAGGCCCTTTCGCAACCTTTACAGGAATCCAGCAAATGCCGACTCCCGCCTATATCAGCATCCAGGGCAAGACGCAGGGCAACATCACCCAAGGCGCGTTCACTGCCGACTCCGTGGGCAACGTGTACCAGGAAGGTCATGAAGATCAGATCCTGGTTCAGGAAATCGAGCACCTGATCGCCACGCCGACCGACCCGCAAAGCGGCCAGCCGTCGGGTCAGCGCGTCCACAAGCCCTTCGTGTTCACGGCGCCCCTGAACAAGGCTACCCCGTTGATGTATCAGGCCCTGGCCTCAGGCGAAATGCTGCCGGAAGTCGAGGTGAAGTGGTATCGCACCTCGACCGAAGGCAAGCAGGAGCACTTCTTCACCACCAAGCTCGAAGACGCCACCATCGTCAACATCAACACGGCGCTACCGCACGCGCAAGACCCGAGCAAGGCCGAGTACACCCAGCTGGTCAAGGTCGCCATGGCCTATCGCAAGATCACCTGGACCCACGCCATCGCCGGCACTGAGGCCTCGGACGACTGGCGCAAGCCGCAAGAAGCCTGATCCCGGGCTTCTGAGCATGGCCGGCGCATCGCGCGCCGGTCGTGCGGTAAGCCCCGGGATGCCGCGTCCCTCTCCCGCACCTCAAGCCATCTCATTTCAGGAATCCCAGCGTGAGACCCATTGTTCTTGTTGGACACCGGCACAGCTGCCCGCTCCATGGCAACGGCACGGTCGTCACCGGCGCAAGCGAAGCCATTGTCGATGGACGCGCCGTGGCGCGCATCGGCGACCGCATCAGTTGCGGCGCCATCATTCAAACGGGCTCGCCCGGCACGATCATCGAAGGACAACCAGCAGCACGCCAAGGCGACCGAACCAGCCATGGCGGCACACTCGTAGAGGGCGAAGCCGGCTGGCTGGTGGAGTAACCCACATCCTTTCGGATGGCAGGAGCGCTCTATCAGCGCCCTGCCTCCTCACCGCAGATTTGACCGTTGCGCGCTCCGCGCCAATGGCACCTGCCGCGCACGTTGCGCCGGCGTCGCCGCGCCCGAGGCGTGCCCCTGAACCCCATCCTCCAGAAGCGTCTGCGGCAAGGCAAAGCCCTTGAACAGCGGCTGGGTGAACGGATTATTGGCCTTCTCGGTACTGATGCGGTAACGCATGCCGCCGTCCGGGGCGGCGAAGCTGATGTCCACGCTAGTGCTGGTGGCGCCGTTGAGCCGAGCTTGGCTGAGCAGGCGGTAAAGCGACCATGGACCGCGATAACTCAGCGCGCTGCTGCTCCCCCCCGCGTGCACCAACGTCATGCGGCTTTCATTGCTGGACGCCAGTGTGTTCGGCCAGATCAGTGCCGTGCTGGTGGTAGGACCGTGGTTGTAGCTGACCAACTGGCCTTCCACGCTCAGCGAGCTGCTGCGTTTGCTTGGCGCCATGCCCAGCGGCTCGACGTGGAACTGCACGCCCAACGACCCGCGGCTGTTGAAGAAGGCGTCTCGGATCCTTTCCGCGGCCTCAAGCTGAGTCAACACGTCCGCTCGCACCAGATAACCGCCCAGGCTCTCGGAATACAGCGCCTCCAGATTTTCCTCGATGAACAGGTTCAGATACTTTTCGCGGAACTGCTGCAGGCGCCCCTGCGGACCGAAAAACGCCGTAAAGTCGTCCAGCGCCACTTCCTCACGGCTGGTCGGATTGAACGGATAACGGTTCGCCAGACGCTCGCGGTAGAACCGATACACATCGATATCCCAGCGGCGCTCCAGTTCTCGCAAGGCTTCTACCAGAATGACCTGAGAGGACTCATTGGCCAGCTTGCCCACCTGCCGGTTCAAGGGCTCCGGCAGGCCGGCCGCAATACGTTGCAGATTGCTGATGGGATCGGGCCCCTTCAGCCCGAAACGCTCCAGCACCACACCAAGCGCCGACTTGCCGCGATCGGGGCTGTCGTGCACCGTGCGCACCTTGTCCTGCACGCTTGAAATTGCCACCAAGGTCTCGTCCAGATAGGACGCCCGATCCCCCTTGGCCTGCAGCAGTTGGCTCATGGGTGCAAACGCGCGAGAGATGCCGAGAATCGGCCCGGCTTCCTGCGCATCCTTGTCGGCGGCCGCCCTGTCCGTCACGCCCGCAACTTGCGCAGGCGTGGCGCCCTTGCTTGCGAGCGGGGAAACGCCCGCTGCCGGTGTATCGCCAAACTCACTGTTGTCGCGCACCGTTTCCACCAGCCGGCGCAACGGCGCCGCAGGACTGGTCACCGTGCCCAGGACATTGACCGCCTCGGCCAGGTCGTGAAAGTCGCGCACCTCAAGCTGATTCAGGTTGCGTTGCCACGTGTCGATGTAGTCGCGGCCATAGATGGCCTGGATTCGTTCGGCCAGCGCGCGCTTGTCGGCCTGCGAATAATCGATGTTGCGCCGCTCCCCCAACGCCCATTGATCGATCATCGCCAGCTCGGTCAGATCCTGGCTGTGCGGCGCAAAGTAGCCGTGGAATCCCTTGGCCGTCAACAGCGCGTCGATGCGGCCGTCGGACACATGCTCCAGCGCCCCTTCCTTGTCCAAGCCCGTGGGCTGATAGACGACGTCAAAGGCCGGTCCGATCTCGTTGCGCAGGTCTAGCGGCGACCTCAGGGTGTCACCCGCTTGACGGCGCATGGTCATGTAAACGCGCTGCGGCAGCGGGATCTGCCGCAGGTCGCGCTGCACGACCGACACGCGCTCATGAAACTGAGGCAACTCGGTATCGGCATACTTCATCGCGTAATCCAGGTGTCGCATCAACGCGCGCTGCACCTTGTCCTCGGCGGGAAAAGCCTTGGCCCATTGATGCCCCATCCAACGCTCCACGACCGGCGGCCGGCGGTTGGGGCGGTCTTCGATCATGCGGTACACCCGCAACGCTTCGAGCTGCGCATCGCTGTCCACCACCGTCCCGTCAAGATGCTCCATCACGCCATCGGCGAGCGCCGGCAGAAATCGTTGAGACAGCAGCGTGAGATAGGCCTGATCCACTTTAGGCCCAATCTTCCATCCCTGATAAAGGCCCATGTCTGCCACAAACGGCCACGCCTCGCGGTGATCGCCATACACCGCCACTGCGCTGCTAATCTGGTCCAGCGGTTGAAGCAGATTGCGGCCAGTCGTATCCAGCTTGCCGTCGATGGCGTGGGCGCTGAAGGCGCGGCTGCGCTCCAGCACGCTCATAGCCTTGTCCCGGTTCACGCCGTAGTAGTGATACCAGCCACCAATAAGGACTGCGCTTCCCAGCGACGCCGCACAGAAGCGCAATGCCAACGCCCGCCTTTTTTCCGCCCGCACGCGCGGGTTATCGCCGGCAAGACCGGCTTCGGGGTAGACGACACGCTGGAACAGTTGCTGGGCGAAGTACACCATGGCGCGGCCGCTGGGGTGCGCGGTCGGAACCGGCTCACGGATATCGTAGTTTTGCGACGAAGATGACAAAAAGGCGTTGGTCAGCACGCCTTGCTGGAAGACCGACGACAGAAACACGCCGCGCGGCAATGCCGGCGTGAGATATCGGTCGCTGCCCAACACATCGGTCAGAAACTCCATCAAGAGCGCCCGCATGCCGGTCAGCTGCCGGGCCAGCGAATAGAGGGCTTCGCGCTGGCTCAGTTCGCGCACATCCGCCAACGCATCGAAGACCTGCTCATTGAGGCGCTTGAGGAACTCATCGTATTGCGCGCCGAGTTCGTCGCGCCAGGCGTCGTAACGCTGAACAGCGTCGAGCGTAAACGTAAAGCCGAAGATGTCCTCGCGCACGGACTTGGTTAGCCGGGAAAACAGCGGCTCGAAGCCTTCGAGCAGGTCGAACTTGCTCAACACGACATACAAAGGAGGCCGGGTACCAAGTTGACGCGTGAGTTCGGCCAGCCGGGCCCGCAACAACGAAGCCAGCGCCTTGCGGTCGCTGGGCTGCTGATTGAGCAAGGTCACCAGGCTGACAATCAGCACGACGCCGTTGAGCGGCCGGCGGCTGCGACTTCGCCCCAGCCAGCCTACGAAACTTTCCCACAGGCGGGGATGCAGGTCCTCGGGCAAGCGCGGGCGTTCGGCAACCGCTCCGGTTGGCGATTTTTCATTGTCCTCGGAAGCGGCAGCCTGTCCCAGGTGTCCCGGAATCTGAGGCTGGCTGATCAGTTCGCCAGGCGGATCGATCAGCACAGCATGATCGCCTATCCACCAATCGATCCGATAGATCCTGTCGACGTCTGCCTCCAGCCGTTGGCTGCCCGCCTTGACCTCGCCGGTCAGCGAGAAAGTCTGGCTGGACCGGTTGATGAAACTGGTCTTTCCGGCGTTCTCCTGCCCCAGCACGAGATACCAGGGCAATTGATAGAGCGCGTTGCGGCCTTTCAGGTTGGCCTGCAGCAGGCCGAGACTCTTTTCCAGATCGCGTTCCTGGGCTTGCACGTGCCGCAAGCAGGGATCGTCTTCTTGCTGCTGCGCTTGGGCCCGCTCTGCTTCCAACGCCACGTTCCGCCTGCGCAGCCCAATAGCCCACACCAGCAACGGCAGCACCAGCACCACGAGCGCTGCCATTAGGCGGGCGGCGACACTGGCCAGAGGCTGGTATTCGTCCACCGTCCACAGGGGGCCCAGCCACCAAATAGCTGCCAGGGCAATCACCAGCATCATCAGCAACGCCAAGGGCAAACCCTGCTTTGTCCACCTCAGTATGGGCTGGCCATAACGTTTCACCTTCGACCAAATCTTAAACATGAGGTTGCTCCATTTTCTTGCATTCGATTTCGGTGTGCAGATGCCGCTCCAGCAGACCGAACAAACTCGGCTCCCACTGCGCTGCGGTCGCGCCTTGCATGATCTGATGTGCCCGCGCGTAAAGCCCATCTGCCAGCCACGCCAGACCGCGGGCGCCTAGCAATTCGGCTGCGATCGCGATGACATGGCAACCATGCCGCGGATCGGCGGATGCCTTCTGAAGAGTGTCCAGACGCCTGAGCATCGATTCCACACCCGTCGCTTCCAGCGCCTCGCGCAACTCGTCACGCAGCACGGGATACTCATGTCCGCCGCCTAGCCTGGTGCTAGCGTCATCAGCGCCGCTGATCCAGGCCTGCGTCTCGCCATCGACGAAAGCCCGGCCATCAGCGAACTGCAATTTCACAAGCGCTGGCAGTTTTGCGACAAAGCGCTCAGTGGCCTGCCGTATGGCTTCGGCGACGTTCTGCATTTCCAGTCGCCGTGCGATGCCGGCCGCTAGATAGCTGCCGCGCAGCCAATACGGTGACGAGGTGATGCTTTTCTCGACCCGTTGAAGCAGGGCCGGATCGACCGCATTGGCTCTCAGCGCATCCCAATAGGCCTCAGCGGTCTCGGCGGGAACGGCCATCAGCTCGGTCCGAAGCGTATCCTTGCGGGTCGACGGGGCAATGCTCAGGTGCGCCCAAAGGGCAAAGCGGCGCAGCAGATAACCCGTGGGGTCATAGGCATCCTGGTGGTTGATGAGGTCGGCGATGGCCAGCAGCGAGCGCCGCGTTTCGCGCTCGTTGCCCGATCCCACCGCGACAGGCGTGAAGAACGCCTCGGTGATTCCAGACGTCTGCGATGAAAGTTCGTGGTGCGCCTCGGCGAGTTCGGGCGCGCGAGTCGCTTCGGACTTCAACCTTAGCTGCGATTCCAGTCGCGTTAGCGCCGGCATGTCCAGCTTCGTTTCGCTCGCGCAGCCCTGCAGCTTGTCCAACGCCTGCTGAGCGGCTTTGTAGTATTCGTCAGCGTATCCGGCGCCGTCCAACCTGGTCAGTGCCTCGGCCAGACGCTCAAGCTGCTGGGACATCAGGCGCCGCTTGGCCAACAAGCCAGCAGCGCCAGGTTTCGGGTGGCTTTCGGTCCAGTACTGACAGCTCATGCCGGCCAATACGCCGGCCGCCTCGGCCCAGCCGCGCCAACCGCCAGCGCGCATGCGGGCGGTTGACAACTGCGCAGCAACGCGCAAATGCTTGCACTGCGATTGCAGGTACTGGCGCGAAGCGCAATCCACAAAGCCCCAATCGATGGTCGCCTCTTGCAATCCACCGAGCTTCATCATTTCGGTTTCGATGCTCTGGTAGGCGTTGTCTTCCTCGTCGAAATCTCCGGCCGGCCGATCGGGCGATATGGGCGAAAGAATGCTGTCGATATCCAGCGGGGGAAATGTGCTCACCAATGACAAGCCTCGCGTTGTTGCGCCATCAATTCATGGAGCGCTGCCGCATCGAACGTGAGCCCGTCAAACATGGCGTGGTCGCTCTCTAATTGCACCAGCTGAGCCGGCCGCGTCAGATGGCGAAGCTGCTCTATGGCGACCAGCCCGCGGCCGGCGTCGGTCACCGTGCCACCGTCCACGACCAGCCAGGGCCGGCTCGCTGTTATTTGCCTGCCATCAAGCAGCAGGCGGATGTGCACGCGGCTTACCTCGAGGGGTTGCGCCGTGATGAGTTGCAGGCGCGAGATGTTTTGCAGGCAACTTATCGCCAGCAGTGGCGGCGGCGCGCTTGCCTCCCGGGCAGGCGCGGAGATCACGACCTTGTGCTGGCCGGGTATCGCATCGTCCAAGCGCAACAGCAACATGCCGAACTGATCTGCCTTGCGGCGTGACTCGTTGCGCTGCACCAGCGCCACGATGTCCGGCACGCGTGCCAAGTCGGGCAGCGCGATCACGGGTGCTTCGGTGCCCGCAGCGGCCGCAGGGGGGGTACCCGCTTGCGCGTCGAAACAGGCAAGCCGCTCGATCGCCGACACGATAGTCTTGCAGTCACGGCCCGACGCCATCGCGCCCGATGCCGCAGCGCAGCCCGCCAGCACCGTGGCAGCAAGCAGCAACGCCCGAAATCGCTTCATATTGCTTCCTCTCCAGTCAGATTCAGATCCAGGCACTTGCGCGCCAGGGTGCGTTTGGGAATGCCCAAACTCTGCGCGGCCACACGGCGCGACCCCGCGGCCTGGCGTAGACGGTCTTCCAATAACAAGCGCTCGAACGCGGCCAGCGCTTCGGGAAGGTTGTCGGTGTGCCATAAACGCTGCAGGATGGCGTCTCCCGTCTCATCGTTCTCCGGCGCGTGCTCGCCGCGCGTCAGCTCAACCAGCCGGTTGGTCTGGATACGCTTGCCCGCAGGTGTGCGCTCTGCCGCTGCCAGCACCAAACTGCGCAGCTCCCTGACGTTGCCCGGGAAACGATGGCGCTGGAGCTGCGCCATCGCGTTGTCGGAAATTCCGGCAACCCGCCCGGGAAAGGACCGGTTGTGCTCAAGCAGAATGTTGGCCACCAGCGCCGGGATGTCTTCGAGGCGCTCGCGTAAGGGGGGAATGTGCAGCGTCAGCTGGCGAATGCGAAAGTACAGGTCTTCGCGGAACTGGCCATCCCGCACCAGATCCGCCAAGGCGCGATGGGTTGCGCAGATCAGCCGAAAGTCGGAAGGACGCTCTCGTGTCGCGCCCACTGGCCGGTATTTTTTTTCATTGAGCAGGCGCAGCAGAGTCCCCTGCAGACTCAAGGGCATATCGCCGATTTCGTCCAGAAACAGCGTGCCTCCATCGGCTTCGGCGACCAGGCCTGTCCGAGCCTGAGTCGCGCCGGTGTAGGCGCCGCGGACAGCGCCAAATAGTTCGGCCTCGATGAGATCCTTGGGAATGGCCGCGCAATTGACCGGCACAAATTTGCCCTTGCGCGCGGAGGCTTGATGTATCAGCCATGCAGCGTGGTCCTTGCCGGCGCCCGTCTCGCCTGTGACAAGCAGCGACAAGGAAGAGTCGGCGAAACGCAGCATGTCTTCGCGCAGTCGCCGTGCGGCGGGCCCGGCGCCGATGAAGCCGGCAGACAGTAGGCGGCGACGTCCTCGCGTCTCTGACTGCTGCGCCAGCATGCCCTGACGGGTCTGCGCCCGCTCGTCCGAGCCCAAGCGATCGCGCAGGCCAGTCAGCACTGCGTCAAACAACCTGCACAACTCTTGCCATGCCGGGTCTGCAGTCCATGCGTGCAGTGCGGGCGCCGCGCCGGCCAGAAGCAGCACGGCATCGGCCTTGCGGCGCGCGTCCAGAAGCGGCACGACCAGCCACGCATCAGCGGCCGCCAGCTTTTCGCGAAGCTCCTCGTACCCGCCTTCGACGCCGCACAAGCTATCAACGCGCGCGACATGACGCGTCTGACCGGTCGTCAGACAGTAAACGATGGGATTGTCCAGGTCCTGCAAGGGATAGGCCGGCAGCATATCGAGCGCCACGCCATGGCTGGCAATTGGCCGGATACTGTCTCCCGCCGTCTCCGGCCAATAGCAAACCCCGTAACGTATGCCTGGCGTGGAGCAAACGCCTGAGAAGAACCGGTCGGCCAGCGACGCAACGCCGCTGGCCTGCACCAATGTCCGTGCGAGCGCGGCGGCGCCTTGGGCACTCAAGGACATTACGCTGACTCCAGGTCTGCGTGAAAAACAGCGCCGTCCCAGCTGACCGTGGCCTGCCGGAAACGCTGCCCGCCTGCAAGATGTTTCAATACAGCCAGCGACAGCGGCGGCAACATGTCGCCATCGATGCTGGCATCCAGCAACCGCGCGCCGTTCTGGTGACGAAGGCATCGCGCCCGCAATTCATCCCGCGCGGCGGCGTCTATCATCAGTTGCGCCTGATAGCGGTCGTTGAACTGCCTTTCAAGACGCTGCAGGCGGCTCTCGACGATCTCGCCAAGGGTTTCCTCGTCCAGATACGAATACTTGACCACCTGCATGCGCGCCAGCAACGCGGGTTTGAAGAATTTCGTGAGGTGTGCCCGCAACGCATCGCTTCCGACATCGGAAAGCGAACCGCCGTCGTGATCGAACCCCAAGTTCGAGGTAAGGAAGAACAGCACGTTTTGACAGTCGATGCGCCGGCCCTCGCCATCGGCAAGCTCGCCTTTGTCGAAAGCCTGGTAGAAGATATTGAGCACCTCGGGGTGCGCCTTTTCAACTTCGTCCAGCAGGACCACGGAGTAAGGCCGCTTACGGATGGCCTCGGTCAATACGCCGCCTTCTCCATAACCGACGTACCCGGGCGGAGCGCCCAACAAGCGGGATACGGTGTGCTTCTCCTGATACTCAGACATATTGATGGTGGTCACAAACTGTTCGCCACCAAAGAGCGCGTCTGCGAGGGCCAATGCCGTCTCTGTTTTCCCCACCCCGCTCGGACCGACCAGCAGAAAGGCCCCCATCGGCGTTCCGGGCCGCCGCAGATCCGCCATTGCCGTCATCAGACGCCGGTGCAAGACGTCCAGTGAGGCGTTCTGCCCCTTGACACGCTCACGCAGCGTGTCGGGCAACTTTTCCAGCCGCCGGAACTGATCGCTACTTATGGTGGCGGCTGGAATGCCGGTCCAGTCAGCGATGACCTGTGCAATCTGCTCGGGGCCAACATCCGCATGCAGCAGCGCTCCGTCGCGCTGCAGCTCGGCCAGTTGTTCGACCATCGCTTCCAGGCGCGATGCGGAGTCTTCCTGCGAGTCACCCGCACGGAGCGCGACGATCTGGTCGATCAACACCTTTTGCTCGCGCCAGGCGGCCTGCAACTGCTCGATGGAATCGCGAATCTGTTGCCGCGTCACGTCCAGCGCCGCCAGCCTGCCGGTGTCGGGCTTTCGTCCGGCACGCGCATCGCGCCACAGCAGGTCGGCCTCGGCATCCACCTGCCTCAGCTCGTTTTCCAACCAGGCGATACGTCGCGGCGGCTCGGCCAACGCGGTCGCGACTCGGGCGCAAGCCGTATCCAGGACATCGATGGCCTTGTCCGGCAATTCGCGGCCCGAGAGATACCGGGAAGACAGGACAGCGGCAGCCTTCAGGGCATCGTCGGAAATGGTTACCTGGTGGGCGTCTTCATAGACGCCACGCAGGCCGCGCAGAATGTGTATGGCCTGCTCCACGCTGGGCGCAGCCAGCTGCACCAATTGAAACCGCCGGCTCAGCGCCGGATCCTTCTCGAAGTACTTCTTGTATTCGGACCAGGTCGTGGCGGCGATCGTGCGCAGTTCGCCGCGCGCCAGTGCGGGTTTCAACAAGTTCGCCGCATCGCTGCCGCCAGCTGCATTGCCGGCCCCGATCAGCGTGTGAGCCTCGTCGATGAACAGGATGATCGGCCGCGCCGCGTTCTCGACCTCGTCGATGACCACCTTCAGGCGTCTTTCGAACTCGCCTTTGACCGAGGCCCCCGCTTGCAGGGCGCCCAGATCCAGTCCCCACAACGTCACGTCGCGCAGCGGTGAGGGCACACGCTGCTCGACGATCCGTTGGGCCAGCCCTTCTACCACGGCGCTCTTTCCAACCCCCGCTTCGCCGACCACGATTGGATTGTTTTTGCGCCGGCGCGACAGGATGTCGATCATCAGGTCGATTTCGGCATCCCGGCACAGCACGGGATCGATGTTGCCCGCACGCGCCTGGGCGGTGAAATCGTGTCCGTACTTGCTCAACGCACTGTCAGCCCCAGCTGGCGCCGATTTATTAGATGCCGAATCCGCTTGCAGGGGCGCTTCCGAAGAGTCGGCCAGCAATACGGTGAAACGCTTGCGCAGTGTCTCCCGATTAACACCCTCGAACAGCCGCATCGACGGATAAGGCAGGTAACGAGCGGGGCTGAGCAATGCCGCCAGAAGGAGCGCTCCGGTGCGGATTTCGGCTTGTGCCAGTTCCAGTGAGCTCAGCAGCCAGGCGTCGTGCATCAACTCCAGCAGCAATGGCGAGAACGAAGGGTAGGCGTGGCCGTGCCCGCTATCGGGTTTGGGAAATGTGCTGGCAAGCGCCTCGCGCAGCGCGTCCAGGTCGACGTCCGTGTTCGCCAGAACGCAGCGAACGTCGCACTTCGGTTGATCCAGAAACTTGTACAGCAAATGGGCAACCGTGACCTCTGCCCCGTGCTGTCGAATGCACAGACTGCCGGCTTCCTCAAGTGCGTGCCGCCCGACGGCGTGCAACCTGTCAAGCAAAGCAGCCAGATCAATGGAGATCATGCCGGAATTTCCTCGTGGCCATGGGAGTTTTCACCATTTGGTTTTGCGGGGCATGCAGACGCATGGAATATGGCTGCCATGCAGGGCATTCACTTTGAATGCCGAACCCTGCATTTATTGTTCACGCGCTAAGTCTGTAAAAGACAAGCGCATTAAGAAAACACGGCCAGTCGGAACTATCAATCGGACTAATTCGAATATTCGGCGAACGTCCTTTATTTCTTATCACAAATCATATTTTTGATAAGAGTCAGATTAATCCCTCTTATTTTTCGAACTTTTTATATGTCCAACGTTTCCGATCGCACCGCAAAATGCACAGCTCATTTTTGACTTCATCCTGTGTGTCGCTGGCGGCACCTGGTTTTGCGACACCCAGCCAGAAGACCTGATATTCCGGCGTCTACCAACGCGGACTTCCATGCCTTCCGGAGCGGACGAATAAACGGCTCGAATATTTGAAAGGAGTTACCCATGGCGTCGAAAGTTGGTTCAGTTGCACCGAAAGAGCGGATCAACATCCGCTACATCCCCGCGACGGGCGATGAGCAGCAGGAAATAGAACTGCCACTGAAAGTGATGGTGCTCGGCGACTTCAGGGGCCACGGCGACGAAACGCCGCTGGAAGACCGCCCCGCCATTCAAATCAATAAAGACACCTTCAACGAAGTCATGGCCGAAGCCGGTCTGAATTTGAAAGTGGACGTCCCGGCCACGCTAGAAGAAGGCAGCGACAACGACACCCTCAGCGTCAACCTCCAATTCCACAGCATCAAGGACTTCAGTCCCGACGCCATCGCCCGCCAGGTTCCCGAATTGAAGAGCCTGCTGGAACTGCGCGAAGCCCTCGTTGCGCTCAAGGGACCCATGGGCAACATCCCCGCGTTCCGCAAGCAGATCCAGACCCTTTTGGGTGACGACAGCGCGCGCGGAAAACTGGCGCAGGAACTCGACCAACTCCTGGCGACGCCTCAGGCGTGATGCCGGGCTCCGTCTCAAACCCACTCTGTTAGGTTCTCAAGGACGCACCGATGACCAAAGCCAAAACTGCCGAGTTCCAGGAACACGCCGACAGCCTGCCCCCTGGCGGATTGCTGGCCCAGATCATGGCCCAGACCCGCATCGAGCCCAGCCAGGAAGGTTATGCAGTCGCCGAGCGCGGAGTCGCAGCCTTCGTGTCCGAAATGCTCAAGTCCGAGTCTCGCGAACAGCCGATCAACAAGCATCTGGTCGACCAGATGCTTGCCGCCATTGATCGCAAGCTCAGCAAGCAGATGGATGCCATTCTGCATCAGCCCGAATTCCAACAGCTCGAATCCATCTGGCGAGCCCTCTTCGACTTCGTCCAGCGCACGGACTTCCGAGAAAATATCCAAGTTGTGTTCGTGCCAGTCACGAAAGACGAACTGCTCGAAGACTTCGAGAGCGCTGCCGACATTACCCGCAGCGGTTTGTACAAGCACGTATACACGGCCGGCTACGGCCAGTTCGGCGGACAGCCGGTCGGATGCATGATCGGCAACTACAACTTCGGCCCCTCCGCGCCGGACATCAAGCTGTTGGGCTACCTCGCCTCCGTAGGCGCCATGGCGCATGCGCCTTTCCTGGGCGCCGCCGGGCCCGAGATGCTCAATCTGGAATCCTTCGAAGAGCTGCCCAACCTGAAAGAGGTCAAGGACATCTTTGAAGGTCCGCGCTTCGCCAAGTGGCGTAGCTTGCGTGAATCCGAAGACTCGCGCTATCTGGGATTGACCATGCCCCGGTACCTGCTGCGCCAGCCGTACGATCCGCTCGAAAACCCAGTGCGCAGTTTTGCGTATGAGGAAGCCATCGACGGCGACCACCGCAACTACCTGTGGGGCAACACGGCGTTTCTGATGGGTAGCCGCGTGACGGACAGCTTCGCGAAGTTCCGCTGGTGCCCGAACATCATCGGTCCTCAATCCGGTGGCGCAGTAGAAGATCTGCCCGTGCACCTGTACGAATCGTTGGGACAATTGCAGGCCAAGATTCCCACCGAAGTCCTGGTCTCGGATCGCAAGGAGTTCGAACTTTCAAGCGAAGGTTTCATTCCGCTGACCATGCGCAAAGACAGCGACAACGCCGCATTCTTTTCGGCTAACTCCGTGCAAAAGCCCAAGGTGTTCCAGAAGACACCCGAAGGCCAGGCCGCGCAGACCAACTACATGCTGGGAACGCAACTTCCATACATGTTCATCATCAACCGCCTGGCGCACTACATCAAAGTGCTGCAGCGCGAACAGATCGGCAGCTGGAAGGAACGCCAGGACCTGGAGCGCGAGCTCAACAACTGGCTGCGCCAGTACGTCGCGGACCAGGAAAGCCCAACGAGCGACGTCCGCAGCCGCCGTCCGCTGCGGGCGGCTCGGGTCGTCGTGCAGGACGTCGACGGCAATCCTGGCTGGTACCAGGTCGCGCTTTCGGTGCGTCCGCACTTCAAGTACATGGGCGCCAGCTTCGAGCTGTCGCTGGTTGGCCGCTTGGACAAGGATTGACAGGGAGCTGACCCATGCCTCGGTCCCCTGGGCGCGGCAGCCTGTTCGAACGCCTTGATCCCGATCTTCCGCCACGGCGCAACCGCACCCGCCAGGAAATGGCGGCCGAACGCATCCGCGCCATCAAGCGCCAACTGGAATGGATCCTCAATTCCCGCCAGGGCAGCTCGCAGAGCAGCCCTGGCTTGGGACTGCGCGATCTGAACGACGCGGCGACGGGTGCCGTGGACCTGCGCCAACAGGTCTGCCTCGACATCCACGCAGCAGTGGCCGCCTACGAGCCGCGCGCTCACGTCATCGACGTCAGGCCATTGGCGGGGTCCGATCCGTCATTGAATCTGGGCTTTCGGCTGATCTGCCGGGTGCCGCTGAACAATGCGCAAGAGCAGGTCGAGATAAGCCTGCTCTTTCACCATCAAGGCCGACAGGTCAGGGTGACCTAGCAAGTAGCCAAGGGAGGCTGACCGGATGCCACTGAAGGGAAAATTCCGAGAGGAACTGGATTACTTGCGCCGCTTGCGGCGCGTCTTCGCACGCAATAACCCGCAGCTGGCCCCGTTTCTGGGCGAGGAAGCCACGGACCCCGATGTGGAGCGACTGCTCGAGGGCTTTGCCTTCCTCACGGCAAAACTGCGTCTGAAGATCGAAGACGACTTTCCCGAACTGACGCACTCGCTGCTGCAAATGCTGTGGCCCAACTATCTGCGGCCCCTACCCAGCGCCACGATCATGCAGTTCGAACCCACCGACCACTCCATCACCGGCCGCCAGACCGTGCCGCGTGGAACCAGCATCCAGTCGCGGGCCGTGGACGGCGTGCAATGCCAGTTCCGCACGAGTCAGGACGTGTCGATCTTCCCCTTCGAGGTCGCAGGGGTCGATGATGGCCATTCACTGGAAAAGTCGATTGTCCGCATTGACCTCGCCACCCTGAGCCAAAACCCGCCCAGTACGTTTGGCTGTGACCAACTAGAGTTCTACCTGAGCGGCAGCGATTACACCGCACAGACACTGTATCTATGGCTGGCCAAGTACCTGGGCGAGATCCGCATGGAGTCCGCTGGCCGGGTTCGCCACATTCCGGTCGGCCAAATCGAATTTTCCGGATTCACCCCCGACTCTGCCCTGCTGCCCTACCCCAAGAACGCCATGGATGGATACCGCATCCTCCAGGAGTACTTTCTCTTTCCTAGGCGCTTCTACTTTTTTTCACTGACGCACCTGCTTGGGCTGTGGCCCGACCTTCCCACGACAAACATACGCATTGAGTTTCACTTCACGCGCCCCATGCCGGCGGACGTGCGGGTACGCAAGGCAGACATCGCGCTTTACTGCACGCCGGCCGTCAACCTGTTCGAACACGACGCCGAGCCTATTCGCCTGACCGGAAGGGCCGCCGAATACCGGCTCCAACCCGGCGGCCACCGGCCTGATGCGTTCGAGATCTTCAGTATCGACAAGGTCGATGGATGGAAGAACGGCGACAGCGATCAGCCGGGAGAATGGCTACGTACCTACGAACCTTTTGAGTCGCTGCGTCATCAGATCGAACACGAACGCGGGCGGACCACACTGTACTACCGCACGCGGTTGTCGCCGTCACCCTCCGACTCGGGCATCGACCACCGCATTGCGTTCGTGCGGGGCGATGACCGCCACTACATTGGCCGAGAGGAAACGGTGTCGCTCTCGCTGACCTGCACCAACCGCGATTACCCGCTTGCGTTGGGCGTCGGCGATATCCGCGAAGGGTCGCGCGACACCCCCGCATTCGTTCGCTTCAAGAACCTGACGACACCCACGCCGCCATACCGTCCCGTACTGGCTGGCGATCTGCATTGGAGTCTGATCTCCAACCTTTCACCCACCTACCTTTCGCTGCTGTCGGCCGAACCCCTCAAAGCCATTCTTGGCAACTACGACTTCTCGGCTCATCACGACATCCAGCGTGCCCGAACGACGCAAAAGCGCCTGGACGGCTTGAAGGCCGTGGTCAGTGAGCCCATCGACCGCATGTACAAGGGTCTTCCCATCCGAGGCACCCGCACCCTCTTGAAGCTCGATCAGGAAGGATTTTCCTGCGAAGGCGACCTTTATCTTTTCGGGACAGTGCTCAGCCACTTCCTGTCGCTGTACGCCAGCCTGTCGTCGTTCCACGTACTGGAAGCGATCAACATGACCAATCAGGAGCACTACGCATGGCCGATGCGCAGCGGAACCCAGCCCCTGATCTGAGCGATTCATTGTTGGCCGAGGCCAAGAGACATGACTTCTTCTGCCTGCTGGAGCGGCTGCATGGGCTGCACGATGACGACCTGGAATCATCCGACACCTTCGACGCGGATCACCAGCGCATTCTCCTGAGCAATCACGCGGGGCTGGGTTTTCCGGCGTCCGACGTCGCGCTGGCCGAACGCCTTGAAAGTCAGGTTCCGCATCAGTACCGGGTGCAAGCCACGTTCTTCGGGATGCACGGCACGGATTCTCCCCTGCCGAGCTACTACCTTGACCGCCTAGCCTACGAGGCCGGCCAAGGCGTGGGCATCCGCCCCGCGTTCCTGGACTTCTTTAACCATCGCCTGTTGACGTTGTTGCACCAGGCCTGGCGCAAGTATCGCTATCACATCCGCTTCCGGCGTGGCGCGGATGACCAGTTCTCTCGCCGAATCTTCGCGCTTATCGGTCTGCAGCATGACGCGACCCGGGGCGACACGCCAATCGCCTGGAGCCGGCTGCTGAGCTTTGCTGGCGCGGTGGTTCTGCGCAGCCGCTCGCCCGCGATGCTGGCCGGGCTGATCGCGCATTGCTTCGACCTGGAGGATGTGCAGATTCGCGACTTCGCGCTTCGGCACGCCGTCATCGACGATTCCGATCGAATCAGGCTTGGCGTGAACAACGGTCAGCTTAGCCACAGCTTCCAGATCGGCGACAGCATACGCACGCGGCACAGCAGCTTCGTCATCGTGATATCGCACTTGAGCCAGGCGCGATTTCGCGAGTTTCTGCCCCACGGCGAAAACTTCGAGCGCCTGCGCCAGCTCGTCGTTTTTCTGCTGCGCGACCCGATTCCCTGCGACCTCGAGCTTGGCCTACGGCAAGACGAAGTGCTTCCCTTCAATCTTCGGCTTGCCGGCGGCACGCAACTGGGTTGGACCAGTTTTCTTGAACAGCCGGCCTCGACCCTCCCGCCGCCCGTCAGAGTTTCCCTGCGCACATGATCCCGACATCCTCTCATCATCGCCTTGCTCTCGTGGTCGACAACCCTCAGGCCCTGCAGAAAGGCAGCCAGCCCCGGTGCCTGTTCGATATCGCAGGCGGCACGATCGGCGCGCACGGGGCGGACTGGATCCTGCATGACAGGTCGGGCCGCGTCCAGTCCATCCACTGCGAGGTCCGCTACGAAGATGGCGGCTACTTCGTCATCGATCGCTGCGGACAGACGCGTGTGAACGACCAAATGGACCCGCTTGGCGCGCTTGTCAGCGTTCGACTGCGCGGGGGAGACATCCTGCACGTAGGGCCCTATCGCCTGACCGTCAACCTGGATGACGAGACATACGCCTTGCCCGACCCAGCCCGGCATCTCGCCGAGCATGAGGTCGCCGAGCTGCTTGGCACATCGAACGAACATATCGGGGCCCTGCCCCACGGCGACGGAGCGCCGGCGCCAAACCCGCCGTCAGAACGTGGCTGGCGCGAGTTCAACGCCTTGTCGGAGCCCTCGACGCAAGGACAGCTGGACCCTTTGCTGGCGCTCCAAGAAGCCATCCGTCCGGCCCCCGCGTCAGCCGACAACGCCGCTTCGCTGGATTCCAGGCATTACGGCCAGACGCAGTTGGCCGCGCAGGCCGACCTGTCCACGACCCGATTCGAAGCCGTTTCCGGCTCCCCTTTGCATGCCTTCGGAGATCCCCCCATGTCGGGACACCCCTCTTCTTCTGCAGTCCCCCGAGCATCCGATCAATGGATCCAGAATCAGTTCAACCACGGCGGCGATGCGGCGGGCCTTGTGGCGCCCTTGGTCGAAGGGCTAGGCGCGCCTGTGGGCGCAGTGGACCCGCACGATGCGTACATCCTGCTGTTCGAGGCGGGGACCACGCTAGCCGCGCTCATTCGCGGCCTCGCCGCATTGAATCGCGCACCTCAGGGCGCACGGCTGGCACTCGCCAAACGCACACTGCAGCCCATCGAAGACAATCCGCTGCGCCTCCCGCAGACCTATCCAGACACCGTGCGCGCTCTCTTTTCCCGGGACCGCAGCATGGTCCACCTGTCTCCCACCGCCGCCGTCGAGGAATCGCTCGAGCAGATAGCCGAACAGCATCGCGCGATGCTAGACGCCATCACCGCCGGTCTGAGTGCGCTGTTGCAAGCGTTCTCGCCGGACCAGCTTGAACGCCGGTTTGCCCGCTACCGGTCCGGCCAGCAGCACGAAGCGTTACCTGGTGACGGGGCCTGGCAGATGTACCGGCATTACTACGAAGAACTCAGATCCAGCCGCCAGCAAGGCTTCGACAAACTGTTTTGGGAGGTCTTCGACCAAGCCTACGACCAGTCGCTGCGCAAGGAAGAGCCATGAGGCCAGCCGTTGCACTTCTGTGCGCCGCATCCTTGCTGTCCGGATGCGGCACCGTGGGCAACGTCCTCACCAAGACGGGGCAGATCCTGATGGATCCAGACATCCAGGTGGGCCCGCCAGAGGATCAGCCAACGCAGGTGGCGTTGAGCCTGTACGCCGCCAAGGACGTGAATCCCAATCCGGTTGCCGAACCGGACTCGGATCCGACGACGGCGCCGGTGAATGAACGGTCGTTCTCGGTCAATGTGCAGGGTGAAACCCGCGAAGACCTAGTGCATCGTCTGCAAGCCTTGCTTGAACACCTGCATCAAGCGGAATCGCCGGCGGCGCCGTCAGAAGACGGCACGAGTAAGGCCGTCAGGTCCGCGCTGACCAAAGTCTTCAAGTCTCGCTCCATCGTCATGAACCCCTCTTCTGAAAGCCTGTGGACGGACAGCGTGGCGACGAACCAGGCTCCCTTTCCGGTGCAGTGGCAACTGCGCCAAGGTGAAGACGAGCAAGATTCAGCCCCCGCGGCTGGCCATGCTGCCAGCCCCCGTGGAGAGGACGTGGCGCTTGGCCAGTACCGCGATGGCGTTCCCCTGGCGCCCGCGCCGCTGGCGGCCCAGGATCATGCCAATGCCACGCCTGTCTCCTTTCGCGTGATCCAGCTCAAGGACGATTCGCTGCTGGAAAACGCCGATCCCGATCTGGTCCGCAGTGCCCCCAAAAAGGCGCTTGGAAGCACCTACATCACAGCCGACGACTACCTGCTCGCGCCCGGCCAATTCAAGTTCATCAACTATCGCGACCTGGACGAGGACACCCATTACGTCGCGGTCGTGGCGGTCTTTCATGCGCCCGACGCCCAGCGTTGGTACGACGTGTTCCGGGTGGAGCCGCGCAGCCGCAAGTATGCCTTGCTGGTGACCTTGCAAGACACTCGGGTCGCCATCACCGACGAGAGCTACCGGCCAGCCAAGACCGCTCAACTTGCCAGCAATCAAGCGAGAGAACAACAATGACCAGCCGCAATCCCGTCGTTTGGGGCGAAGGGCAATTCGTCAAACCCCAGCACTTCCAGCAGACCGACCGATACCTCGAGCACTACGTCAATGTGCGCATGGGCAGCAGGTACTGTTATGGCTTCTCGGAGCTGGAGTTGAATCAGGAGTTTCTGTCGTTCGGCAAGATCTCCATCGTGCGTGCACGCGGCATCATGCCGGACGGTACCGCCTTCAACATCCCCCACGACCAGCCGCCGCCCGAGCCCCTGTCGATTCCTGATGCAACTGCCGCCAATCAGACGGTATACCTGACGCTGCCGCTGCGCTCGGACGGGACATCCGAGGTTCGTTGGCCGGACACCCTGGGCAACGCCCGCTACCTTCATCACACCGAAGACATCCGCGACACGCACAGCCATCAAGGCAATCACACGCCCATCGCCTTGGCCGTGCCCAATCTGCAACTGGCATTGGAACGAGACGATCGAAGCGCCTTCACGGGCTTGGCATTGAGCCGGATCCTGGACAGGCGGCCCGACGGAAGCCTGCTGCTGGACAGCGACTTTCACATCACGGGCATGTACCTGCAGGCCATCCGCCCGCTGGCGCACTTCATGGAAGAGATTGCCGCGCTGATGCACGAGCGCGCGAAAAGCATCGCGCAGCGGATCGGGTCGCCCGGCCAGTCCGGCGTCGCAGACATTACAGACTTCAACCTGCTGCAAGCGCTCAACCGATGGCAGCATCTGTTCCGGCACCTGGCGCGCGACGCCGATGTGCGACCGGTCGATGCCTATCTGGCGTGCGGCCAAGCCTGCGGCGAACTGACCACCTTTACCGACGAGGGACGTTTACCGCAGGACTACCCCGCCTATCAGCACGACACGCCACAGACCTCTTTCCGCATGCTGAAGGAGACGCTGCGCCGCGTGCTGAGCACGGTGCTGCAGCCGCGCGCCGTGTCGCTGCCGCTGGACAAGCAAGGCCATGGTGTATTCACGGCGCAAGTCCACGATCCCAGCCTGCTGCAAAGCGCCGAGTTCATCCTCGCCGTTCGCGCGCGAATGCCCTTGGAGCAAATGCGGCAACAGTTTGTGCGCCAGGCGAAGATGGCCTCGCATCAGTTGCTGCAGGAACTGATCCGATTGCAGTTGCCGGGAATTCCATTGATGACACTGCCGGTTGCGCCGCGCCATCTGCCTTTCCACGCCGGTTTCACCTATTTTCAGCTGGACCGGTCGCATCCCCATTGGCAGCGCCTGATGCCGCAGGGGACAACCGGATTCGGCTTCCACATCACCGGGGACTTCCCCGAGCTGGAGCTGCAGTTCTGGGCCATTCGGAGTCAATGAGATGAGCCATAACGTGATGGTCGGCAACGACCGCATTGAGACCAGTCCCTCTCCTTCCGTTCTGCCCAAGGTGCCGGACGACTTCATGCGTACCCCTCGGGAACCCAGTATCCGTGACGCGGATCGGGTGCTCTACGAAGGGGTGGACCGCATCAATGCGGACGAGGATCTGCAATTTCAGTTGCGCGGCCACAGCATCAACCCCTTGGTCGACATCGCCCAGCCGCTGTTCGGCCTGGTGATGCGGGTGCGCCGCATGAAGGACCTGCCGGAAGACGATGTGAATCGGCTATATGAGAACGTCCGGGACCATATCACCGCGCTCTCGGAAGAGGTTCGGCAGCTTGGATACGACGGGGCGACGCAGCTGTCCTTCCGCTACGCCCTGTGCGCCTTCATCGATGAAGCAGTGATGGCGACGCCATGGGGTGTGGGTTCGCGATGGAAAGGACGGTCTCTCCTGAGCTATCACCACAACGAAACCTGGGGTGGCGAGAAGTTCTTCACGGTGCTGGCGCGAATGCAGATGGACGCCGTCAAGTACCGCGACGCCCTCGAGTTCAAGTACCTCTGCCTGTGTCTGGGCTATCAGGGCAAGTATGGCCAACAGCACAACAACAAAGACACGCTGAACGCCCTTATTACCCGGCTGCATGAGCAACTGCGCCAGCTGCGGGGAGACGTGCCCGAACGTTTGGTCGACGCTCCTGCGAACATCTCCACGCTCCGTCACAGGCTGGACCGGCAGTGGCCGCTTTGGACGCCTTGGGCGCTAGCCGCGGTTGTGGTGGCCGCAGCGTTTCTGTACTTCTCCCTGAAACTGGGCGCCGCCACGCAGATGGTGCTGGATTCGCTCGAGAGCATTCTCAAACAGTGAAGCGGCTAGTTTTGAACTGGAGATAAGACATCATGCCCACGCAATCCGATCTGCACTTCACCTTCACCGTCGGCGACGCGTCTTTCGACGTCGTCGAGTTCATCTTGCAGGAAGGCCTCTCCGAAACTTACGTGCTGCAAATCGAACTGGCCAGCGCCAATGCGGCCGTCGACTTTGGCAGTGTTCTGGACCGAGCCGCGCTGCTCACGATCTGGCAGGGACAGAATCCGGTTCGCCACGTGCACGGCGCGGTATCTTCATTCGTCCAGGGCGAAACCGGCTTTCGCCGCACGCGGTATTCGGCGATCGTCGAGCCACGCTTGGCGCGCCTGAAGCTCAGTTCCGATTGGCGAATCTTCCAGGCGCTGACCGTTCCACAGATCGCCGAGGCGGTGTTCAAGGCGCATGGCCTGAATCAGGACTACGAGCAGCGCAGCACTGCCGAGCACCAGGCTCGCGAATACTGCGTGCAGGCCGGTGACACGGATTACCACTTTGTCGAACGCATCATGCGCGAGGAAGGTTTCTTCTATTCCTTCCGTCATGGCGCCGAAGGACATCAACTTGTCCACAGCGATCGCCTCTTCATCCACGGCCGCGTCGGCGACGCGCCGGTGCAGTACAACCCGACACCCGGCGGCGACCAGCCGCAGCCTGCGCTGCGTCGCTTCGCCTACACCGAGAACGTGCGCACCGCGCGCCAGACCCAGCGCGACTACACCTTTCACCATCCGCGCTATACCCACCAGCACAGTCGAGATGGGCGGGATCTTGACCACCAGGGACGCCGCTACGAGCGCTACGACTACCCGGCCCGCGCCAAGTTCGACGAGGCCGGCAAGCCCTTCGCCGAGAATCGGCTGCGCGGACACCGACGCGATGCGCGGGTCGCTTTTGTTGAAGGCGATGACCCGCGCCTGCAGCCGGGTATTTCGTTCACCCTGGCCGGGCATCCTCGCGAAGATCTCAACCGCGGCTGGCGCCCCGTCCGCATTGTCCACCGCGGCATCCAACACACAAGCCAAGCCGAGGAAAGCGCCGATGCCTCGCACGGCACGCATTATCGCTACGAGGCCGAGCTAGTTCCGGACGACGCCGAGTGGCGTGCACAACCGCTGCCCCGGCCGCGCATCGAGGGACCACAGAACGCCGTGGTGGTCGGCCCACCCAATGAAGAGATCTACACCGACGAATACGGCCGCGTGAAGGTCCAGTTCGCCTGGGACCGTCTCGGCAAGGAGGACGAACACAGCTCCTGCTGGATACGCGTATCCCAGAACATCGCTGGCGCCACGTGGGGCCACATGGCCATTCCCCGCATCGGACAAGAGGTCATCGTCTCGTACTTCGACGGCGATCCCGACCAACCCGTGATCACCGGCCGAGTCTACAACCGCCTGCAATTGCCGCCTTACGACCTGCCGCGCCACAAGACGCGGATGACCATCAAGACCAAGACCCACAAAGGCGAGGGGTACAACGAACTGCGCTTTGAGGACGAGAAGGATCAGGAAGAAATCTACGTCCACGCGCAGAAGGACCAGAACATCCACGTCAACCACGACGAGTCGACGTTCGTGGGTCACGACCGCAGCGAGCAGGTCGAGAACGACGAAACCATCACCATTGGCCACGACCGCAGGGAGACCGTGGGCAATGACGAACAGGTGAACATCGGCCAGGACCGGCGGCACGACATTGGGCGGGACGACTTTCTGACGGTGGGGCGTAATCACACGATCTACACCGGCAAGGACCGCACCGAGGAAGTGGGCAACAACCGCCGCGACAAGACTGTGGCGAATCATTGGGTGAGTATTGGCGGGCACCAGGAGCAGAGCGTGGAGGGGCACGCGGAGCTTCAGGCGGGTCAGGCGATTCGGCAGCGCACGAAGGTGTATGAGCTTCAGGCGGCGGAGAGCGTGATTTTGAAAGGGCCTGGGGGGACGATTCGTATTGATGGGTCGGGGATCACGCTTGAGGGGACCGCCATTTTGATCAAGGGGCCGATGAGCCAGAAGGGCGGTGGGGCTGGCAACCCATTTGCGATCCGGAGTGACCCGGCCACGGGCAAACCCATCGACCGCCTGTGCGGGCGCCGTCCGGACGGTACCTGCCCGTTATCCGACTGCCGCTGTCTTGGAGGGCTCGCTCGATGACACTTCCCAAAGCTCCGCCTTGGATCACATCCATGGGTAAGGACATCACCCAGGATGCGCTTCCTCGCACGCCGTTCCGCTATCTGTTGCTGATGACCGTGCCACTACAAAACTGGGCCTACCGCCCTGTGCCGCAAGAGGGCGAATACCGCCCCGCCTATGCGCCTGGCGTGTTGGACATGGTGAAAGAATTCGATCCCTTACCCTGGCATGCTTGGGTCTGGCAAGGCACGCCACTGGATGAGCAATTTGACCGCGGCCCGCTGCTAGTTGACGCGACGAGCCAGCCTGGGCTGATGCAAGAGGCTCTCACGCACTGGGCGCCCGCAGGTGGCGCAATGTTCATCGGTGCGGCGGCCGATCTCGGTGATATGGCGGCACACCTCAGAGGTCTAGTGCAGCTTGATCTGTCTTGTGAGGGCGAAGCCACCTTGAACGTTCAACCACATCACCTCGCCGCCTGGCTCGAGGCGTTGGACGAGGACCACCGCGATGCGTGGCTTGGTCCGATCAGCGCTTTGCTCTGGCGCGCTAGCTGGGGTCCAGTTCACGACTGGCGCCGCGTGGATCGCGACGTTTCCGGAAATGTTGACGGCAAGACGAGTGTACTGATGCTGCGCCCTCACGAGCTCGAACGCTTCGACGCAAACATCCGTGAGCACTTCATGCACAGTCGCATCTACGAGGTGCATTCGATTCCCGATCACACCGGTCGCAGCTTCGAAGAGATTCGCGACTGGATAGAGCAACTCCTTCAATTGGCCGACCGTCTGAATTTTCACGAAGAAACCGTCACGGCTCAATACATAAACCTGTTCGCCCATCATCCGTGGCTGCTCCAGAGATGAGGTACGCGAAATTCTCAATGACTTGACCGAGTCGCCTCAGGCTCGTCTGCGTCAACTGGACGCGCTCGTTCGCGCACAGGAATCCGCTGATGACTAAGACCACAGCAGGCGGCGCAAAGTCCGCACCGGCGTGCTGCCCACGCATTCCCATTCTTCCCATCCGATATGCGATTGTTCCGAATTCGGACGGCTCCGCCCAGTATCGGTACGCCAAGTCCGGCTTCAGCCTGGAAATGGGCTTTCCGTTTCTGCAGTTGTCTTCGTATACCTTGCGTGCCATTCGTCCGGGCTATGTCTATGTCTTCATGAAAGGCCCAAAGGGCGAGAAGCTCGTCATTCATGAGTACGACGGTGAAGGTCATTATCAGGAATTGACATACACCGGGCTGGAGAACTACGACAGGAAGGACAGGTACAAAGCGGGCGCACGCATGGGGTGGGTGTGGGCAGACACCAGTCCCGAGACTGCCAAGGAGGTGTGGGTCGGCTATAGCCCGCACCTCTGGACCAACGACATGACGGCCAGGATCTCCGCAGATGCCACGGTGCGGCGGCTTCATATGCGGCCCCTGGACATGGCCGAACTGACCTCGGGTGTCAAATCGCCTTCTGGCCAGCCCCACGTGCTGCCGGCGGTTGCATTGACACAGTGGGTCGAGGACTTCAAGCCGCGCCAGGAGCGTCTGCCGCTGGATTGGAGCAGCCATGCAAGCAAGGATGATCTGCCCGTTGGCACGTTTCTAGCTCAACGAAATCACTATCGGTTTACGCAAGCGCGAGTGCCGGCGGTCGTGGTTCTCAATGACGCGGAGGGACTGTGCCATGATCTCGGCCTGTCCGTCGCCGCGTATCAGCATCAGACACGCGACCTGATGCCCTCCGAACAGATTCATTCGGCCTCCGGCACGGACAACGCCGAGCTCGGCGCGAAGGATTTCCCGAGGGCATTCCGGCAGGACGTGGAGGTCTTGAGCGCTAAGAGCCAAAGCTACCATCACCGCAATTTGGTGGCGTTACTCCTTGAAAAGACCTTGCGAAACATGTACCCGCGCGACAAGCTTGCGCCAGAACATTTGGCCAAGTTGCGCTATGAATATCAGCAAAAGCAGGTTGGTCACCACCGTCGCTTCACGTCCTCCGAGATGGTCTTCGAGGTGCTTACGAACGAGCACGTTTCGCCCGCAGGCGGTCGTTTAGGAGAGCGTATCGACAAGGCCAAGTATCACCAATTCCTGGCCGAGCGCGACGAGGTTGAGAGCCGATTGCGACGTCTCCACGCCATCGTGGCCAAGGCGAGCGAAGATCACGATCAGTGGCTTGCCACTGCCGAAACCGCATGCGGGAACGATCCGAACAGCCTAGCGGCGCCCCTAACCGCTTACGATCGCAACAACCGAGTATCAGCGATAGGGCTGGAAGTGTCCCTGTCGATGCTGATTCATCCCATGAGCCAATCGTTGCCCGGCACCGAGGACGACGACCCTCGCTTCACGCGGTTGAATGCTTGGCTCGACGAGGATGACAGCCCGATCTACACGGCGTTGGCGCCATTCAATCCCTTCAAGGAAAAGGCCGATGCGGTGGGGTCTTTGCTGGGTGCCGCGGATTACATCATTGAGGATCTGGCGGGGCGCTTTCCCGCCACAGCCGGCGTCACGGACCTGACAGCGCACACTGTGACCACCGTGGTGCTCAAACGCATGCGCGGAAAGACTCGCTGGGATGCCAGCCGCACCCTGCGGCAGCAGGTACTTGCCGCCGCCGATGAGGCCAACGCAAGCAAGGCCATGGGCTTGTTGAGCGCTCGCTACCGAATCACCGACGAGGCTGTACGCCCGGATGCCTTCAGCAGAGAAGTCGACAACCTCATCAATTCTGGCATGGCGAAGGTCGAAGAGATAAAGAAGGTACGCGTCCACGGCAGCCGCACAGTGACCATCGAGGAAACCCTGACGCGGCGTGTGAAGCCGAATATTGCATCGCTGCTCAACACGACGGGCGGAGGAGCGTTAAACGTAGGCATGCTCTGGTTCAACATCGTGAGCCTTCGGACCGCCTACGCCAACTTGCGGAGCGATCCGTCTTTCGAATACGCGGCTGGCTTCGCGTCCGCGCTTTTCGGACTGGCGGGCGCCGCAGCGGCTGTGCTGGTCAGCGCGCGGGCTTCTCACAAGATCATTATGTTGCGAGTCAGTGCGACTGTTCCGGGAATGACTTTTGGGAATGGGCACATTCGGTTTATCAGCAGCAATTTGTTTACTCGGTTGGTGGGTTATCCGGCCATCTTTCTCGGATTTTCGGCCGACGCTCTGAAGGCCATTCGCCAAGCGAAACAAGGAGACATGGCAGCAGCCAGCCTCACATTCGCAGGGGGGATTGCATCAACCCTCGGAGGAGTCGCGCTCTTGGAAGGAACCCTCGCTATCGCCGGAGCAACCGCTGTCATCCCTTTCGCCGGCTGGGCTGCCGCAGCATTCGCGCTACTTGGCGCCGGCGTTCTTGCGATAGGCCTTGAACTGCATGCCCACGCAAAGGATCGCGTCCATCAACCTTTTGAATTATGGGCCGTGCGAGGCGTGTTCGGCACCAGGCAAAACGACGGGGAAAAAAGGAAGGGAATCAATCTAGATCCAAACGATCGGCTACCGCCTTATCCCGAGGTACGAGATGAGATCAAGGCTTGGTATTCCGCCAATTTCGCACCCGTATTACTTGACGATCATCAGGCAAAGTCGCTGGGAATCACCAACGTAGACAGTCGTTGGCATGAAAACACCGCTTGGTCGATACCGAACTGGGGGCAGATTACAACCGATAGCGTACCGACAGAACCTAGCGTCGCCGAATTCACCGTATTGCTTCGAGGCTATATCACTGGACAAAGTGACTGGAAGTACAAACTGTCCGCTCCGGACGCTGGTCAGGAGAGCGATGTCAATGCTGCCAAAACAGCCTTTCATCTCGCATCTGGCGAGCTGGTAATTAACTTCAAGATTCAAGCAAAGAGCAAGTCCGGCGTCGAACTAAAAATTGAATACCAGCCCAATCAAGGACTTGATGAGAGCGCCGTCGTATTCACCACTTTTAAATTGATGAGCTGATTCATGGCAATCACCTGGCTGTTTTCGCAACACGAGAAATCAATATCAGTTCCTGTTATCAACGACCAACTAGCGGACATGGACGAAGAGGTCCTCTCGCTGCGCAATCCGTGGGCAGTGGATTCCGTCTTCATGGGAAAGCTGTATGTGGCCTTTAACGCACTTGCATCGCTATTTTTGATTTGGATGTACTTCGAAATTCCAACGGCTTCTACAGACTCATCGGAAAGGCAGCTCTTTGTCCTAGTGTATGTATCGGGCGGCGTGGTTCTGTTCACTTTTTTTGCCTTGCTGACTTGGTATCGAGTTTTCTACATTACCCGCCTATCTAATTTCTACTTCAACCGCAGGCTCAAAAAAGTTTATTACCAACGCAACAAGACCCTCATCCAGTTCGACTGGGCGCAGACCGAGGGAGGCGTATTCGTGCGCAATGAATTTGGCGGTGCTGGATTTACCACCAACTTTGCCCTCGCCTTCGGCCCCAAGCCTACGGCCGGTCAAGAGAAGAACCGTATCGTCCTCTGGGTCGACAGCAACCACTCCAACGACCCAGACCCCCGATACGTCGCGCAGGTGTGGGAATACATCCGGCAGTTTATGGAAGAAGGTCCCGACAGGTTGCCAGCGCCAGGCGAACCCAATTGGTGGTACGCCCCGCTCCACCGGATTTGCCTGACGCCCGCCGAAGCTTGGCGCCACTACGCGCCCTGGCGCTCAGGCGAACCCGGCGAAATGCAAGGCAAAAAGAATTGGCTGCTGCCGATGTGGCTCGTGCTCTTCCCCTACAACATGTTTTCCGCGTTGTGCTGGTACGCGGTGTGCCGCGCCTTCAACGTTCGAGGTGCGCCGCCACCGCCGGAAGCTCTGGGGCGCTAGGACATGCCGCGAATTGCAAGGTGCCCTTCAAGTACCCGCGGACGGCACGTGATCGCTATGCCCGGCGCGCCAAACACCGCAAAGCCACCCGATACCCCACAAACACATAAAACCCGCCAGAATTCATCACCAGCCAAGCCCCCAACCCGCCGAGCACCGCCACCACCGGCCCCACCGCCCTGACGTCGCCCTGCGTCCAGGCGATGCCGCCGAGTGCGCCCACGGCGATCAGACCGATCGACAGGCGCTTGAGCAGCACCACCCCCTGCACCCGCCCCGCCATCATCAGGACCATCCCGATCGACAGGCCCAGCGCAGTCCCCGCGCACACCGCGACCAGCGCGAACGCGGCCATCGCGGGGCCTGCAAATCGCAGCAGCAGGCTCAGCAATTCGATCCCGACGCCCAGCCCACCCGCCATCACCAGCACGGACAGCACCAAGGGCGACCACATGCCCGGCGGCGTGCGGCCCTCGTCCATGTGGGCCACGAAGCGGTGCATCGCCGCGGACGAGGAAGGGGCGTTGCCCGCCTCCAATGCCGCTTCCAGCTTGCGGCACTGATCAATCAGGGCGTTCAGGCCGGAGGCGGGCTCGGGAGTCATAGCCGTGTCACGCCGGGGGCATGTTCGGCTACGGTGCTTCGCAGCGCCGCCATTGCCTCTTCCACCGCCACGGGCCGGAACGCATCCTCCCGCCAATACATCGCGACCGACCCGAACCCCGACAGCCGCACCGGAATGATGCGCATCGCCCGCATCTGCGAAAAGCGCAGCGCGGCGCGGTGCGACGCGACGCCGATCATGTCGCTGTTGTTGATGAGGGTCAGGTTGACGGTGACGGAATTGGATTCGATATGGTCGGGCGGCGGCGCCTGTCCGGCCGCGGCCAACGCGGCGTCGACCGCGTTTCGGATGGGCGTGCCTTTGGGCCACAGGATCCAGCGGTAGGACAGCAGGTCCTGCCAGCTTGGCTGCTCCACTGCGAAGAGCGGATGGCGAGGCCGCGCCACCAGATGGATGGGTTCCAGGTACAGCGCCTCGAAGCGGATCGCGGGATCGTGGTGCTCCGGCGCCGACCGTCCCACGACGATATCCAGTTCCCCTTGCGCCAGTTGGGCCAGCAGACGATCGGTCGTTCCCTCGACCAGTTTCACGCGCGCCTGCGGCATGCGTTCCAGCAGCTTCATCACCGCCAGCGGCACGGTGTCGGAGGCCGACGCGCCGGATGCGCCGATCACGACGCGCCCGCCGCCGCCCTCGCGCAGGGCCGCCATGTCCGCGCTGGCGCGATCCAGTTGCGACTCCACGCGCTGCGCGTGCGCGATCAGCACGTCGCCATGCGGCGTCGGGCGCAGGCCGCGCGCGTGACGCTCGAAGAGCGACAAGCCAATATCGTCTTCCAGATCCTTCAGCCATTTCGACAGGCCCGGTTGCGTCGTGTTGAGCATCGCGGCCGAGTGGCTGATGTTGCGGGTCTGGGCCAGGCTGAGCAGCATCTTCAGATTGCGCAGCCGCAAGCGATGGGTCCAGTCCATGCAGGCCCTTTTGGTGGGAGGTTTGTCTCGTATGTATATGGTTATTGGTATGGATAATAAGATAATTTCATTTCAAACCACATAGCTCCTGCTCGCATAATCGTCTCCATATCAGGACCAGCCGCGAACTTACGCGGCGGCCGCCCGTAGAAGCCGGCACCAGCCGGACATACAGGAGACAACCATGCACGACGGTCATTGCGCCGGCGCGGACAGCGCCGCTTCGGACCGCGCCCGTTATTACGCGCGCATCGCCAAGAAACACATGGCCCCGCTGTGGGAATCGCTGCACAACCTGGTGCCGCGCCAACCCGCACCGCGCTGCGTGCCCGCCCTCTGGAAGTACGACGACGTGCGCGACGACGTGATGGCGTCCGGATCGCTGATCACCGCGGAAGAAGCCGTGCGCCGCGTGCTGATCCTGGAAAACCCGGGCCTGCCCGGCCAGGCCAGCATCACGCAAAGCCTGTACGCGGGACTGCAGCTCATCCTGCCCGGCGAAATCGCGCCCAGCCACCGCCACACGCAATCGGCCCTGCGCTTCATCGTCGAGGGCCGCGGCGCGTACACCGCCGTCAACGGCGAGCGCACCACGATGCACCCCGGCGACTTCATCATTACGCCCTCGTGGACCTGGCACGACCACGGCAACGCCGAAACGGTGGAAGGCGGCGAGCCGGTGGTCTGGTTGGACGGCCTGGACATTCCGCTGCTGCGCTTCCTGGATGCCGGCTTTGCCGAGAACTATCCGTCCGCCACGCAGCCGGTCACGCGGCCCGAAGGCGACAGCATGGCGCGCTTTGGCCACAACATGGCGCCCGTGCGGCATCACGTTTCCAGCGGCACCTCGCCCATCTTCAACTACCCCTACGAACGCAGCCGCGAGGCGCTGGATGCGCTCTACCGGCACGGCGAGCTCGACCCGTGGGACGGCGTCAAGCTGCGCTACCTGAATCCGGCCACGGGCGGCTATCCCATGCCGACGATGGCCACCTTCATGCAGTTCCTGCCGGCAGGCTTTCAGGGCAAGACCACGCGCACGACCGACTCCACGGTGTACAGCGTGGTCGAGGGCCGAGGCACGGCGCGCATCGGCGACCAGGAGTTTCATTTTGGGCCGCGCGATGTGTTCGTCGCGCCCTCCTGGATGCCGGTGCAGCTTGCCGCGCTGGAAGACGCGACACTCTTCAGCTATTCCGATCGGCCGGTGCAGGACGCGCTGGGCCTGTGGCGCGAAGAACGCGTCGACTGACGGCCTGATGGCCTGACGGCGGCACCGCCGCACGGCCGCTTTTTAAATTTCCCTCCGCTTTCAAAGGGTGACCCATGTCGTTTGTGTTTGCTCCCGCCGCTCCCGTTGCCGTGCCCATCGCCGGCAGCCAGGACAGTTTCCCCGTGCGCCGCGTGTACTGCGTGGGCCGCAATTACGCCGCCCACGCGCGCGAGATGGGTTTTGACCCCGACCGCGAACCGCCGTTCTTCTTCTGCAAGCCGGCCGACGCCGTCGTGCCGGTCGCGCAAGGCAGCACGCTCTCTCTGCCCTATCCGCCCGAAACGGCCAACCTGCACTACGAGGTCGAATTGGTCGCCGCCATCGGCAAGGGCGGTGCCAAGATCAGCGTCGACGAGGCCCTGCAGCACGTGTGGGGATACGCCGTCGGCCTGGATATGACGCGCCGCGATCTGCAGATGAAGATGCGCGAAGCCGGCCGCCCGTGGGAACTGGGCAAGGCGTTCGACCAGAGCGCGCCGATCGGCCCGCTGCATCCGGCCCAATCGGTCAGCGGCATCGAGCAGGCCGGCATCTGGCTGCAGGTCAACGGCGCCGACCGCCAGCGCAGCGACATCGGCAAGCTGATCTGGTCCATCGCGGAAACCATTGCGTATCTCTCGAAGTACTTCCGCCTGGAGGCCGGCGACCTGATCTACACCGGAACGCCCGAAGGCGTCGGCCCCGTGGTGCGCGGCGACAGAATGGTCGGCGGCGTGGACGGACTGGGCACGCTCAGCGTGCAGATGGCTTGAGGCCGGGAGACCCGCATGCAACTGCACAACTTCTTCAACAGCTCCACGTCCTACCGCGTGCGCATCGCGCTCGCGCTCAAGGGCCTGTCCTATGAATACCTGCCCGTAAACCTGCGCAAGCAGGAGCAGCGGGCGCCGGACTACGTGGCGCGCAACCCGTCGGCCGGCGTGCCGCTGCTGATCGACGGCGACGTTGCGCTGTCGCAGTCGCTTGCCATCATCGACTACCTGGACGCCACGCATCCCGAGCCGCGCCTGATTCCCGCCGACACGCAGGCGCGCGCCCGCGTGCTGGAGCTGTCGCACGCCATCTCGTGCGACATCCACCCGGTCAACAACATGCGCATCCTGCGCTACCTGCAGGAAGTGCTGGGCGCCAGCGAAGCGCAGAAGAACGCCTGGTACCACCACTGGATCCGCGAAGGCCTGACGGCGGTGGAAGCGCTGCTGGCGCGTCATGGACACGGCGCGTACTGCTTTGGCGATGCGCCCACGCTGGCGGACTGCTGCCTGGTGCCGCAGGTGGCCAACGCGCAGCGCATGGGCTGCGATCTGTCGCCCTACCCGCGCATTCTGCGCGTCGTCGAACACTGCAACGCGCAACCGGCCTTCCAAGAGGCCGCGCCCGCGCAACAACCGGACTACACCAAGTGAGCAAGCAAGAACCCGACACGCAAGGCGCCCCGCTGCGCGAGTACACCGACCCGGCCTACCGCCCGCTGTGCGCCACCCTGGCGGACGTGCGCGCCAATATCGACCGGCTGGACGACGAGATCGTGCGGCTGATTGCCGAGCGGGCGATGTACGTGAAGGACGCCGCGCGCTTCAAGCGCGACGCCTTTCAGGTGAGCGCGCCCGCGCGCCAGGCGCAGGTCTTCGAGAAGGCCCGGGCGCTGGCCCAGCGCCACAACCAGGGATTCACGAATCTGGAGCAGGTGGTGGACGCCACCTACCGCGCGATGGTGGCCGCCTTCATCGCCAATGAACAGACCTATTTCGACACCATGAAGAACGTGGGAGACACGCATGCTTGATTCTTCGACCTCGCAACCGGGCCGCTGCCTTGCACGCCGTTTTGCACGCCGTTTTACGACCCGTGCCGCGGCGTTTGGCCTGGCCTTGCTGGCGCCGTTGGCCGCCACCGCCGCCGACGCGTGGCCCACGCAGCCGCTCAAGGCCGTGGTGCCGTTCGGCCCGGGCTCCAGCCCCGACCAGGTCGCGCGCATCGTCAGCGAGAAGGCCAGCGCGATCCTGGGCCAGACCATCGTCGTCGAGAACAAGCCCGGCGCCAGCGGCAACATCGGCACGTTCGCCATCGCCAATGCCAAGCCAGACGGCTACACGTTCGGCGTGTCGATCACCGGTCCGCTGGTGAACAACACGCTGCTGTTCGACAAGCTGCCCTACGCGCCCGCCAAGGACCTGTCGCCGCTGACGTTGGCGGTGCACCAGCCCAATGTGCTGGTGGTGCCGTCCGCGGCCGGCATCGACAACATCGGCCAGCTGCTGGAGGCATTGAAGAAGAATCCGGACAAGTACAACTTCCCGTCGCCGGGCGCGGGCACGGTCTCGCATCTGGCTGTGGAGTTGCTGTTGCAGCAGATCGGCGCGCGCGCCACGCATGTGCCCTACCCGTCGTCGCCGGCGGCGCTGACCTCGCTGCTGTCGGGCGACACGCAGTTTGCCGCGCTGCCGCCCATAGCCGTGATGCCCATGGTCAAGGACGGCCGGCTCAAGGCACTGGCGGTGACCTCGTCCAAGCGCTCCGCCCTGCTGCCCGACATCCCGACGCTGGCCGAAGTCGGCGTGCAAGGGATCGAAGGTTCCGCGTGGATCGGCTTCGTGGTGTCGTCCAAGACGCCGGCGGACGTGCAGAAGAAGCTGTCCGACGCGCTGATCCAGGCCATTCACGACCCCGAGGTCGCCAAGCGGCTGCAGGCGCAGTTCATGGACCCCGTCGGCGATACGCCCGCGCAGTTTCGCAGCTACATGGACGACGAGTTGAAGCGCTGGGAGCCGTTGATCAAGAAGCTGGGCATCAAGGGCCAGTAAGGACGTCGCGCGGCCCGGCCGCGCGCCGACAGCAACAAGCAAGGAGAGTCAGATGGTCATCACCGAACCCGCCCGCCAGGTGCCGCTTTATGGCGAGTACGAGGTCGTCGTCCTGGGCGGCGGCCCGGCCGGCGTGCTGGCGGCCGCCAGCGCCGCGCGCAATGGCGCCAGTGTGCTGCTGGTGGAGCGCTATGGATTTCTGGGCGGCATGGGCACCGCTGCCGGCGTGTCCAACTTCTGCGGCCTGCACGCCAACATCCATGGCGACATCCGGCAGGTGGTGCACGGCATGACCGACGACCTGCTCGACCGCATGCGCGCGATGGACGGGCTGAACGACCCGCATCTGATCCTGGGCAAGATCCACGCGCAGGCCTACGACATTTCGGCGTTCAAATGCGCTGCCGACGGCCTGGTGCAGGCCAGCGGTGCGCAGGTGTTGTTTCACGCGCTGGCCACCGGTGTCGCGCGTGACGACCAGGGCCGCGTGGACGCCCTGTTCCTGGAAACCAAGTCCGGCCGCTGCGCCGTGCGCGCAAAGATCTTCATCGACTGCTCGGGCGATGCCGATATCGCGCAATGGGGCGGCCTGCCGTTTGAAAAGGGCGATGCGCTCGGCCACATGCTGTATCCCACGCTGATGTTCAAGGTGGGCAATGTCGACGGCGCGCGGGCGCAGGAAGCCTGGAAGACCATTCCGGCGCTGATGGACGAGGCCACAGCCAGCGGCGAATTCACCTTTCCCCGCAAGGGCGCCATCGTGCGCCCGCAAAAGCACGATTACGAATGGCGCGTGAACGTCACGCAGCTGGCCAACGCCGACGGCAGCGCCGCGGACGGCACCAACGCGGATTCGCTGTCGGCAGGCGAACTGGAAGGCCGCCGGCAGATCATGAACTACCTGGCTTTCCTGCGCGGCAAGGTGCCGGGCTTCGAACAGGCCTATGTGCTGGACATCGCGCCGCAGCTTGGCATTCGCGAGACCCGCCGCATCGTCGGCGAGGCGGTGCTCAGCAAGGACGACGTGCTGGGTTGCGCCGACTTTCCCGACAGCATCGGCGTCAATGGCTGGCCGCTGGAGATGCACACCGCCGGCGACGTCAAATGGGTCTGGCCGCCGATTCCGGAATCGCGCGGCTACAACCAGCTGCCCTTTCGCATGATGGTGCCCCGGCGCGGCCCGGGCGTGGCCGACAATGTGCTGGTGGCGGGCCGCTGCGCCTCCATGACGCACGAAGGCCAATCTGCCGCCCGCGTGAGCGGCAGCTGCTTTGTCATGGGCGAGGCGGCGGGCACGGCATCCGCGATGGCGTTGCGCGAGGGCATTGCACCCGGCGACGTATCCATCCCCGCGCTGCAGGCGCAATTGAAAAAGCAGGGCGCCTTCCTGGGCGGCCAGGACTGATCCCGGGGGATTCCGACATGACGCAAAACCAGGCTGCAAAGGCCAAAACGCAAACCGTGATCGTCGTGGGCGGCGGCATCGGCGGCCTGGCCGCCGCGCTGGCGCTGACGCGGCAAGGCATCGCGGTTCAACTGCTGGAGCAGGCAGCGCATATCGGCGAGATCGGCGCCGGCATCCAGCTCGGGCCCAACGCGTTCGCGGCGCTCGACGCCCTGGGCGTGGGCCGCAAGGCGCGCGAGCGAGCCGTCTTCACCGATCACATCATCATGATGGATGCCGTGGACGCCAAGGAGGTCGTGCGCATCGACACCGGCGAGGCGTTCCGCGCGCGGTTTGGCGGCCCTTACGCGGTCATCCATCGTGCCGACATTCATCTGTCGATCCTGGAGGCCGTGCAGCAGGACCCGCTGATCCAGTTCCGCACGTCCACGCAGATCGCCAGCATGTCGCAGGACGAACACGGCGTGGAGGTGGTGGACACGCAGGGCAACCGCTACCGCGCCGACGCCGTGGTGGGCGCGGACGGCGTGAAGTCCGTGATCCGCGAGCGCATGGTGGGTGACCCGGCGCGCGTAACGGGCCACGTCGTCTATCGCGCCGTGGTCGAACAGGACAACATGCCGCGAGAGCTGCGCATCAACGCGCCCGTGCTGTGGGCCGGTCCACACTGCCATCTGGTGCACTACCCCTTGCGCGGCGGCCAGCAATACAACCTGGTCGTCACCTTCCATAGCCGCGAGAAAGAGGAATGGGGCGTGCGCGAAGGCAGCAAGGACGAGGTGCTGTCCTACTTCCAGGGCATCCATCCGACACCGCACCAGATGCTGGACCGGCCGACCTCGTGGAAACGCTGGGCCACCGCCGATCGCGAACCCGTGGAGCAGTGGGGCCAGGGACGCGTCACGATCCTGGGCGACGCCGCCCACCCCATGACGCAATACATGGCCCAGGGCGCCTGCATGGCGCTGGAAGACGCCGTGACGCTGGGCGAGGCGATCCGGCAGTGCGATCACGACCTGCCGGCCGCCTTCCGGCTGTACGAATCGGTGCGCATTCCGCGCAGCGCGCGCGTGGTGTGGTCAACGCGAGAGATGGGCAGGCTCTACCACGCGCGCGGCGTGGAGCGCACCGTGCGCAACATGCTGTGGACGGGGCGCAGCCAGTCCCAGTTCTACGACGCGTTGCAGTGGCTGTACGGGTGGAAAGTGGAGAACTGCCTGGCGGCCAAGCCGCCGCAATAACAACCGATAGCCAAACAGCAGGACAGGAAACAGCAGGGCAAGCGGTATCAACACAGCGCAGCACAACAAGCACGAGTGCAAGAAAAGCACCAGAGGAGACAACGATGCACAAAAGCACCATCCGCGGCGCCGCCGCCGTCATGCTGTCATTGGCCTCGTACGCGGCCAGCGCGCAGCCCAAACCGGTGGACATCGGTTTCATCGGCACCCTGTCCACGCCTGCCGGCTACATCGGCGAGGACGAGCGCGACGCCTTCATGCTGGCCGTCAAGGAAGGCGGCGGCAAGCTGGGCGGCGTGCCGGTCAACGTGCGCGTGGAAGATGACGCGCTCAAGCCCGCCAACGCCAAGCAGATCGCCGACAAGATGGTGCAGGGCGGCGTGCGCCTTTTCACCGGCATCAACTTCTCGAACGTGATGGCCGCCGTTGGCCCCACCGTGCTGAACGCGGGCGCCTTCTACGTCAGCCTGAACGCCGGCCCCTCCAACTACGCCGGCAAGGCCTGCAATCCCAACTACTTCGCCGTGGCGTTCCAGAACGACTCGTACGCCGACACCGCCGGCATGGCCGCCAACGAACTGGGCGCCAAGCGCGTCGTCATCATGGCCCCGAACTACCAGGCCGGGCGCGACGCCATTGCCGGATTCAAGCGCACCCACAAAGGCGAGATCGCCGACGAGATCTACACCAAGCTCGAACAGGCCGACTTCTCGGTGGAACTGGCGCGCATCCGCTCGCTCAACCCCGATGCCATCTTTCAGTTTCATCCGGGCGGCGCGGGCATCAACCTGACCAAGCAATTCGCCAATTCCGGGTTGGCCGACAAGATCAAGATGATCACGCCCATCTACTCGATGGATGACCGCATGCTGGCAGCCACCGGCACCGCCGGCAAGGGCTTTTACCTGAGCTCGCTGTGGAGCGCCGACCTGGACAATCCGCAGAGCAAGCACTTCGTCGACGCTTTCACCAAGGCCTACAACCGCCCGCCCACCGCGTACGCGGCCCAGGCCTACGACACCGCCAACCTGATCGGCTCCGCATTGAAAGCCGTGAATGGCGACATCACCGGCAAGCCCGACGACTTTCGCAACGCCCTGCGTCGCGCCGACTTTCCCAGCGTGCGGGGCAAGTTCAAGTTCGGCTCGAACCAGCACCCCATCCAGGACTGGTATCTGCTGCACATCGAAGCGGGTCCCGACGGCAAGCTCGTCTATAAAAACCTGAAGGTGCTGGCGCGCGACCACACCGACGTGCACGCGGCCGACTGCAAGATGCAATGACGCGGCACAGGCTGCGCGGCGCCGGGCTCGCCGGCGCCGCGCAGCCTCACTACACAGACGCTCCCAAGAAGGAGTCGCAATGCTGATGTTCCTGGAGCAGGTCCTGAACGGCCTGCAATACAGCGCCTTGCTGTTTCTGTTGTCGGCGGGATTGACGCTGGTGTTCGGCATCATGAACGTCATCAACCTGACGCACGGCTCTTTCTACATGGTGGGCGCGTTCTGCGCCGCCAGCGCGGCGGCGTCCACCGGGTCGTTCGCAGCTTCCCTGCTGGCCGCGCTGGCGGGCGCGGCGCTGTACGGCCTGGTGATCGAGCTGCTGGTCATCCGTCATCTGTACCGGCGCGATCACCTGGATCAGGTGCTGGCCACGCTGGGGCTGACGCTCTTCACCAATGAACTGGTCACCGTGCTGTTTGGCCGCAGCCCGCCGTTCATGGACATCCCTCCCTTCTTGTCCGGGTCCATCGCGCTCCTGCCCGGCCTGAACTATCCCATCATGCGGCTGGCCTTCATTGGCGCCGGCGCGCTCGTCGCGCTGGGGTTGTGGCTGCTGATCTCGCGCACGCGGGTCGGCATGCTGGTGCGCGCGGGCGCCGACGACGGCGAAATGGTCGATGCGCTGGGCGTGAACATCCAGCGTCTGTTCACCCTGATCTTCACGCTGGGCGCGTTGCTCTGCGGCTTTGCCGGTGTCATGGCCGCGCCCCTGCTGGCCGTGGAGATCGGCATGGGCGAACGCATCCTCATCACCACCTTCGTCGTCATCGTGGTGGGCGGCGTGGGCTCCGTGCGCGGCGCGCTGGTGGGCTCGCTGATGATCGGCATGACCGACGCGCTGGGGCGCGCCTACATCCCCTTCTGGATGTCGCGCCTGCTGCCGCCTGAATTGTCGGACTCGGCCAGTTCCAGTCTCGTGTCCGCCAGCATCTACATCCTGATGGCCATCGTGCTGCTGTTCAAGCCGCGCGGACTGGTGCCGGCCCAGCGCTAGGAACGATATTCATGACCAGATCAATTCCACCGTCTGCCGCGATTGCCCCGGTGTCTGACACCCAGCACGCAAACGCCGCACGGCACGACCGTGCATCGGGGGTGTCAGACACCTGCTCCACAGGCAGGCCGCGCATCAACCGCAGCGTCATCGTCAACACCATCGGGCTGCTGCTCTTCGTGCTGGTGCCGGCCATCGCGTCGGCCACCGGCGAGAGCTTTCTCGTCAACCTCATGACGCGCTTTCTCATCTACGCCATCGCCGCCGTCAGCCTGGACCTCATCCTGGGCTACGGCGCCATGGTCAGCTTCGGCCATGCCGCGTTCTTTGGCCTGGGCGGCTACGTCATCGGCATCGCCGCCTTCCACGTGAACCAGGGCGAGACGCTGTTCGGCTGGAGCGGCAGTAACGCCGCGCTGGTCATGTGGCCCCTGGCCGTCGCCGTCGCAGGCCTTCTGGGCCTGGTGGTCGGCTTTCTGTCGCTGCGCACCTCGGGGGTGCAGTTCATCATGATCACGCTGGCGTTCGGACAGATGCTGTACTTCATCCTCGTCGGGCTCATGATCTACGGCGGTGACGACGGCCTGTCGATCGACGCGCGCAACACGCTGCCCGGCCTGAACCTGAACGATCCGTCCACCTTCTACTACGTCTGCCTGGCGCTCATGACCGCGTGGATCATCGTGTGCCGGCGCATCGTCAACTCGCCCTTCGGCATGGCCCTGCAGAGCATCAAGCAGAACCCGCGCCGCAGCATCGGGCTGGGTCTCGCCCCGCTGCGCTACCGCCTCACTGCATTCGTGCTGTCGGCAGCCGGCACCGGACTGGCGGGCGCGCTGTGGGCCAACTACGCGCTTTTCGTCAGCCCCGACATGTCGGCCTGGCAGAAGTCGGGCGAACTCATGGCCATGGTCATCCTGGGCGGCATGGGCTCCATCTTCGGTCCCGTGCTCGGCGTGGCCGTTTACCTGGGCCTGGAACAGGTCGCCACCGGTTGGACCGAGCACTGGATGCTGATCCTGGGGCCCGTGCTGGTCCTGGTCGTGCTCTTTGGCAAGCGTGGCGTATACGGCTGGCTGGCGGGAGGCAAGCAATGACGTCGCAACCCAAACTGGAAATCCGCGGCCTGCAGAAATCCTTTGGCGCCGTGCACGCCACGCAGGACGTCAACCTGGCCGTGCGGCCCGGTGAACTGCACGCCCTCATCGGTCCCAACGGCGCGGGCAAGACCACCCTGCTGTCACAGATCAGCGGCGAGATCCTGCCCGACGCCGGCAGTATCTGGCTCGACGGCGGCGACATCACGCGCATGCCCGCCCACAAGCGCCCAGCCGCCGGACTGGCCCGTTCCTTTCAGATCAGCCAGCTCTATCCCGACTTCACCGCCGAAGACAACGTCGCCATGGCCGTGCAGGCGCATAGCCCCGGCGGCTTCAACCTCTGGCGCAACGCCCGGCGCATGGCGCGGCTGCGCGAGCCCGCGCGCGACGCCCTCGAACGCGTTGGCCTGGGCGACCGCGCCGGCGTGCGCGTCTCGGCGCTGGCACACGGCGAAAAGCGCCAGCTTGAACTGGCCATGGCGCTGTCGCTTGACGCGTCCGTCCTGCTGCTGGACGAGCCCATGGCCGGCATGGGCGCCGAGGAATCGCAGCGCATGACCGCCCTGCTCCAGACCCTGAAGGGCCGCTACGCCATCTTGCTGGTCGAACACGACATGGACGCCGTCTTCGCGCTGGCAGATCGCGTCACCGTGCTGGTCTACGGCAAGACGATCTTCACCGGCACGCCCGACGAGGTGCGCCGCCATCCCGACGTGCGCGCCGCCTACCTGGGCGAGGAAAACTGATGCTGCAAGTCAAACAACTGCAAGGCGGCTACGGTGCCAGCAAAGTGCTTTTCGGCGTCGACCTGGACATCGCGCCGCGCCAGGTCGTCTCCCTGATCGGCCGCAACGGCATGGGCAAGAGCACCACCGTCAAAACCCTCATGGGCATGCTGCCCGCACAGGGCGGCAGCATCCTGCTCGACGGCAAACCCATCAACGGCATGGCCCCGCACCGCATCGCCCAATTGGGCATCGGCCTTGTCCCCGAAGGCCGCCGCGTCTTCGGATCACTATCGGTCGAAGAAAACCTCATCGCCACCGCCCGCAACACCCGCGCCGGTTGGCACGTCGGCCGCGTCTTCGACCTCTTTCCGCGCCTGAAAGAGCGCCGCACCCAATCGGCCCGCACGCTCTCGGGCGGCGAACAACAGATGCTCGCCGTCGGCCGCGCCCTCCTCATCAACCCGCGCCTGCTCATCCTGGACGAAGCCACCGAAGGCCTCGCGCCGCTCATCCGCCAGGAAATCTGGAACTGCCTGCGCCGCTTGAAGGAAGAAGGCCAGACCATTCTGGTGATCGACAAGAACCTCAAGGAAATGGCCACCCTGGTCGACCGCCACCACGTCCTGGAAAAGGGCCGCGTCGTCTGGCAAGGCAGCCCCGCCGAACTGGCCGCGCAACCCGAACTGGCGCACCGCTACCTCGGCGTGTAGCGCCCACCGCTAATCCTGCGACTCGCAAAAGCTCAACCGGTTGCTAAACGGATCGATCACCGCCAACACGCGCCCCCACGGCATTTCTTCCACGCAAGGCCGCATGTAGGCGTACTGCTTCGCGCTGACCTCAGCGTGAAACGCATCCACGCCCTGCATCCGCACAAACACCGCCGACCCCGGCGTCGCATCGCCATGATGCTCCGACAGGTGCAGCACCAGATCGTCCCGATGCACCTGCGCATACAGCGGAAAGCCCGCTTCGAAGCGATGCTCCCAATCCCAGGTGAACCCCAGAAAATCCAGATAGAAATCGCGCGCCTTTTCAACGGAGAAAATGCGCAGAATCGGAATCGCGGCTTGCAGGTGCAGGGCGGGTCCTTGGTAGGATGCGAAAAAACCAGCATAGAACAGAAGCCCATTCATGCCCATTGCCACCCAAGACTCCTGGAAACACCTGCCCGCGCCCGCTCAACGTGAACCGCTGCATTTTCAGGGGCGTTATACCGCCGACGAGTACGCCCGCTTGCAGCACGGCGTGATTCCGCAGAAGATGGAAGACAAATGGTTCATCTACCTGCATGACGGCTGGCTGCGTTTGCATCGCAGCTGGACCGGAAACTGGATCTACGCGCTGCGGCTGGAGCAGGACGGCGATGCGTGGACGGTGACTGATTCGTGGGCGAACCGTGATCCGGAGCAATACCGGTTGACCGATGCGGAATATGACCGGGCTTCGCTGCAAAGGATGTTGCAGTGGCTGATCAAGGGACCGGCGGTTTGAGGTAGGCGCATGGGCGTTTCGCGCCGTGCATGGGTTTGCGCTTCGATGGGTGTCAGACACGCGGGTCGCCTATGCCCTGGCTCGGAGCGGCGTCTCTGAGGGTGTCAGACACCTGGCGCAACAGCGCGCAGCGTCATCGCCCCGACGCAAGACACTGCGTATGCCCCGCCAGGCCGCCCGCGCGGCCGAGGCGGGGCGGGCACCGCAAGACGCTTCAAACCCAGTCGACGCCGGCAAGAACCTCAAGAACCCCACCCGCCCCAGCGCCCGCCAAGCTGAATTCACCCGAGCCCGGTGTGGCGGCGGCCTGTGGTGCGCGGGGCGTGTAGATGCGCCCGAGGGAATCTGAAGGGAAGGCCGAAGGCCTGGACGAAGATGACGAAGGGGCAGTCCGGAGCGAAGGCTCCGGACCGCAATCGTAGCCCCGCGCGCCACAGGCCGGCGACGCGCCGGGCGTCACTAGAAAGCAAAGCTCCCGACCGGAAAGCATCCAGGTGTCACCAGAAAGCAAAGCCCCCGACCGGAAAGCATCCACGCACCATCAGAAAACAAAACGCCCGCCAGGAAAGCATCCCGGCGGGCCGCAAAACTGCATCGCAACAGGCATCCCGTAAAAAAGATGCCCGTTGCCAGCGCCATCAATTCAAGCTAGCACCCGAGATCTTCACGATCTCCTGATACTTCGCCTTCTCGGCCTTCACAAAATCAGCAAACGCTTCAGGCGTCATCGGGCCCGCTTCGGAGCCCATCGTCAGCAGACGCTGCTTCACATCCGCCTGCCCCATCGCCTCGGCATAGGCCTTGTTCAGCTTCGCCACCACCGGCGCCGGCGTGCCGCCCGTCGTGAACACGCCGAACCACGTGCCCAGGTCAAAACCCTTCACGCCCGATTCCTCGACGGTCGGCACATCAGCCAGCAACGACGAGCGCTTGGCCGTCGTCACGGCCAGCGCCTTCACCTTGCCGTCCTTGATCAGCGGCGCCGACGCCGCCAGATTGTCGAACATGAAGTCCGACTGGCCCGACAGCAGCGCCAACTGCGCCGGCGCCGCGCCCTGGTAGGGGATGTGCTCCACATTGATGCCGGCCCGCGCTTTGAGCAGCTCGCCCGACAGGTGGCCCGCGCTGCCATTGCCGCCCGAACCGTAATTCAGCTTGCCCGGATTCTTCTTCGCATATTCGATCAAGTCCGCCAGCGTCTCGATCTTGTTCTTCTGCGCGAACTCCAGATTCATCACCAGCACGTTCGGCACCGCCGCCACGATCGTCACCGGCGCAAAATCCTTCACCGGGTCGTACGGCAGGTTGGCGAACAGCCACGGATTGATCGCGTGCGTCGCCACCGCGCCCATCACCAGCGTGTAGCCGTCAGGCTGCGCCTTGGCCACCAGGTCCGCGCCGATATTGCCGCCCGCACCCGAACGGTTTTCCACGATCACCGGCTGACCCAGCGAACCGCGCACCTTCTCGGCCAGCATGCGCGCCATCGTATCCAGCGGGCCGCCGGGCGGGTAAGGCACCACGAAGCGGATCGGCTTGGTCGGGAAGTCAGCGGCCTGCGCCAGCGCCGGGGCGCCGAAAGGCAGGGTGGCGGCCAGCGCCACGGCGCCTTGCAACAGGGCGCGGCGCACGGCGCTGCGGGGGGTATTCGTCATGGTGTGTTCTCCTCACTCCGTAATCAATGGCGGTCAGTAGCATACCCCACGCACGTGGCTGCCGTAACAAAGGGATACCTGGAATATCCCCCCGACTTCCCGGGTTTGCCGAACGCCACCCAAAGAAAAACCGCCCGAAGGCGGTTTGGCGGATCAGCGCGCGATCAGTGCAGGATCTGGCTCAGGAAGAGCTTGGTCCGTTCGTTCTGCGGGTTGTCGAAGAACTCGTCCGGGGTGTTCTGTTCGATGATCTCGCCGCGGTCCATGAAGATCACGCGGTTCGCGACCTTGCGCGCAAAACCCATTTCGTGCGTCACGCAGATCATCGTCATGCCGCTTTCCTGGGCCAGGCTCACCATCACGTCCAGCACTTCCTTCACCATTTCCGGATCCAGCGCCGACGTCGGCTCATCGAACAGCATGATCTTGGGGTTCATGCACAGCGACCGCGCGATCGCCACGCGCTGCTGCTGGCCGCCCGACAGCTGGCCCGGAAACTTCTTGGCCTGCTCCGGAATGCGCACGCGCTCCAGGTACTTCATTGCGGTGGCTTCCGCTTCCGCGCGCGGCTTCTTGAGCACCCACATGGGTCCCAGCGTCAGGTTTTCCAGCACCGTCAGATGCGGGAAAAGATTGAAATGCTGGAACACCATGCCCACGTCCTTGCGGATCGTCTCGATGTGCTTCAGGTCATTGGTGAGCTCCGTGCCGTCCACGATGATGTGGCCCTTCTGGTGCTCTTCAAGGCGGTTGATGCAGCGGATCATCGTGGACTTGCCCGAACCCGAAGGTCCGCACACCACGATGCGCTCGCCTGGCGCCACGTCCAGGTTGATGTTGCGCAACACGTGGAACTGGCCGTACCACTTGTTCACGTCCTGCAAACGAATAATGGCATCCGACATGCCTGTACTCCCGTAAGTATCGCGGTGCGCGCCCGCCTGGCGGCGGACGCGCGGCAAATTGCTAGCGTGCGTGACCCGTGGCCAGGCGTTTTTCCAGCGCCTGGCTGTATTTGGACATGGAGAAGCAGAAGACGAAGTAGATCAGCGAAATGAACAGGTACGCTTCCACCCCGAATCCGCGCCATGCCGCATCGGACAAGGCTGCCTTGGCCGCCAGCGTCAGGTCGAAAATGCCGATGATCACCACCAGCGACGTGTCCTTGAACAGCGCGATGAAGATGCTGACCAGCGGCGGAATCACGATCTTGAGCGCCTGCGGCAGGATGATCTTGCGCATCTGCTGCCAGTAGTTCAGGCCCAGCGAATCCGCGCCCTCGTACTGTCCCTTCGGAATCGCCTGCAAACCGCCCCGCACCGTTTCCGCGATGTAGGCCGCGGCGAACATGATGATGGCGATCTGCGCGCGCAGCAGCTTGTCGATCGAAAAGCCTTCCGGCAGGAACAGCGGCAGCATTACCGACGACATGAACAGCAGGCTGATGAGCGGCACGCCGCGGATCAGCTCGATGTACACGACGCACAGCGCCTTGATCGCCGGCATCTTCGAGCGCCGGCCCAAGGCCAGCAGCACGCCGATCGGAAACGCGAAGGCGATGCCGAACGTGGACAGGATGAGCGTCAGCGGCAGGCCGCCCCAGCGCGCGTTTTCCACGTAGGTCAGGCCGAACACGCCGCCCCACATCAGCAGCGCCACGGCGGTCAGGCCCACGGTCCAGATGACGGCAAGCTTCCAGTTCCAGAAACGGCGGATGCCGCTGCAGACGATCACGCCCACCAGGATGACGGTGGCGATCAGCGGCCGCCATTGTTCATCGTAGGGATAGGTGCCGAACAGGATCAGCCGGTGCTTTTCAATGATGAACGCCCAGCAGGCGCCGCCCGAGGCACGGCACTCCTGTGCGTTGGACGCGGTGAAGTTGGCCTTGATGAAGGCCCATTCCACCAGCGCCGGAACCGCCATCAGCAGGAACCACGCGAGCAGCACCGTGATGAGGATGTTCAGCGGCGACGAGAACAGACGCGTCCTGAGCCACGCCCAGGCTCCGGTCTGGTTGCTGGGCGGCGGCAGGGCTTCGCTGGGGGTATGCGTAGTGCTGCTCATATCAACGCTCCACCAGCGCGATGCGCTTGTTGTACCAGTTCATGAAGATCGAGATCGACAGGCTGACCGTGAGGTACGCGCCCATGATGATGAGAATGCCCTCGATGGCCTGGCCTGTCTGGTTCAGTGTCGTGTTCACGACCGACACGATGTCGGGGTACCCGATGGCCACGGCCAGCGAGCTGTTCTTCGTCAGGTTCAGGTACTGGCTGGTCATCGGGGGGATGATGACGCGCAGCGCCTGCGGCAGGATCACCAGGCGCAGCACCTTCGAGCGCGGCAGGCCCAGCGAGCCCGCGGCTTCCCATTGGCCGTTGCTGACCGCCTGGATGCCCGAGCGCACCACTTCGGCAATGAACGCCGACGTGTAGATCACCAGACCTGCCAGCAGCGCGGCGAATTCCGGCGACAGCGTCAGGCCACCCGAGAAGTTAAAGCCCTTGAGCTCAGGCATGTCCAGCGTCAGCGACGCGCCGCTGACCAGCCAGCCGATGAACGGCAGCCCGATCAAGAGGCCAATGGCCCAGCGCCCGAGCGGGAACATGTGGCCGGTGGCCTCATGGCGCTTCTTGCCATAGTGGCCCAGGATGATGATCGCGACGATCGCCAGTCCCAGCCCGGCCAGCATCCAGTCGAGCGAGTTGCCTTCCAGCGCCGGCACTTTCAGGCCGCGGTTGGAAATGAACACGCCCGGCAGCGGATTGTGCGCCTGGCGCGGACCCGGCATGTTCTCGGTGATCAGCGCATACCAGAAGAAGAGCTGCAGCAGCAGCGGCACGTTGCGCATCACCTCGACATACACAGAGGTGATCTTGGCCACGAGCCAGTTCTTGGACAGGCGGCCGATGCCGATGAGCGTGCCCAGGATGGTCGCCAGCACGATGCCAAGGACGGCGACGCGCAGCGTGTTGAGCAGGCCGATCACGATGGCTCGGCCGTATGTGTCAGAGGGGGAATAGGCGATGGCGGTTTCGCCGATGGCAAAGCCCGCCTCGCGGTTCAGGAAGCCGAAGCCCGTGGCGATGTTGCGCACGGACAGGTTGTGGAGCGTGTTTGAAACCAGGAACCACACGGCCCAGGCTACCGCGGTCAGCGCAATTACCTGGTAGACCACGGAGCGTACGCCGGGATCGTTCCAGTTCAGACGCCGTGGGGGTGCCGAAATCGGGGCGTTTTTGTTGGGAGTCATCATGATGAATCTACAGAAGTCGGACACCGGGTGGCAGGCCCGGAAAGCCGCGCCACCCACTTCTGCCGCCCGCCCGAAGGCGGGTTAGGGCCTGTCCAGAATACACGTCCTGTGCAGACAGGCCCTAGGCATGACGGAGAGCCGTGCTCCGCCATGCCAGGCAGCCGCGCGTCAGCGCACCGGCCAGCCGTACATCAAGCCACCTTGCTTGTACGAAGCGTTCAAGCCGCGCTCCAGCTTCATCGCGCTGTTCTTGCCCAGCGTGGCTTCGAAGCTTTCGCCGTAGTTACCCACGTTCTTGATGATGTTGTAGGCCCACTTGTCGTCCACGCCCAGGTTCTTGCCCATGCCCGGGGTCACGCCCAGGATGCGCTGGATGTTGGGGTTGGGGCTCTTGAGCATTTCGTCGACGTTGGCCTTGGTGATGCCGTATTCCTCGGCTTCCAGCATGGCGTTCAGCGACCAGCGCACGATGTTGAACCACTGCTCGTCGCCCTGGCGCACCATGGGACCCAGCGGTTCCTTCGAGAAGTCTTCCGGCAGGATGACGAACTTGTCCGGATTCTCGAGCGTCGTGCGGGTCGAGGCGAGCTGCGACTTGTCGGTCGTGAACGCGTCGCAACGGCCGGCCGAGAAGGCGCGGATGATTTCGTCGTACTTGTCGATCACGACCGGCTTGAATTCGATCTTCTGGCTGCGGAACCAGTCGGCGAGGTTCAGTTCGGTGGTGGTGCCCGGCTGCACGCAGATGGTGGCGCCGTTCAGTTCCTTGGCGCTCTTGACGTTCAGGTCCTTGGAGACCATGACGCCCTGGCTGTCGTAGTAGTTCACGCCCACGCCGATCAGGCCCAGCGTCGTGTCACGGGTCAGCGTGACGGTGGTGTTGCGGGTCAGCACGTCGACTTCGCCGGACTGCAGCGCGGTGAAGCGTTGCTGGGTGTTCAAGGGCGTGAACTTGACCTTGGTCGCGTCGCCGAACATGGTCGAGGCGATGGCGCGGCACATGTCCACGTCGATACCCTTGTATTCGCCCTTGCTGTCGGCGATGGAGAACCCCGGAATGCCCGTCGAAACCCCACACTGGACAAACCCTTTCTTCTTGACGTTATCGAAGGTTGCGCCCGCATTGGCAGCCGAGGATGCAGCGAACAGGGCAGCGCCAATGGCAGCGAGTTTCAGTACTTTCATCGTGATCTCCGTGTGGGATGAAGCGAATCCAAAGCAAAGGCCGGGTTGGGCCCACGCATGGGGCGGATGGTAGCGTCCGAAAAGCACGCGGCGCATCCGGGAATTCCCTTGAAATATAGGGACACTGGATGAAATGAAACGCTGTTTTTGACTAAAAACAGGGACGCGCTTTCAGACTTACGAACCTGTGTTTCAGCCGGCCGAATGATGCGCGTAGGCTCTGACCGCGCCAAGAGATGTAGGCCACCTTACTGTCCCCGAGTTACTATGGCGGCTTCATCTGACAGCCGCCATGATCGAATTCCAGCACGTATTCAAATCGTATGGTCGCGGCCGCAATATTCTGGCCGACATCAACTTCCGCGTGAGCGCGGGAGAATTCGTTTTCGTATCGGGGCCATCCGGCGCCGGCAAGTCCACGCTGCTCAAGCTGATCGGCGGTCTTGAGCCCGCCAGCCGGGGGTCCATCCAGGTGAACGGGCAGCGGCTGGACAAGCTGCCGGCCCGCGCCCGGCCCTACCTGCGCCGCGCGGTCGGCGTCATCCTGCAGGACACGCACCTGCTGTTCGATCGAAGCGCGTTCGAAAACGTGATGCTGCCGCTGGCGGTCCAGGGCCACCCCTGGGATTCCGCCGCGTCGCGCGCGCGCGCCGCCCTGGACAAGGTCGGCCTGTCGGGCAAGGAAGACCTCAACCCCATCGAGCTTTCGGGCGGCGAACAGCAGCGCCTGGCCATCGCCCGGGCCATCGTCAACCGGCCCGCCATCCTGATTGCGGACGAACCCACCGCCAACCTCGACCACGACAACGCGCAACGCATCATGAACGTGTTCCGCGACTTCAACCGCGTCGGCGTCACCACGCTGATCGCCTCGCACGACCAGGAACTCATGGCGCGCTACGCCACCCGCACCCTGCGGATCGAGCCGGGCAAGTTTGCCGACTCCCACGGCCCCGCCACCCCCACGGACGGCATGGCCGCACAGGCTGCGCCGGCACGCGCCGCCCGCACCGAGCCAGGCCTTGGTCATCCGGGAGAGTCCGCATGAACGCCTGGCTGCGGCAACATCGCTACGCGCTGCTGGTCACGCTGCGCCGGCTGATCAAACAACCCTTCTCCTCGCTCGCCAACCTGCTGGTCATGGCGCTGGCGCTGGCGCTGCCGCTCTTGGGCAGCGCCATCCTGGTGTCGGTGCAACCCGTGGCGCGGGAAATGTCCGTCACGCCGGAGGTCACCGTCTTCATGCGTGTGGACGCCCCGGCGGGCGCCGCCGCGGACGTGGCCAAGCGCATCAAGGACGACTACCCGCAGGACGTGCGCGCCGTGCGCGTGGTGGGCCGCGAAAGCGCGCTGGCCGACCTGCGCGCCAACCCCGCCTGGCAGGAGGCGCTGGCCGTGCTGCCCGGCAATCCGCTGCCCGATGCGGTCGTCGTCACGCTGGCCGATGGCGACAACCTGGCCGGACGCGCCGATACGCTGGCCTCGGCCTGGAAGCAATGGAACCACGTGGACCTCGTCCAGCTGGACAGCGCCTGGGTCCAGCGGCTGGAAGCCATCCTGCGCTTTGCGCGGATCGGGCTGGGATTTTTGGCCGCGTGCGTGGCGGTCGTGGTGCTGGCCACGGTCTTTAACACCGTGCGCATGCAGGCGCTGTCGCAACGCGAGGAAATCGGCGTGGCGCGGCTGGTCGGCGCCACCGAATCGTTTGTGCGCCGGCCGTTCCTTTACTTGGGTGCGCTGTCCGGCGCCCTGGCCTCCTTGCTGGCCATCGGGGTCGCGGCGGTCGCGCTGTCGCCCCTGAACGAGGCCCTGCTGGGACTGGCGCGTAGCTACGGGGCGGAGTTCGCCCTGCACCTGCCGGGCGCCCCCGTCCTGATCGGCGCGGTCGTCGCCTCCGCCGCGCTCGGCGCGCTGTCTGCCCGCTGGTCGGTCACGCGCAGTACCCGGTTCTGACCCCGCCGCGAGGGGGGCCCGCCCCCTCAGGTACTGCCGTCCGCGCCCGGCCCGCCGTCTGTGTCTTATCTGCCGGCGGGTCTAAAGGTCCGTTTGAAGCCCCTTCCTCCCCGTGATCCGGGGAAAGACCCCCAAATGCCCTGTGTACGATGACTGCCTGCCATCCGTGCGGGCCGTTTTGCGTGCGGGGGACAGGTACGAGTTCCAATAAACGACGCTTTGGTCGTATTTACACAGTTTTCTTCCAAGCGCTGCCGGGATATGCAAGAATAAAGCGACATTTTTGTACATTTTTTGTCACAATTACCGCTTCCGCTCGCATTTCAGTGTCTCAATCGCCGTTTTTGCCCAGATATCCGTCCCATGGCCGCTCTTGAAGCCCGCGCAACACGTCATTACTACGACAGCGCGTTCCAATCTCAGGCAGTGAAAGTGCTCCCCAACGAGTACTACGTCACCAACGAGAACATGATGATCTCGACCGTGCTGGGGTCCTGTGTGGCGGCGTGCATCCACGATCCGGTGACGGGCGTGGGCGGCATGAACCACTTCATGCTGCCCGAGGGCGACATGCAGTCCCCCGCATCGGCCACCATGCGCTATGGCGCCTTTGCGATGGAAGTGCTGATCAACGAGCTGCTCAAGGCCGGCGCCTCGCGCGACCGCCTGGAAGCCAAGGTGTTCGGCGGCGGCGCGGTGCTGGCGGCCATGCAGCAGATGAACATCGGCGAGCGCAACGGCCAATTCGTCCTGAACTACCTGAAGACCGAAGGCATCCCCGTCAAGGCGCAGGATCTGGGCGACGTGCATGCGCGCCGCATCAATTACTTCCCGCGCGACGGCCGGGTGATGGTGCGCAAGATGGCGCCGCACCACCAGCGCGCCGAAGAGATCATCGCCAAGCGCGAACAGGAAGCCGCGCAAAGCGCGGCGGCCAAGACCGCCACGCCGCAACGGGTCGAGCGCTTTACGCGGCCGGGCGTCGAACGTTTCGACCGTCCAGGCGTGGAACGGCTGGATCGTCCCGGCGTCGACCGGCTGAACCGCCCCGGCGTCGAGCGTTTCGACCGTCCTGCCGCCCGCCCCGGCGTGGAACGCTTTGACCGCCCTGCCCGGCCTGGCGTCGAGCGCTTTGACCGGCCCGCGCCGGCCGACGCCGCCCCCGCGCAAGCGGCCCGACCCAGCGCGGCGCGTCCCGGCGTGGAGCGCTTCGATACCGGACTGACCCGGCGTCCCAAGCCGTAACCCGGCCGGCCCGCCGCGCAGGGCGGCAGAGTGCAATAGCGGGTGGGCGTCCTACAATCTGCGCATGTCCACCCTTCGCCTCTTCTATGCGCTATGGCCGTCCCCTTCGCTGGCGGCGTCACTTGCCGGTTGGGCGGAGCAGGCCAGGCTGACATGCGGCGGACGCGCCATGCGCACCGAGACGCTGCATCTGACGCTGGCATTCCTGGGGCCGGTCGACAGCGCCCTGGCCGATGAACTGGCCGCCGCCACGCCCGGCCGCGGGCTCGCGCCGGGCGACGTGCCGCTGGAACGCTATGGGGTGTTCAGCCGCCAGCGCATCCTGTGGGCGGGCCCGTCCGAAACGCCATTCGGCCTGCAGCAAGCCCACGACGATCTCTGGCAGTGGCTGTCCGGCTACGGGCTCACCCCGCCCACCCAGCCTTTCCGCCCGCACGTCACGCTGCTGCGCAACATCACGCAGGCCGAGCCGCCCGACGACGCGCCCGCGCCGCTGGACTGGCATTACGACCGCATGGTGCTGGTCGCGTCCGAGTCGCTGACCGGCGGCAGCCGCTACCGCATCGTGGCGCAATCCCGGCCGCTCGGCGGCTAGGGCACAATCGTACGGTTGCCAATTCCTGGGACCCCCATGATCATCCTGCTGGATCAAGACGGCGTGCTGGCCGATTTTGAACACGCCTTCATTGACGCCTGGCGCGCGCGCCACCCTGACGTCGCGCCCGTGGCGTTCGAGAACCGCAAGTCCTTCTACATCCGCGAGGATTACGCCCCCGAACTACGCGGGATGGCCGAGGCCATCTACACAGCGCCGGGTTTCATCCGCAACCTGCCGCCGGTCCCGGGCGCGCTCGCGGCCTTCAAGGAGTTGCTGGCGCTGGGCATGGACGTGCGGATCTGCTCGTCGCCGCTGTCCCAGTTTGAAAACTGCGTCGCCGAGAAATACCTGTGGGTGGAAAAGAACCTGGGCCGCGAGGCCACCAACCGGCTGATCCTGACCAAGGACAAGACGCTGGTGCAGGGCCATCTGCTGATCGACGACAAGCCGCATATCGAAGGCGCCGCGCGGCCGCGCTGGAAGCACATTCTGTTCGATGCGCCCTATAACCGCGAGGTGACGGACCGCCCGCGCATCAACTGGCAGAACTGGCGTAACGTGCTGGCCGGCGAGCTCTATACGGCAGACGCCTGACTCCGGCTGAATCCTGTTCAGGCGTCATCGTTTGGGACTATCCTGTGGAGTCGTACGCCCCACCCGGGAGGAGCCCGCGCCATGAATCTGTACCGCCTGCTCAAGCAGCGAGAAGCCGACCACAAGCCTCTGCGAGTCGCATTGTTGGGCGCCGGAAAATTCGGCGCCATGTTCATGAGCCAGGCCCCGCGCACGCCGGGCATCCGCCTGGTGGCGGTGGCGGACCTGGTGCCGGATCGGGCCCGCGCCGCGCTGACCCGTGTCGGCTGGCCGGCAGGCGCGCTCAACGCCAGCAGCATCAATGACGCCTACAAGAACGGCAAGGTCTATTTCTGCGACGACGCGCGCACCGTCATCGCCAGCCCCGACGTCGACATCGTCATCGACGCGACCGGCCATGCCTCGGCCGGCATCACCCACGTGCTCACCTGCTGCGAATACGGCAAGCACATCATCATGGTCAACGTGGAGGCCGACGCCCTGGCCGGCCCGCTGCTGGCGCGCCGCGCGCGCGAAGCGGGCATCGTCTATTCGCTGGCCTACGGCGACCAGCCTGCCCTGATCTGCGAAATGGTCGACTGGGCCCGCGCCAGCGGCTTCGAGGTCATGGCCGCGGGCAAGGGCACCAAGTATCTGCCCGAATTCCACACCTCCACCCCCGACACCGTCTGGCCGTACTACGGCTTCACCGCCGAAATGGTGGCGGCGGGCGACTTCAACGCGCAGATGTTCAACAGCTTTCTGGACGGCACCAAGAGCGCCATCGAGATGGCGGCCGTCTCCAATGCCACGGGTCTTTTGCCGTCGCCCTCGGGCCTGCACTTTCCGCCGTGCGGCGTGGATGATCTGGCGCGTGTGCTGCGTCCCCGCGAGGACGGCGGCATGCTGCATCATCGCGGCCAGGTCGAGGTGATCTCGTCGCTGGAACGCGACGGCCGGCCGGTGTTCCGGGATCTGCGCTGGGGCGTGTATGTCACGCTTGCGGCCGACAGCGACTACGTGCGGCGCTGCTTTCAGGAATATGGCCTGGTCACCGATCCCAGCGGCAACTTCACCGCCATGTACAAGCCCTACCACCTAATCGGCCTGGAACTGGGCATCAGCGTGGCCAGCGTGGGCCTGCGGCGCGAGCCCACCGGCGCACCCGCAGGCTGGCACGGCGACGTCGTGGCCACCGCCAAGCGCGACCTGCAGGCCGGCCAGATCCTGGACGGCGAAGGCGGCTACACGGTGTACGGGCGCCTGATGCCTGCCCCCGATTCGGTCGAGGAAGGCTATCTGCCGCTGGGCTTGTCGAACAAGGTCAAGCTGAAGAACCCCGTGCGCCAGTCGCAGGCGATCCGCTGGCGCGACGTGGAGTACGACGAACGCTCGACCGCGGTGCAGTTCCGCCGCGAGATGGAGCAGACTTTCGCGTAGGCGCGGCCCCGCGGTCACACGGGCGCGGGGCGCTCCGCCTGAAACAACCGCAGCCGGTCCGCCGCGTTGCGCAGGTGCTCTTCGGCGGCGCGGCCCGCGGCGTCGGAATCACCGGCTTCAATGGCGGCAAAGATCGCCTGATGCTCGCTCTGCACGGCGGCCATGCGCTCGGCATACCTGCGGGCCGTGTTGTGGCGCGCGCTGCGGATGACGCGGCGCACGTTGGCTTCCAGGTAGTCGTTCAGCGCCACCAGGTGCGGGTTGTGCGTGGCCTGCACGATGGCCTGGTGGAATTGATAGTCTTCCTCGTCGCCCAGCTTGTCGTTGATGAGCGCGTACTCCATGCCCACCAGCGCCTGCCGCATCTTCTTCAGGTCGGGCTCGGTGCGCCGCTGCGCCGCATAGCGCGCGGCCGTGACTTCGATCGACAGCATCAGTTCCAGGATGTGCTCCAGGTCCTGGTTGTCGCCCGGCGTGGGCGCGGCGATGCGAAACGCGTTCTTCTGGAAATTCGGGTCAACGAAGACGCCGCTGCCCTGCTGCGACGTGACCAGCCCTTCGGACTTGAGGCGAGCCAGGGCCTCGCGCACGACCGCGCGGCTGACTGAGTGCATCTCCGTCAGTTGCTTTTCGGTCGGCAGGCGATCGCCGGGGGCCAGCACGCCTTGGCGTATCTGGTCGGCCAGGGCGTCCGCCACCGCCGCCGATAGCGAGCTGCGGGGCGCGGCGCGCGCCGGATCGGGTTCTTGACTTGGCTGCATGTGGATCGTTCGAACGTGAGGGCGGCGCGCGGGCGCGTCGGCCATGGTTATAGGAATGTCTCGCGTGGTGGTCCCGACAGGCTGGTTCGCGGCAGCGCCCTGGAAATTATAGGTTTGCCGGTTTTTTTTCCGGCGCGCCGCGTTCTGGCACTTTACGCGATATAGATCCCGCCATTGACCTGCATGACCTCGCCCGTCACGAAGGCCGCCAGCGGCGAACACAGGAACGCGATGGTCCCGGCGATTTCCTCGGCCGTGCCAAAGCGGCGCAGCGGCGTGCTTTCCAGCAGCTGCGCGCCCTTCTGCCCGATCAGGTCGTGCGTCATGGAGGTGGCGATGATGCCGGGCGCCACCGCGTTCACGCGGATCTGCGGGGCCAGCTCCAGCGCCAGGCTGCGGGTGAAGCTTTGCACCGCGCCCTTGGACGCGGCGTAGGCGGCGTGCGCGTAGCTGCCGCGCTGCGCAGCCAGCGACGTCAGGAGGACGATCGAACCGTCGTGGCGCAGATGGCGTTGGGCGGCGCGGCACACGTAGAACGTGCCGTCCAGGTTCACGCGCATCAGCGTGCGCCAGGACTCGTCGCTGGTGTCCTTGACGAGCTGCTCGGGGTAGATGCCCGCGCAGTGGACCAGATGGTCAAGCCCGCCAAAGTGCCGGGCCGCGGCCTCGAACACCCGTTCGCAGTCGTGCGACACCGACACGTCCAGCGCGTGCATGTAGACGCGCTGCCCGCTGGGATCGAGCTCGGCCGCCACTTCCTGCAACCGCGCGTTGTCGATGTCGGTCAGCACCAGCCGCGCGCCATGCGCGGCCATGAGGCGCGCCGTGGCCAAGCCGATGCCATTGCCCGCGCCGGTGATCGCGGCAACCTGCCCCTCGAACGAAATCATCCTGTCTCCTGAAGCTGTTTTTGGCGGCCCGCGTCGCGTTCGCGGCAGCGGCTCGAATTCAGATTGAACGCCTGAATCGGTTGCTTGACACGAGAAAAACGCTTGCCCTATGATTTATCGGACAACTTAATAAAGTTGCCTGACAACTTGTTCGCCAAAGCGTAAATCAACTGCCGCTTTCAGGCAAGTCAGTCAGAAAAACACGGCGTCACGCCGCATAAACAGGCAGGGGACAACCAGGTGAACTTCACCGGCAGCATGACCGCATCCGCGCCCTCGGCACGTCCGACGGCGCATCCTCAGACGCCCCGGCGGCTTCATGCCCTGCCCGGCCGGCGCCTCGCCCTGGCGCCCCGCGCGTCCACGGCCGGCGTCATTGCCCCGTCTTCGCTCCGCATCGCCTGCCCGCCCTCGCGGCGCGCGGGCGATGCGGCGTTCGCACCTGCCTGACCCACGCAAATCAACACACTCCCGTTCCACGGAGGAGACACGCATGAAATTGGCTTTCACCACCGGTCTGCTGTGCCTGGCCGGACTCGCCGCCACCGCCCACGCCGCACCCGTCAAGATCGGCCTGATCGAAACGCTGTCGGGCCCGCAGGCCTCGACCGGCCTGATGTTCCGCGCCGCCGTCAAATACGAGCTGGACCGCATCAACGCCGCCGGCGGCTGGAATGGCCAGCCGCTGGAGCTGGTGGAGTTCGACAACCAGGGCGGCCCCGTGGGCGCCTCGGACCGTTTCCGAGCCGCGGCCGCCGAGGGCGTGCAGGTGCTGGTGCAGGGATCGTCGTCCGCCATTTCCGGCCAGCTCACGGAAGACGTGCGCAAGCACAACCTGCGCAACCCGGGCAAGGAGATCGTGTTCCTGAACGTGGGCGGCGAAGCGCTGGAGCTGACCGGCCAAAAGTGCCACTTCTACCACTTCCGCTTCACCACCAACGCCGACCTGCGCGTGAAGGCGCTGGCATCCGTCATGTCCGCCGACGGCACGCTGGGCAAGCGCGTGTACGCCATCAACCAGAACTACTCGTGGGGCCAGGACATGGAAGGCGCGACCGAGCGCTTTGCCAAGGAGTACGGCTACGAGGTCGTGGGCAAGACGCTGCACGAGGTCAACAAGATCCAGGACTTCGCGCCCTATGTCGCGCGCATCCGCTCGGCCACGCCCGACACCGTGGTCACCGGCAACTGGTCCAACGACCTGCTGCTGCTCATGAAGGCCACGCAGGCCGCCGGTCTGAAGGTGCGCTTTGCCACGGTGTTCCTGGACCAGGTCGGCAACCTGGCCAACGCCGGCGAGGTCGCGCTGGGCCATTACATCGCGCACCCGTACAACATCGAGGCCGCCGGCGAGGAAGGCGCGGCGTTCGCCGAGGACTACAAGTCCAAGACCGGCCACTACCCCAGCTACACCGAGCCGCAGACCGTGATCGGCGTGCGCTTCCTGGGCGAGGCCTTGAAGCAGGTCAAGCCGCAGGACGGCAAGCTGCCGGTGCCCGAACTGGCGCTGGCGCTGGAGAAGGTCACCTACAAATCGGCGCTGGGCGAATACACCATGCGCGCCGAAGACCATCAGGTGCAGTTGCCGATGGTGGTGTCCAAGGTGGGCAAGAACGCCAAGTACAAGGCCGATGGCACCGACATGGGCTTTGAACCCGTGAAGGTGCTGGCCGCGGGGGACGTGTCCGCGCCGGTGCAGGGCACCTGCAAGATGCAACGTCCGAAGTGATGCCCGCGCGGCGGGCTGTGCGCTGAAATGCGCGCGGGCCGCCGCCGGCACATGACAAGCGCACTCCCGGCGCGGGCCGGGCAAAAACAACGTGCGCAATCGCTCGCGGGACGCCTGGCGTCCCGCGCAAGAATCCTGGAGCGGACATGGAATACTTTACCGTCTCGCTGTTGAACGGCGTGATCTACGGCCTGCTGCTATTCATGGTGTCGGCAGGCCTGACACTGATTTTCGGGATGATGGGTGTGCTGAACTTCGCGCACGCATCGTTCTACATGATCGGCGCGTATGCCGCCTACACCCTCACGCCCGTCACGGGCTTCTGGACGGCGCTGGTGCTGGCCACGATCATCGCGGGCGTGCTGGGCATGGGCGTCGAACGCTTCTTCCTGCGCCGCGTGCACAAGTTCGGCCACGCGCAGGAACTGCTGGTGACCTTCGGGCTGGCGTTCATCGTCGCCGAGCTGATCAAGCTGTTCTACGGCGACTTTCCCGTCGACTACCGCGTGCCGCCGTTCCTGAACTTCGCGGCATTCCGCGTGTTCGACGCGGACTATCCGTTCTACCGCCTGCTGATGGGCGGCGTGTCGCTGGCGATGTTCGCCGTGATCTACCTGCTCTTGTCGCGTACCCGCGTCGGCATCGTGGTGCGCTCGGCCATCTACCGGCCGCGCATGGCCGAGGCGCTGGGCCATAACGTGCCGCTGGTCTTCATGAGCGTGTTCGGCGTGGGCGCGGGGATGGCGGGCCTGGCCGGCGCGGTCGCGGGCGCCTTCTACACCACCAACCCGAACATGGCGCTGGAACTGGGCGTGCTGGTGTTCGTGGTTGTCGTGGTGGGCGGCCTGGGCTCGCTGGAAGGCGCGATGATCGCGTCGCTTCTGATCGGCCTGATCAGCTCGTTCTCGGTCGGCATCGACGCCAGCCTGGCGACGCTGTTTGGTCTGTTCGGCGCGCGTGAGTGGGCCGAAAGCGTGGGCGGGCTGATGACGGTGAAGATCTCCAGCCTGGCCGCAACGCTGCCGTTTCTCTTGATGCTGGTGGTGCTGCTGGTCAAGCCGTCGGGACTGAAGGGAGAGCAGGCATGAGCCATACCGCGACTTCCACCCGCCGCGCCACGGGCGCGCTGCTGTTGATCCTGTGCGTGGCCGCGCTGTGCGCGCTGCCGTGGCTGCTGCCTGCCGGCCAGCTCGTGGCGGCCGTGCAGATGCTGATCGCCGCGCTGTTCGCCTGCGCCTTCAACCTGCTGGCCGGCCAGGGCGGCATGCTGTCCTTTGGTCATGCCGCCTACTTTGGCGTCGGCACCTTCGCCACCATCCACGCGATGAATGCACTGGGCGGCGCGGGCCTATTGCCCACGCCGCTGATGCCACTGGTGGGCGGCGTGGCCGGGCTGCTGTTCGGCCTGGTCGCCGGCTGGTTCGCCACCATGCGATCGGGCGTGTATTTTTCGATGATCACGCTGGCGCTGGCCGAGCTGCTGCACGCGCTGGCGCCGCACCTGAAAAGCGTCTTCGGCGGCGAGGCCGGCGTGTCCGCGATGCGCATGCCGGCATGGGGCTTTACCTTCGGCTCGGACATCGAGGTGTACTACCTGGTGCTGGCGTGGGTGCTGGTGTCGCTGGCCGCGCTGTATGGCCTGACGCGCACGCCGCTGGGCCGGCTGACGCTGGGCCTGCGCGAAAACGCCAACCGTCTGCGCTACCTGGGCTACCGCCCGCATGCGCTCAAGACCATGGTGTTTGCGCTGTCGGCCATGTTTGCCGGCATCGCGGGCGGCTTGCAGGCGCTGAACATCGAAGCCGGCAACTACGTGCTGTTCGAGGTCAAGCTGTCCACCGACGCCGTGCTGTTTGCCTACATCGGCGGCGTCAATGCGTTCCTGGGACCGGTGCTGGGCGCGTCCATCCTGACCTTCCTGTCGCAGACGCTGGCCGACATCACGCGGTCGTGGCTGTTGTACCAGGGCATTCTCTTCGCGCTGGTGATGCTGTTCGTGCCGGACGGCCTGGTGGGCCTGGTGCAGCGCGCGGCCAAGTCGCTGCGCGAGCGCGGGCTGGCCAACTGGCTGCCGCGCGCCGCGGTGTCTGTGGCCGGAGGGCTGCTGCTCACCGGCGCCACCGTCTTCACGGTGGAACTGCTGCAACGCATGTTCGCGCGCGATTACCGCGCCCTCCTCGCCATGAACCCCGAGGCCGGCTGGCCCGCCATCCCGCTGTTCGGCCAGGACTGGGCGCCGCTTGCGGTATCGACCTGGCTGGTGCCGCTGGCATTGTTTGCCGCGGGCCTTGCCGCCTGCCGCTGGGCGCTGGCCCTGTGGCGCGACACGGGCGACGCCGCCCCCCTGCTGGAGCCCGCCCAATGAGCCACGAGATCCTGACCCTGACCGACGTGCGCAAATCCTTTGGTGAAGCGCAGATCATCCGCGGCGTGAACCTGGCGGTCGAAGCCGGCGAACGCCACGCCGTCATCGGCCCGAACGGCGCGGGCAAGTCCACGCTGTTTCACCTGATGTCGGGCTCGTTCGCGCCCACGTCGGGCGACATCAGCCTGCGCTCGCGCCCCATCGGCGGCCTGGCGCCCGAAGCCATCAACCGGCTCGGCCTGGCGCGCTCGTTCCAGATCACCAACGTGTTCCCGCGCCTGCCGGTGCGCGAAAACCTGCGACTGGCGGTGCTGCGCATGCACGGCCTGGTCTACAACTTCTGGCGGCCCATCGCACGCAACCGCGCCGTCAACGAGGACGTGGACCGCCTGCTGGAGAAAGTGCGGCTGACGGCGCGCCAGGACACGGCAGCCGGCGACCTGAACTATTCCGAGCAGCGCTCGCTGGAAATCGGCATGACGCTGGCGTCGCGGCCCAAGGTGATCCTGCTGGACGAGCCCATGGCGGGCATGTCGCAGCACGAGGTCGACTACACGGTCGAACTCATCAAGGACGTGACGCGCGACTGCACCCTGCTGATCGTCGAGCACGACATGCAGGTGGTGTTCTCGCTGGCCGACCGCATCAGCGTGCTGGTCTACGGTGAGATCCTGGCCACCGGCACGCCCGCCGAGATCCGCGGCGATGCCCGCGTGCGCGAGGCCTACCTGGGAGAGGAAACGGTATGACGACGCAATCCCCCCTCTTGTCGCTGCAGGGCGTGCATGCCCATTACGGCAAGAGCCACATCCTGCACGGCATCGACCTGTCGATCGGGCGCGGCGAAGTCGTCAGCCTGCTGGGCCGCAACGGCGCGGGCCGCTCGACCACCATGAAAAGCATCATGGGCCTGGTGGACGTGACCGGCGGCCAGATCGCCATGGAAGGCCGCGACATCACCAACAAGCGTCCCTTCGAGATCGCCCGCGCGGGCCTGGCCTTCGTGCCCGAGGAGCGCGAGGTGTTCGCCAACCTGACGGTGGACGAGAACCTGCGCATGGGCGAGCAGCCCCGGCGTGACGATGCGCCGTACTGGACCTTGGCACAGATGTTCGACTACTTCCCGCGTCTGAAGGAACGCAGCAATACCCGCGCCGGCAACCTGTCGGGCGGCGAACAGCAGATGCTGACCATGTGCCGCTCGCTGCTGGGCAATCCCAAGGTCATCCTGATCGACGAGCCCACCGAAGGGCTGGCGCCCAAGATCGTCGAGGTGATCGCCGACGTCATCCGGGATATCCACAAGCAGGGCGTGTCGGTCGTGCTGGTCGAACAGAAACTGACGATCGCGCTGAAGGTGTCCACCCGCGTCAGCGTCATGGGCCACGGCCGCATCGTGTTCGAAGGACCGCCCGCGCAGCTGCATGAGCGCCAGGACGTCGTCCAGGAATGGCTGGCGGTCTGAGCCGCCTTACGTACTCACCTTACACAGGCACACATCGTGGACAACACCACTGAAGTCATTCATGCCGAGTTGCGCGGCCAGGCGGTCGTCATCACCGGCGGCGCGAAGGGCATCGGCTACAGCACGGCGCAGGCCTTTGCACGCCAGGGCGCGCGCGTCGCGCTGCTGGACATGGATGCCGGCGCGCTGGACGCCGCCGTCGCGGCCCTGACCGCCGACGGCGCGCAGGCCATGGCGGTGCAGGCGTCCGTCACGGATGCCGACGCCGTCGAGCGCGCCTTTGCGCAGGTTGCGGACACCTGGGGCGGCATCGACGTGCTGGTCAACAACGCCGGCATCTCGGCCAACAAGCCCACGCTGGAAGTCACCGTGGACGAATGGCGCCGCGCCGTCGACATCAACCTGACCGGAGTCTTCCTGTGCGCGCAGGCAGCCGGACGGCGCATGGTGCCCGCCGGCTCGGGCAGCATCATCAACCTGGCGTCCATGTACGGCGTGGTGGCCGCTCCCGACCGCGCCGCCTACTGCGCCACCAAGGGCGCGGTGGTGCTGCTGACCGAGACGCTGGCCGTCGAATGGGGCCCGGCGGGCGTGCGCGTCAATGCGCTGGCGCCAGGCTATGTCGAAACCGACCTGGTGCGCGACCTGGCCGCGCGCGGCCGGCTTGACCCCGAACGCCTCAAGCAACGCACGCCCCTGCGCCGCATGGCGCAGCCGGCCGAAATGGCCGACCTGGCGGTTTTCCTGGCTTCGCGCCAGGCCGCCTACATCACCGGACACACCCTGGTGGCAGACGGCGGCTGGAGCCGCTACAGCTACCTCTGATTGCCCCGACGCTTAAAAAAACACACTGGAGATTCATTCATGGCCACCTACCAACCGCTCGAGCCCCAGGCGCCCTGGCGGCAACTGACGGCCGAGGCCTCGGACTGGCAGCAGGCGGACCCCGCGCTGCTCGGCACGATGCTGACCCAACTGCACTGGATCCGCGCATTCGAGGAAGCCGTGCTGGAACTGGCCGCCGAAGGCCTGGTGCACGGTCCCGCGCACTCGTCGGTCGGGCAGGAAGGCGGCGCCGTCGGCTCGGTGCTGGCCCTGGGCGCCGGCGACCAGATCAACGGCTCGCACCGCGGCCACCACCAGTTCCTGGCCAAAGCGCTGCAGCACGTGGCGCCGCAGGGACTGGATCCGCGCAACCCGCTCACGCCCGCCATCGACGAGGTCCTGCACAAGACGCTGGCCGAGATCATGGGATTGGCAAACGGCTACTGCCGCGGCCGTGGGGGCAGCATGCACCTGCGCTGGCTGGAAGCGGGCGCGCTGGGCACCAACGCGATCGTCGGCGGCGGCGTGCCGCTGGCCGCCGGCGCGGGCTGGGCGCACAAGCACGCGGGCACGGATCGCGTGGCCGTGACGTACTTCGGCGACGGCGCGGTGAACATCGGCTCGGTGCTGGAAACGATGAACCTGACCGCCGCGTGGAAGACGCCGCTGTGCTTTTTCATCGAGAACAACCGCTACGCCGTGTCCACGACCGTGGAAGAGTCCACCGCCGAGCCGCGCCTGTCCGCGCGCGGCCTGGCCTTCAACATTCCCGCGTGGAAGGTCGACGGCATGGACCCGCTGGCCGTGCACCTGGCCATGTCGGAAGCCGTGGCGCACATGCGCGCGGGCAAGGGGCCCACCATCGTCGAGGTGGACGTCTACCGGTTCTTCCACCAGAACGGCCCCTTCCCCGGCAGCGCCTTCGGCTATCGCACCAAGGACGAAGAGGCGCAATGGCGCCTGCGCGATCCGCTGGACCGCATCGCGGCCGAGATGATCGGCCGCAAGCTGGTCACGCAGGCCGAGGTGGACGCGCTGCGCCAGCGCTGCAAGGACGTGATGAAGGAAGTGTCCGGCCGCCTGACCGAAGCGGCTGACGGCGGCAAGCGCCGCGTGCGCGCCGACCTGTGGCCCAGCCCGGATTTCCGCGACGTGGGCCTGCGCAGCGATGGCTCGGAACTGGCCGGCCTGCGCTACCAGGAGGCGGCGGACCACACCGGCGCCACCGTCACGCGCAAGTTCGTCGATGCGGTGGCCGACGTGCTGGACCGCCGCATGGAAACCGACCCCGGCGTCGTGGTGCTGGGCGAAGACGTGCACCGCCTGAAGGGCGGCACCAACGGCGCCACGCGCGGCCTGAAGGACAAGTATCCGGACCGCGTGCTGGGCACGCCCATTTCCGAAAACGCCTTTGCAGGACTGGGCGGCGGGCTGGCGATGGATGGCCGCTACAAGCCCGTCGTGGAATTCATGTACCCGGACTTCATGTGGGTCGCGGCCGACCAGATCTTCAACCAGATCGGCAAGGCGCGCCACATGTTCGGCGGCGACATCGACGTGCCCTTCGTGCTGCGTACCAAGGTCGCGATGGGCACGGGCTACGGCTCGCAGCATTCGATGGACCCGGCCGGCATCTTCGCCACCGCGCCCGGCTGGCGCATCGTCGCCCCGTCCACGCCGCACGATTACGTCGGCCTGATGAACACGGCGCTGGCCTCCAAGGACCCGGTGCTGGTCATCGAGCACGTCGATCTGTACGCGTCTTCGGGCGAGGTCCCCGAGAATGACCTGGACTACGCCATTCCGTTCGGCCGCGCGCAAGTGCGGCGCGAGGGTGGCAAGGTCACCATCCTGACGTACCTGTCCATGGTCAGCCGCGCGCTGGCGGCGGCCGAAGCGGCCGGCGTGGATGCGGAAGTCATCGACCTGCGCACGCTGGACCGCGCCAGCCTGGACTGGGACACCATCGGCGCCAGCATCAAAAAGACCAACAACGTGCTGATCGTGGAACAAGGCGCGCGCGGCACGTCCTACGGCGCCATGCTGGCCGACGAGATCCAGCGCCGCTACTTCGACTGGCTGGACCAGCCGGTCAAGCGCGTCACGGGCGGCGAGGCCTCGCCCAGCATCTCCAAGGTGCTGGAGCGCGCGGCGTTCGCCGATACCGATGAAGTGGTGGCGGGCCTGGCCGACGTGCTGGCCGACCTGGGGGAACAGCCATGACTGCCCTGCACATGACCGTGCCGATGGAAGTCGGCATCTGCTGCGCGGATCTCGATGCGCTGGCCGCGTTCTACACCGATGTGATGGGCCTGACGCTGGTGAATCGCGTGACCGTGCCGGCCGGCAAGGCGCAGGCCACGGGGCTCACGCCGCACGGCTACGACGTGGCGCGTCTGCAGACGCCTTATGGCGAGCGCATCAAGCTGCTGCAGCCGGCCGTGGCGCCCGAACCGGCCGTACGCGGCAAGGCCATTCTGGACCGCCAGGGCGCCGCCTACCTGACCTTCATCGTGCGTGACCTGCGCGGTGTGGTGCGCGATCTGCAATCAAAGGGCGTGGTCTTTGACAGCGCGCCCGCGCCCATGGAAGTGCGGCCGGGCACGTGGCTCGCCTTCTTCCGCGACCCCGAAGGCAATGTGCTCGAACTCGTCGAATACGACGACCCCGCCGCGTACCGGCCCGACCTGGCCCGCGCCGCTGAATAGGAACAACATCGTGGCATACCTTATCAAGCTCCCCTCCGTTGCCGCCGACGCCTCCGGCGGCGTGCTGCACCAGTGGCTCAAGCAGGAAGGCGATCGCGTCGCCGTGGGCGAGGCACTGGCGGAAGTCGAAACCGAAAAGGCCATCGTCGAGATCAACGCCGAACAGGCAGGCGTGCTGGGCCGCATCGTCGTGCAGGCCGGGCCGGCCTCGGTGCCCATCAACACCGTGATCGGCGTGCTGGTCGCGGATGGCGAAGATGCAGCGGCGATCGATCGTGCGTTGGCCGAGCACGGTGGTGCGGCGGTGGCTGCCGGGTCGGCTGCTGGCGCGTCGGCAGATGGCGCGTCGGCTTCCGGAGCGTCGGCTCCCGGAGCATCGGCTCCCGAAGCGTCGGCTGCCTCGGCATCCGCTGGCGCTGCCTCTGCCTCTGCCTCTGCCTCGCAACAAGCCGGCAACGCGCCCGCGTCCGCCGCGCATTCCCCATCCGCATCCGCGACCGCGTCCGTCCCCGGCGGCCGCCTCTTCGCCAGCCCTGTCGCCCGGCGCCTTGCCGCGCAATGGCACGTCGACCTGCTGGGCGTCACCGGCACCGGCCCGCATGGCCGCATCGTGCGGCGGGACGTTGAAGCCGCGCGCGACCGTGCGCCGGCCGCTGCCCCCGCTGCCGCGCCGCTGGCTGGCCGGCCGGCCGCGCGCCGCGTGCCGCACACCGGCATGCGCCGCGCCATCGCGCGCCGCCTCACCGAAAGCAAGCAGCACGTGCCGCACTTCTACCTGACGGTCGACTGCCGCATGGACGCGCTGCTGGCGCTGCGCGCGCAGGCCAACCAAGGCGGCGCCGTCAAACTGTCGGTCAATGACTTCATCGTGCGCGCCGCCGCGCTGGCGCTGCGCGAGGTGCCCGAGGTCAACGCGTCCTGGCACGACGATGACATCGAGTACCACGCTGGCGCCGACGTCTCGGTGGCGGTGGCCACCGACGGTGGCCTGGTGACGCCCATCGTGCGCGATGCCGACGTCAAGCCGCTGTCCGCCATCTCGGGCGAGATCGCCGAGCTGGCCGGGCGCGCCAAGGTCAACCGCCTGAAGCCCGAGGAGTTCACGGGCGGCTCGCTGACCGTCAGCAACCTGGGCATGTACGGCATCAGCCAGTTCGCCGCCATCATCAACCCGCCGCAGGCCGCCATCCTGGCCGTGGGCGCGGCCGAACGCCGCCCGGTGGTCGACGCCGAGGGTCAACTCGCCGCCGCCACCGTGATGACGGTGACGCTATCGGCGGACCATCGCGTCGTGGACGGCGCAGTCGGCGCACGCTGGCTGGCGGCCTTCCGCACCCTGATCGAAAACCCCGTGCGCATCCTGCTGTGAGCCCCGCCATGACGAAGACGAGTTTTGATCTGGTGGTGGTGGGCGGTGGCCCGGGCGGCTACGTCGCCGCGATCCGCGGCGCGCAGTTGGGCATGTCGGTCGCGCTGGTCGAGCGCGCCGAACTGGGCGGCATCTGCCTGAACTGGGGCTGCATTCCCACCAAGGCGCTGCTGCATAGCGCCACCGTGCTGCGCGCCTGCCGCGAGGCCGCGCATTACGGCGTGACGGGCGCGGGTGAGGCCCGTCCCGATCTGGCCGCCATGGTCGCCCGGTCGCGCAAGGTCGCCGGCCGGCTGGGCCAGGGTGTCGCGCACCTGATGAAGAAGAACGGGGTGACGGTGTTTGCCGCCAGCGCCCGGCTTGCCGGGTCCGGCAAGCTGGCGCTGGACAACGGCGCCACACTGTCGGCCAAGCACATCATTCTGGCCACCGGCGCGCGCGCCCGCGAGTTGCCGGCGCTGCCCGTGGGCGAACGCATCTGGGCCTACCGGCAGGCCCTGGTTGCCGACGCGATCCCGACATCGCTGCTGGTGGTGGGCGCAGGCGCCATCGGCGCCGAGTTCGCCAGCTTCTATCGCGCGGTGGGCGCCGAGGTCACGCTGATCGACATGACGCCGGAGATCCTGCCTCAGGAAGACGCCGAGATTTCGCAGTTGGCGCGCAAGGCCTTCGAGAAGCAAGGTATCCGCGTCCTGACCCGCTGCGCGGTGACGGCCTCGTCTACCACCGCCGACGGCGTCAAGGTCACGCTGGAGCACGACGGCAAAAAGATCGAACAGACGTTCGACCGCGTCATCGTCGCCGCCGGCATCGTCGGCAATGTCGAGAATCTTGGCCTGGAAAAGACGCGCGTCAAAGTCGAAAAGACGCACATCGTCACCGACGGCCTGTGCCGCACCGGCGAGCCGGGCGTCTACGCGATCGGCGACGTGGCCGGCGCGCCGTGGCTTGCCCACAAGGCCAGCCACGAAGCCGTGCTGTGCGTGGAAGCCATCGCCGGCCTGCCCGTGCACGCCATCGACCCGCTGCGCATTCCCGCCTGCACCTACTCCTACCCGCAGGTCGCCAGCATCGGCATGACCGAAGCCCGCGCGCGCGAACACGCCACCCGTCACGGCGGCGACATTCGCGTTGGCAAATTCACCTTCGCCGGCAACGGCAAGGCGATTGCGATGGGAGAGGACCAGGGACTCGTCAAGACGGTCTTTGACGCCAAATCGGGCGAACTGCTGGGCGCGCACATCATCCACCCCGAGGCGTCCGAGCTGATCACGGGCTATGGCGTGGCCGCATCGTTGGAAGCCACCGAAGAAGACCTGATGCACACCGTGTTTGCGCATCCGACGCTATCGGAAACGCTGCACGAATCGGTGCTGGCGGCGTTTGGACGGGCATTGCACGCGTAGCCAATGTCGGTGTCTGACACCCTCGTGAGACAGGCGACATGCCCAGAGCACGTCCGCGGGGTGTCAGACACCTGCGCGCATCAAATCCGGCCCGCGTAAAAATCCAGGAAGCACGCAATGCGCCGCGATAGCTGCGTATTGCGGTGGTACACCGCGTGCATCGGTTGCAGGTAATCGGTGTATTCGCTTTCCAGCACCTTCACCAGCCGCCCGGCCGCGATGTCCTCGCGCACGACAAAGTCCGACAGGCAGGCGATGCCCACGCCGCGCAGCGCCAGTTGCCGCTGCGTTTCGCCGCTGGAGGTCGCCAGCGTCGGCGTCGCCTGAAAGCTCGAACCGCCCGCATGGCGCAGCGGCCAGAGATTCAGGCTTTCCGGCTGGGTAAAGCCCAGCAATTCGTGGTCCGCCAGATCCTCCACCGTGCGCGGCGCGCCACGGCGGGCGATGTAGTCGGGACTGGCCATCATCCAGCGCGGCGACGGCCGTAGCGCGCGGGCGTGCAGCGTCGAATCGGTCAGCGGCCCCATGCGCAGCGCGACATCGGTGCGATGCTCCATCAGGTCCACGATGCGGTCGTTGCTGGTGAGCTCCAGCGAGATCTCCGGATATGCGCGCCGGAACTCGGCCACGTGCGGCACCACGCAATGCAGCATCACCGGCACCGACGCATCCACGCGCAATCGCCCGGCCGGCCGTTGGTGCACCATCCGCATGCACTCCTCGGCCTCTTCCAATGCGGCCACGATCTGGCGCGCCTTGGGCAGGAAATGCAGGCCTTCCTCGGTCAGTTCCATGCGGCGTGTGGTGCGGTTCAGCAGCGTGACGCCCAGGTCTTCCTCCAGCCGCTGCAGGCCCCGGCTGACGCCCGACGCCGTCTGGCCGAGCATTTCGGCCGCGGCGCTGAGGGAACCGGCGTCGACCACGCCGAGGAACAGGCGCAAGGCTTCGGAGTTCAGGGGCATGGGTTTGGACTCCTTCTGGCTAACCCGCTAGTCTGTCTGCCGCGGCCTGCAGGCCATTCAGGATGGGAGTGGCCACGTGGTCCGGAAATGCGGGTGACAGTAAGTCGCGCACCACGCGCACGACTTCCGGCGTGCGTGAGACCAAGTCGTCGACCACCGCCTCCACGCCCCGGCCGTCAGGCGCCACCACACCGTGTTCCGCCCCCATCGCGAGCCAATGACGCCGCAGGATATCGCGCATGATCCAGTGGGGATTCCTGGTGCGCACTGCCATGGCCATGCGCGCCTTGAAGGGCGAAAGCTGATTGGCGCCGGTCCCGATAACGGGATAAGCAGACAGCACGTCGTACAGCGGCGTCAGTGCGTATGCGCCGCCCGGACGCATAAAAATGCTGAAGTTCTTTGCGTGGCCGTCCGTGGCGCGCAACATCCAGAACAAGACCTGCGCCTGAAAAAACGTGCGCCGATCAACATCGGGCTCGCGCGAAGTGGCCAGCAGCTTCATGATGGTGCGTACGCCCGGCCCGCCATCGGATTCGTACTTCAGATGCGGCGGCGTGGCCGTCGCCTGACACATGTCTTCCTGCGGCCGCCGGATCAGCCAGCGCTTGCCGTCGTCGTTGCGCCACCACATGCGGTCGAAGCGCTCGACCGCGAGCACCTTCATATCCTCGAACATCAAAGGCCGGGTGCGGGCCACCGGCATTCCATAAGCGTGGAGGATCTCGGAACATAGCCACTCGTTCTCTACCGAGTCGCTCATGTCGAACTTCAAGTTTCCAACGAGGCCAAGCGGCATCTTGAAGATATGCGTGGTTGGCGTGGCGCCGTGAGGCCTGCACCAGCGGCCATCGAACCACAGCATGGCCGTCTTTTCCTGTGCGCCGGCGATCGAGATGCGAAATTCGTCATCGTCATCCACATTGCGCCCCGCCCACGGCCCCGGCGTCAGGGTCGTGCGCAGCGCCTGGGCTACTTGCGCGTCGCTGAGGGCCGTGGCGTCAACCCGCGTCACATGCTCCGGCGCCTGGCCGTGGGGCATGACCTGCACCGCGCCGACGCAATCCCGGCCAATTTCAGCCAGCAACGAGAACGCATCGGTGGATCCCGTCTGAAACCGCCGCGCGACGCGCTCGCGCAAGTTCTGGCTGTCGGGCAGCAGATTTTCGAAGTAATTACGCACGGCTTCGCCGCGATGCGGCGGGTTGCCCGGCGTGAATGGAAGTGACAACGACAATGGCCGGCCGCGTTCGGAGGCGATCCACGTCTCGTCGTAGTGGAGCATCTCTCCGGTCTGGGGCTGGACGCTCCAGACGCCCACAAAATCCCCGTTCATCCAGAGATCCAGGGCGCGGTGCTGGGATCGTCGGCCCATGGTTACCAATCCGGTGTGGTCGATGACTCGGTCGCGGACGGCGCCGTGCGCTGCCGCAACACGACGTCCACGCCCAGGATGCCGAGAATTTCCAGCAACCGGTCGGCGCCGAGCTTGCCCGCATTGCGCTCGAACGCCGATAGCGTCTGCTGCGTCACGCCCAGACGTAGCGCCGCCGCAGCCTGGGTCATGCCGGCCTGCTTGCGGAATGCCCGCAGCAAAGCGGGGAGCTGGTCCGCCGTGTGGACGGTGAAGTCGGGCATGCGAAACTCGCGCAGATGAAGGTTTACAGATTCTAGGCTGTAAATTTCGAATACGCAATTCAAGCTGTATTTCCGAAAAACAGCTTTTAAACTGTTTATTCTAAATACAGCTTGAATATTGTATTTCAGACATTGCTGGATGGCGTCTACTAATACGCGTCGTGCCTCACTGCACAATAAAAAGGCGGCGCCCGAAGCGCCGCCTTTCTCAGCAACCGACCATCAACCGATCACCGCTTGCCTTTCAGCTTGAGCTGCGACAGATCGCGCACCGCACCGCGATCGGCCGACGTGGCCAGCGCGGCGTAGGCCTGCAGTGCCTGCGACACCACGCGTTCGCGGCCCACCGGCTCCCAGCCGTCGGCGCGCGCATCCATCGCGGCGCGGCGGCGGGCCAGTTCGTCGTCGGACACGGCCAGGTGGATCTTACGGTTGGGGATGTCGATCTCGATCGTGTCGCCTTCTTCGACCAGGCCGATGGTGCCGCCTTCGGCCGCTTCCGGCGAGGCGTGGCCGATCACCAGACCGGACGAGCCGCCCGAGAAACGGCCGTCGGTAAAGAGCGCGCAGGTCTTGCCCAGGCCCTTGGACTTCAGGTAGGACGTGGGGTACAGCATTTCCTGCATGCCGGGGCCGCCCTTGGGGCCTTCGTAGCGGATCACCACCACGTCGCCCGCGACGACCTTGTCGCCCAGGATGCCTTCAACGGCGTCGTCCTGGCTTTCGAAGACGCGTGCGCGGCCCGTGAAGACCCATTGCGACTCGTCCACGCCGGCCGTCTTCACGATGCAACCCTTTTCCGCCAGGTTGCCGTACAGCACGGCCAGGCCGCCGTCCTTGGAATAGGCGCTTTCCTTGCTGCGGATGCAGCCCGTCTTGCGGTCGGTGTCCAGCGTCAGGAACGTGGCGTCCTGGCTGAAGGCGACCGTGGTCGGGATGCCGCCGGGCGCCGCGCGGTAGAACTTTTTGGCTTCTTCGCTGGCGTTGCCGGCCACGTCCCATTGCTGGATGGCGTTGCCCAGCGTGCCGCTGTGCACGTTGCCGCAGGACAGGTCCAGCAGATCGGCGCGCGCCAGTTCACCCAGGATGCCCAGGATGCCACCGGCGCGGTGCACGTCTTCGATGTGGTACTTGTCGGTGGCGGGCGCCGCCTTGCACAGGCACGGCACCTTGCGCGAGATGCGGTCGATATCGGCCATGGTGAAGTCCACACCGGCTTCCTGCGCCGCGGCCAGCAAGTGCAGCACGGTGTTGGTCGAACCGCCCATCGCCACGTCCAGCGCCATCGCGTTCTGGAACGCGCTCTTGGTGGCGATGTTGCGCGGCAGGACGGATTCGTCTTCTTCGACGTAGTAGCGGCGGCACAGGTCAACGACCAAGCGGCCGGCCTGTTCGAACAGCCCCTTGCGCCAGGCGTGCGTGGCGACGATGGTGCCGTTGCCCGGCAGCGCCAAGCCGATGGCTTCGGTCAGGCAGTTCATCGAGTTGGCGGTGAACATGCCGGAACAGGAGCCGCAGGTCGGGCAGGCGCTGCGTTCGACTTCGGCGACTTCCGCGTCCGACACGTTGGGATCGGCGGCCTTGATCATGGCGTCGACCAGGTCGATCTTGGCGATGACCTTGCCGTCGGTGGGCGACTTGACCTTGCCCGCTTCCATCGGGCCGCCGGACACGAACACGACCGGGATGTTCAGGCGCATCGCGGCCATCAGCATCCCCGGGGTGATCTTGTCGCAGTTCGAGATGCAGACCATGGCGTCGGCGCAGTGCGCGTTGACCATGTATTCCACCGAGTCCGCGATGAGTTCGCGCGACGGCAGCGAATACAGCATGCCGCCGTGACCCATGGCGATGCCGTCGTCCACGGCGATGGTGTTGAATTCCTTGGCGACGCCGCCGGCGGCTTCGATTTCCTTGGCCACCAGCGCGCCCAGGTCGCGCAGGTGCACGTGGCCGGGGACGAACTGCGTGAACGAGTTCACCACGGCGATGATCGGCTTGCCGAAGTCGCCATCCTTCATGCCGGTGGCGCGCCACAAGGCGCGGGCGCCGGCCATGTTGCGGCCGTGGGTCGAAGTGCGGGAGCGGTAGTGCGGCATGATCTGTCTCAGGCTGTAGCTGTTAGCGTGGGCGGCAAAACGGTAAATAATACGCTGGTTCCGCCCCCGGCCGCCCCGAGGCCGTGCTGAAACGGACACGCGGCCGTCAGGCGGACGCCACGCTGCGCGCCGCAAAGGCGCTGGGCGACTCCCCCAGCGCCTTGCGGAACATGGCCGCGAACGCGCTGGGGCTTTCGTACCCCAGGTCCAGCGCCACATCCAATACCCGATCGCCCCGCGCCAGCCGCTCCATCGCCGCCAGCAGCCGCGCCTGCTGGCGCCAGCGGCCGAACGTCATGCCCGTATGCCGCAGAAAAAGCCGATGCACCGTCTTGGGATCCACCCCCAACGCCCGCGCCCAGTCGGCCGCCCCGTCCTGACGTTCCGGATGCCGCACGATGGCCCGGCAGATCCGGGCAAGGCGCGGCTCCGACGGCTGCGGCAGATGCAGCGGCAGCGCGGGCTCCTGGCGCAGCTCGTCCAGCAGCAGCATCATCAGCCGGCCGTCGCGCGTGTCCGGCGCCCAGTCCAGCGGCACCTGGGCGGCGGCCGCCATCAACTCGCGCAGCAAGGGCGACACCGACAACACGCAGCACTGCGCGGGCAGATGCGCCGCCGCGCCGGGTTCCACAAACACGGTGCGCATGCGCGGTTCGCCGCTCATGCGGATGCCGTGCGTCACCCACGCCGGCACCCACACGCCGCGCGTCGGCGGCACCACCCAGATACCCGCGTCCGTATCCACCACCATCACGCCCGAGATCGCATAGACCAGCTGTCCGCGCCGATGGCGATGGCGCTTGACGCGATGCCCGTCCGGGTAGTCCACGGCCAGCCCCGCCACCGGACGGCGCGACGACTCATAGGGATAAAGATCCAGTTCGGCCGGCGTGCGCGGCACGGAGGACGCCGTCATGGCGTATCCCCTCGCAGCGCCAGCAGCGCATCCTGCAGATGCCGCAGCCCGCGGCTGAGCGGCTTGTCGCGCCGCAGGACAATCGCCAGGTCGCGCGACAGGCGCGGCGTCAGCGAGCGTACCTCCAGCGCCTCGCGCCGGCCCGCGCCCGACACCGCCAAGCGGGGCAACACCGCGCAGCCCAGGCCCGCCCCCACGATCTCCTTCATCGCCTCCGTGCTGCCCAGTTCCATGATCGGCTTGGCCGCCACGCCCGCCGCCCCGAACCAGTCGTCCACCAGCCGCCGCGTACGCGCGCCCGGCTCGAACAGCACCAGCGGCATCCGCGCCAGCGCCTGCGGCGTCACCGCCTCGGGGATGGCGGCCGCATCGCGCGCCGGAAAGATCGCCACGAATTCGTCCTCCATCAACGGCGTCGCCTGGAACATGCGGCCCGGCGCGGGCAGCGTGATCAGCACGATATCCAGCGTATTGGCCTCCAGCCCGCGCAGCATGTCCGCCGTGTTGCCCGTGCTGGCCACGACGTCCAGCGCCGGAAACCGCTGACGCAGGTCCGCCAGCACCGGCGGCAGCAGATAGGTGCACGCCGTCGCGCCCGTGCCCAGCCGAATCCGCCCCGACACCTGCGACGCATGGGCGCTCATCGCCTGCTCGGCCTGCGCAATCGCGCCGTCGATCACGCGGATGTGCGCCAGCAGCTCCCGCCCCGCCGCCGTCGGCCCCGCGCGCCGACCCACGCGCTCGACCAGCTTCAGGCCGAAGCGCCGCTCCAATTGACGGATCTGCAGGCTGACCGCCGGCTGCGTCACGCCCCCGCGCTCGGCGGCGGCGGAAAAACTGCCCAGTTCGATGACCTGCGCAAACGTGCGCAGGTGGTCCAGATTCAAGCCGCGCATGGCTCACACCAAAGTTTTACTTATGAAAATCATAATAGACCAAAGCTTTATTAATGAAAGCGCTTGGCCCACACTGACGTTTTCATTGCCCAACCACGCGTCCATTCTTGCGGCTCCTTGCGCACCCGATCGCCCCCTAAATTTCCGGCCATTTCCATGTCGCCCCATTCGCCCACCGTCCTCATCCGCGACAGCGCGGAAGCCGATCTGCCCGCCATCAAGACCATCTATGCGCACCACGTGCAGCACGGCACCGCCTCGTTCGAGCTCGACCCGCCCTCCATCGCCGAAATGCGCCAGCGCCGCGCCGGCGTCCTGGAAAAGGAAATGCCCTACCTCGTCGCCGAGATCAACGGCGAAGTCGTCGGCTACGCCTACGTCACGCCCTACCGCCCGCGCCCCGCGTACCGGCACACCGTCGAAGACTCCGTCTACGTCAAGGCCGGCCGCGCCGGACTGGGCATCGGCGGCAAGCTGCTCGCCGCCCTGATCGAACGCTGCACCGCCGCCGGCTGGCGCCAGATGCTGGCCGTCGTGGGCGACAGCCGCAACGCCGCCTCGCTGGCGCTGCACGCCAGCCAGGGCTTTCACCCCGTCGGCACCCTGCGCTCCGTCGGTCACAAGCACGGCGAATGGCGTGACACCGTACTCATGCAGCGCAGCCTGGGCGACGGCGACACCACGCCCCCGCAACGCCCATGATCCGCCCCCGCGCCGTCATCTGCCTGGGGCTCACCCAGCTTGTCGGCTGGGGCGTCACCTTCTACCTCATCGGCGCCCTCGGCCCGGCCATGACCGCAGACCTGGGCTGGAACGCCGCCACCATCTACGGCGGCTTCTCCGCCGCCATTGTCGTCATGGCCCTGGTATCGCCCGCCGCCGGCGCCGCCGTGGACCGTTGGGGCGGCCACCGCGTCATGCCTGCCGGCGCCGTGCTGTCCGCGCTGGGCTGCGCCCTGCTCGCCGTCACGCACGCCCACGCCCTCTACTTCGCGGCCTGGGCCACGCTGGGCGTCGGTATGCGCCTGTGCCTGTACGACGCCGCCTTCGCCGCCCTGGCCCGCGCCGCCGGCCTCGCCGCGCGCCGGCCCATGTCCCAGATCACCCTCTTCGGCGGCCTGGCATCCACCGTCATGTGGCCCGTCGGCCACTTTCTTGCCGAATGGCTGGGCTGGCGCGGCGCCGCCTGGTGCTACGCCGCCCTGGCGCTCGCCACCGTCCCCCTCTACCTGGCCCTGCCCCGCCGCCGCTACACCGCCGCCACCCACACCGACCCCGGCAAGGCCGCCACCGCCCTGACCCGCACCGCCGCCGAACGCCGCCTGGCCGGCACCCTGTACGCCGTCATGGCGATGCTGACCAACTTCCTGGCCGCCGGCAACGCCGCCCACCTCTTCTCCCTGCTGACCGGCCTGGGCCTGGCCACCGCCGCCGCCGTCAGCGTCGCCGCCCTATGGGGCATCGGCCAATTCGCCGCGCGCCTCGGCGACGTCCTCGTCGGTGCCCGCCTGCATCCCCTGACCCTCAACCTGGCGGTGGGCCTCGCCCTCCCCCTATGCTTCCTGCTCGCCCTCGTTCCCGGCGGCAACCTCTACACCACCGCCGCCTACACCCTGCTCTACGGCGCCTGCAACGGCCTCATGACCATCACCCGCGGCACCCTGCCGCTGGCGCTCTTCGACTTCCGAAGCTACGGCGCGCTGGTCGGAGCGTTGCTGATCTCCAGCTTTCTGCTGACCGCCGCCGCACCGGTTGCGTATGCGTATGTCATCGAGTGGCAAGGCGCGAAAGCAGCAATGATGGCGTCCGCAGCGCTGGCAGCCGTCATTGCTGCGGCAGCGCTGATGCTGAGATGGAGGTTCATCGGGCGGGTGAATGAAGCGGCAGTGATGGCGGCCGCCACACCTGCCGTTGTACCGACGGCGCGGGATGGTGTTTGAGCGCTGGCGTTCTTGGGACGGTGTCAGACACCCAGGAGGCGGTGGCGCTAGATGGGAGGGCGTTTCTGTAGGGTGTCAGACACCTAGTGCGAAACACACCGCAGCAACGCGCGAAGCGTCATCACCAAACGCAAGACACCGCGTAAGCCCCGCCAGGCCGCCCGCGCGGCCGTCGTGGGGCGGGCGCCGCAAGATGCTTCAACCCCTCACGACAGCAGGCAAGAACCTCAAGAACTCGATTCGCCCCAGCGCCCGCCAAGCTGAAACCACCAGAGCTCGGCGTGTCGTCGGCCTGGGGTGCGCGGGGCGTGTAGATGCGCCCGAGGGAATCTGAAGGCAGTCGCCGAAGGCGACAACGAAGATGACGAAGGGGCAGTCCGGAGCGAAGGCTCCGGACCGCAATCGTAGCCCCGCGCGCCCCAGGCCGACGACGCGCCGGGCGTCTCAAGAACCAGATCCAGTCCGCCGAAACACCGACCGTCTTAGGAACCAGCGCTAGGCCGCCGAAACACCGAGCGTCCCAAGAACCAGCCCCAGGCCATTGCCGAGCTGACCAGCCACTCACCCCTCTGCCGCCGAAGCCACCACCCATTTCTCCCACCCGATCTTCCTCAACTTGCAAGCCGGACACTCCCCGCACCCATACCCCCAATCATGCCGAGCCCCCCGCTCTCCCAGATAACACGTATGGCTTTCCTCGACGATCGTCTCCACCAACGCATCACCGCCCAGCGCATAGGCCAGCGCCCAGGTCTCAGATTTGTCGATCCACATCAGCGGCGTCTCGATCGTCACCCGTGACCCAAGTCCCAGCCCCAACGCCACCTGCTGCGCCTTGATCGTGTCGTCCCGGCAATCCGGATACCCCGAGAAATCCGTCTCGCACATCCCGCCCACCAGCACGTCCAGCTGACGCCGATACCCCAGCGCCGCCGCCAACGTCAGGAACAACAGATTGCGCCCCGGCACAAACGTATTCGGCAGTCCATTGGCCTGCATCTCGATCGCGCGTTCGCTCGTCATCGCCGTATCGCCCACCTGACCCAGCACCTTCAGGTCCAGCAGATGATCCTCGCCCAACCGCGCCGCCCAGTCCGGAAAATTGGCCCGGATCTCACGCAGCACATTCAGCCGCGCAGACAGTTCGATGTGATGGCGCTGCCCGTAATCGAACGCCACCGTCTCCACATGCGCATAGCGGTCAAGCGCCCAGGCGAGGCAAGTGGTGGAATCCTGGCCGCCCGAAAACAGCACGAGCGCGCGACGTTGATGATTTTGCATAAAGGGGGCTTCTGGAATAACGAAGGGATACCTCGCACTTTAACCGAGCAAACCGCCTTCCCCGTAAGGAACGCTGCGTAAAATCGACCCATCATTTTCAAGGTTTGCCCGCAACGCCCGCTTCGACTTTTCCTCTTCCAACAGCCGTCAGACGGATCCCCGCACGATGAATGCCAAGCGCACGCAGTCAGATTCCGCAGAACCCTTGCGTCACGATATCCGGCTGTTAGGCCGACTGTTAGGAGAAGTCATCGAAGAATGCGAAGGCAAGCGCGTCTTCGACACCATCGAAACCTTGCGCCGCACCGCCGTCAAATTCCGCCGCGAAGGCGACGACGCCGACAGCAAACTGCTCGAACAACGCGTCAAGCGCCTGCAAGGCAGCGACCCCAACTCCGTCGCACGCGCCTTCAGCTACTTTCTGCATCTGGCCAACATCGCCGAAGACCGCGACCAGAACCGCCGCCAGCGCGCCCGCGCCCTCACCGACGGCACGCCCGCGCGTGGCAGCCTGCGCGAAGCCATCCAGGTGCTTGGCGGCCAGGGCGTCGGCGTGGCGCGCATCCGCCGACTGCTGGCCGAAGCCTGCGTCATGCCCGTCCTCACCGCGCACCCCACTGAAGTGCAGCGCAAAAGCACGCTCGACGTCCACCGCGAAATCGCCAGCGCGCTCGCGCAGCGCGACGCCCAGCTCACGCCCGACGAACTGGCCGAACTCGACACCGCATTGCTCGGCCGCGTCGCCACCCTGTGGCAGACCCGCATGCTGCGCTACACGCGCCTGACCGTCGCCGATGAAATCGAAAACGCGCTCTCGTACTATCGCAGCACCTTTTTGCAGGTCATCCCGCGCCTGTACGGCGACCTCTCCAAACTGCTCAACCGCGAGTCCGCCAAGCCCTTCGCCGCGCCGCCCCCACCGCTTGAACCCTTCCTGCGCATGGGCAGCTGGATCGGCGGCGACCGCGACGGCAATCCCAACGTCGACGCCGCCACGCTCGAACGCGCCCTGCTGCGCCAGGCCACCGTCCTCTTTGAACACTACCTGCAGGAAGTCCACGCGCTGGGCGCTGAACTGTCCATCACCACCCTGCTCATCGCCGCAGACCCCGAACTGCTCGCGCTCGCCGAGCGCAGCGGCGACGACTCCCCGCACCGCCGCGACGAACCCTACCGGCGCGCCCTCGTCGGCGTCTACGCCCGGCTGGCCGCCACCGCGCTGCGCCTGACCGGCCAGAACCTTGCCCGCCGCAGCACTGTCGCCGCCCCCGCCTACGACGCCCCCCAGGAATTCGCCGCCGACCTCGCCGTCATCGCCGCATCCCTCGCCGCGCACCACGGCGCCCCCCTCGCCAAGCTGCGCCTCTCCGGCCTGCAGCAGGCCCTCGAAGTCTTCGGCTTTCACCTGGCCACCGTCGACCTGCGCCAAAGCTCCGACGTCCACGAAGGCGCGCTTGCCGAACTCTTCTCGCGCGCCGGCGTCACGCACAACGGCAAGCCTCTCGACTACCTGGCCCTGACCGAAGACGAACGCGTCGAACTCCTGCGCGCCGAACTCGCCCAGGCGCGCCCGCTCGCGTCGCCCTGGATCGCCTACTCCGAAGACACCACCCGCGAGCTCGCCGTCCTGCGCGCCGCCGCCGCCGGCCGCGCGCGCTACGGCAAACAGGCCGTGCGCCAGACCATCGTCTCGCACACCGAAACGCTCAGCGACCTGCTCGAAGTCATGGTCCTGCAGAAAGAGGCCGGCCTCATCGCGCCCGCCGGCCAGGACATCCTTCCCGAAGACGGCCTCATGGTCGTGCCGCTCTTTGAAACCATCCCCGACCTGCAACGCGGCGCCGACATCATGGCCGCCTGGCTCGACCTGCCCGAAATCCGCCAACGCGTGAAGCGCGCGCAAAACGGCGCGCAGGAAGTCATGCTGGGCTACTCCGACAGCAACAAGGACGGCGGCTTCCTGACCTCCAACTGGTCGCTCTACCAGGCCGAACGCGCGCTGGTCGATGTCTTCTCCAGCCGCAACGTCCGCCTGCGCCTCTTTCACGGCCGCGGCGGCTCCGTCGGCCGCGGCGGCGGTTCCAGCTTCGACGCCATCCTTGCCCAGCCTCCCGGCACCGTCGCCGGCCAGATCCGCCTCACCGAGCAAGGCGAAGTCATCCAAAGCAAGTACAAGGACGCCGAAGTCGGCCGCTGGCACCTTGAACTCCTCGTCGCCGCCACCCTCGAATCCAGCCTCGCCCCGCGCGCCGAAGCCACCAGCGCCGAAGATGCCCACATGGCCCACCACGGCCCCGCCATGTCCGTCATGTCCGACACCGCGCAACGCACCTACCGCGGCCTCGTCTACGACACCCCCGGCTTCGCCGAATACTTCTTCGCCGCCACGCCCATCAGCGAAATCGCCGGCCTGAACATCGGCTCGCGTCCCGCCTCCCGCAAAAAGGGCCAACGCATCGAAGACCTGCGCGCCATCCCCTGGGGCTTCTCCTGGGCCCAATGCCGCCTCATGCTCACCGGCTGGTACGGCATGGGTTCGGCCATCGAGGCCTACCTCGAAACCGGCGCCCCCGACGCCCCCCGCTCCCGCCGCGGCCGCCTCGCCCAACTACGCGAAATGGCCCGCGACTGGCCCGCCTTCCGCACCCTGCTCTCCAACATGGAAATGGTGCTGGCCAAATCCGACCTCGCCATCGCCGCCCGCTACGCCCAACTCGTCCCCCAGCGCGCCCTGCGCGAACGCATCTTCGGCGCCATCAGCGCCGAACACGGCCGCACGCTCGCCATGCTCAAACTGCTGACCCAACGCGAACTGCTCGCCGACAACCCCACGCTGCAAATCCTGCTGCGCGAACGCTTCGCGTATATCGACCCGCTGAACTATCTGCAGATCGACCTCATCCGCCGCCACCGCGCGGCGCAGAAAAAGCCCGCCGCAGAGGTCGACAAGCGCGTGCAGCGCGCGATCCATCTGACGATCAACGGAATCGCGGCGGGACTGCGGAATTCGGGGTAGAAACGCTGGCGGGAACCGGAACCGCGGATGTCGATGGCGCCACCAGGATTGCCGCTTGCGGCCGGTGTCAGACACCCGGCAACACGATCCGCAGATTCAAACGACAGTGCTTAAGGGTGTCAGACACCTAAGAGCATCTGCATCTAGACCGCCATCAGATACCAAGAAGTCCGCGCGACCGCGAAGCGTCATCACGCCAACGCAAGACATCGCGTAAGCCCCGCCAGGCCGCCCGCGCGGCCGCCGCGGGGCGGGCACCGCAAGACGCTTCAAACCCGCACGACCGCAAGCAAGAACCTCAAGAACCCCACCCTCCCCAGAGCCCGCCAAGCTGAATCCACCCGAGCCCGGCGTGGCGGCGGCCTGGGGTGCGCGGGGCGTGTAGATGCGCCCGAGGGAATCGGAAGGCAGTCGCCGGAGGCGACAACGACGATGACGACGGGGCAGTCCGGAGCGAAGGCTCCGGACCGCAATCGTAGCCCCGCGCGCCCCAGGCCGACGACGCGCCGGGCGCCAAAAGAACACTGCCTCAGTCTCCTTGAAAACCATCAAAGGCCTGCACACAAAAATCCGGGCACTCCCTCATAGGCCTGCACACAACAATCCAAACACTCCCCCATCCGCAAAGACAGCAGCCAGCGGACACGACCAGCACACGTCACAACTTCACAAGCCATCACCTGGCCAGACAATCCTCCGCCCACATACCCCAGCCCGATGTCCAAGCGCGCACCACCGTCCACCCACCGAACACCCCCCATCCCCCATTTGTCCACCCCCAGCAACTTTTAGTACTATCCCCCACAGAAATTCTATACACGCACAAATGTTCGTATATAGAACACAAAGATTTTTCTGGCCAGCCGCGCACAGAAAGGCACCCTCGGACGAGACAGCGTTCCTCCTGGTCCCCGCGTGCCCGCGTGCAAGCAGCAGCCGCAAGCACCAAGCGAGCCATATGGACACTCCCCTCAGAAATCTCGCCGTCATCGGCGCAGGCGCCATGGGCAGCGGCATTGCCGCGCTGTTCGCCTCGAAGGGACTCAATGTCGTTTTGATCGATCCGGTCGACGGCGCCCTGGACCGAGCCCTCAAGACCATCGAACGGCAGTTGAACGTCTACGCGCCCGGCGAAGTCCAGCAGGTCATCCAGCGCATCCGCATGGAGCAAGGCCTCGAAGCTGCCGCCGCCAGCGACCTCGTCATCGAGGCCGTCCCGGAGAACCTGGATCTCAAGCGCGGCATCTTCGCCAAGCTCGACACCCTGTGCCCCGCGCACACGATCTTCGCCACCAACACCTCCGGCCTGTCCATCAACGCTATCGCCAGCGCCGTCCAGCGCCGCGACCGCTTCGTGGGCGCCCACTTCTTCACCCCCGCCGACGTCATCCCCCTCGTCGAGGTCGTCCGTAACGACGACACCTCCGAGGACACCGTTGCCAAAGTCATGGCCACCCTGCGCTTCGGCGGCAAACGCCCCGTCCTCGTGCGGCAGGACATCCCCGGCTTCATCGCCAACCGCATCCAGCATGCGCTTGCGCGCGAAGCCATCTCCCTGCTGGAAAAGGGCGTTGCCAGCGCCGAAGACATCGACGAAGTCGTCAAGTGGAGCCTCGGCATTCGCCTCGCCCTGTCCGGCCCACTGGAACAGCGCGACATGAACGGCATCGACGTTCATTACGCCATCGCCAGCTACCTCTACAAAGACCTCGAGAACCGCACCGAACCGTCCGACCTGCTCAAGAGCAAAGTCGACAGCGGCCACCTCGGCGCCAAGAGCAGCCAGGGCTTCTACACCTGGAGCCCCGAACGCCGCGAACGCGTCCTGCGCGAGAAAAGCGCCGCCCTTGGCGAACTGGCTGCCTGGCTGAACGGCAAGGCCGGCGGCTCCTGAGCCGTTCTCAAACATTCACAAAAAAGCGCGGCGGCCAAGACCGACCGCGCCATCGGGCCACGAGCCCACCCACACAAAGAAAAGCAATCGTCCCGCGCGCCCGCATCGTCACCCGATGACGCGCGCCGCCGGACATCAGAGAACCGCCTTACGGAGTTGTTGGAGGCACCATGAATAAATTGGCTTCATTCTTTACCGAGCTGATGCGCAAGTATCTGCCCGATCCCTTTGTCTTTGCGATCGCGCTCACCTTGCTCACCGTGCTGCTGGCCATGGGCATCGAAGGCCAGAGCATCGGCGATGTCACCCGCGCCTGGGGCAAAGGCTTCTGGAGCCTCTTGGCCTTCACCACCCAGATGGCCGTCATCCTGGCCATGGGCTACGTGCTGGCCACCGCGCCGCTGACCGACCGAATGCTCAACCGCATCGTCAGCCACGTCCACAAGCCGCACACCGCCATCATCGTCGCCACCCTCGTCGGCGGCATCGGCAGCTACCTGAACTGGGGCTTTGGCCTGGTCATCGGCGGCATCGTCGCCAAGAAGCTGGCCCTGAAGGTCAAGGGCGTGCACTACCCCCTGATCATCGCCGCCGCCTACAGCGGCTTCACCATGTACGGTCTTGGCCTGTCGGCCAGCATCCCCGTGCTCGTCGCCACGCCCGGTCACCCCACCGCCGCGCAGATGGGCACCATCCCCCTGTCCCAAACCATCTTCTCCGTGCCCATGCTGATCACCAGCCTGGTCATCATCATCACCCTGCCGCTGCTCAACGCCTGGCTGCACCCCAAGAAGGGTGAAGCCATCGTCGAAGTCGATCCCAACATCGACCGCGACGCCAACGCGTCCAGCGCCGCCGAAGACATGCTCGAAAAGGGCACGCTCGCCTCCAAGCTCAACAACAGCCGCCTGCTCAGCCTGCTCATCGGCGCGCTCGGCGTGGCCTACGTCGTCTTTCACTTCATGGACGGCGGTTCGCTGGACCTGAACCTCATCAACTTCATCATCCTGTTCCTCGGCATCATCCTGCTCGGCACCCCCGCCGCCTACGTCGCCAAGCTGACCGAAGGCATCAAGACCATTTCCGGGATCATCCTGCAGTACCCGTTCTACGCCGGCATCATGGCCATCATGGCCGCCTCGGGTCTGGTCACATCGATCTCCAAGGTCTTTGTCGACGTCGCCACGCCTGAAACGCTGCCGTTCTGGGGCCTGATCAGCTCGTTCGTCATCAACTTCTTTGCGCCGTCCGCCGGCGGCCACTGGGTCATCCAGGGTCCGTTCATGATCGACGCCGCCAAGGAAATCGGCAGCGCGCTCAACCAGACCACCATGGCCGTCATGCTGGGCAACGCCTGGAACGACCTCGTGCAACCCTTCTGGATCCTGCCCGCGCTGGCCCTGTCCAAGCTCAAGCTGCGCGACGTGATGGGCTATACCGTCATCATGATGCTGTGGGTCGGCGTGATCCACATCACCGCCGTCCTCGCCTGGGGCTACCTGACGCATTGAGCCCCCCCGTACGCGCTCGCGCGCGCCCCCCAGGGGGCGACACCTGCAGACCGGCGGAGCCGGATCTGGCGGTGTCCCCGATCTGGGGTGGAACTAGGGCTATTGTCAGAGCCGTGTTTTTTTGAACCGAACGGGAATTGATATGACCAAACCCACCGCATATCTCGTCACCGGCGGCAGCGCCGGGATCGGCGCGGCCATCGTCCGCATGCTGCTCGATGCCGGCCACAAGGTCGTCAACATCGACTACAAGCTGCCCGAGAATCCGCCGGCGGGTCTGGTCTCGTATCAGGCCGATCTGACCGATGAAGCGCGCACGCAGGAAGTGGCCCGCGAAGTCACCAGCGCGTTCAACATTGTCGGCCTCGTGAACAACGCCGGCGCCACGCGGCCCGGCACCGCCGACACCGCCACGCTGGCCGACCTGGACTACGTCGTTAATCTGCACCTGCGCACCGCGCTCATCCTGGTGCAGGCCACGCTGCCCGCCATGCGCGAAGCCGGCTTCGGCCGCATCGTCAACATGTCCTCGCGCGCGGCGCTGGGCAAGCCGGATCGCGTCGTCTATTCGGCCACGAAGGCCGGACTGGTGGGCATGACCCGCACGCTGGCCATGGAACTGGGCGGCGACGGCATCACCGTCAACGCCATCGGCCCCGGCCCCATCGCCACCGACCTTTTCACCAAGAGCAATCCCGCGGGCGCGCCGCAGACCGAGCGCATCATCAACAGCATCGTCGTCAAGCGCCTGGGCACCCCTGAAGACGTCGCACGCGCCGCGATGTTCTTTTTGTCGCCCGACAACGGGTTCGTCACCGGCCAGATGCTGTATGTCTGCGGCGGCACGACGCTTGGCGTCGCACCCATCTGAACGCGGCCGCCATGTCCCTGCCGACCGACCTCGCCATCCGCCCGCGCCGCCTAGCGGCGCAGCAGCGCGTGGTTGATCTGGTCGGCGGCGCGGCGCAGCGGCGGCAGAAAGGCCTCCAGCATCGCCTCGCGCGAAAACCGGTTGGCATGGCCGCTGACGTTCATCGCGGCGATCACGCGGCCGCTGCGGTCGATGATGGGCACCGCCACCGACTGCAGGCCGGGCTCCAGTTCCTGCGCCACGCACGCGTAGCCATCGGCGCGCACGCCGGCCAGCACGCGCTTGATCTCATCGATGTCGGTAACGGTATCCGCCGTGTAGCGCTGGATCTGGCTCATCGCCAGCACGCGGTCCAGTTCGGCCGGCGGCAGGCCCGCCAGCAGCACGCGGCCCATCGACGTCACCCAGGCCGGCAAGCGGCTGCCCACGGCCAGGTTGATCGTCATCACCTTATGGGTCGACAGCCGCAGGATGTAGACGATGTCGGCGCCTTCCAGCACCGACACGGAACACGATTCGCGCGTCAGCTCGGCGACTTCTTCCATGTAGGGCAGCGCCAGGTTCCACAGCGGCGTGCCCGACAGGTAGGCGTAACCGAGCTCCAGGATGCGCGGCGTCAGCGAGAACTTGCGGTCGTCGACGGTGACGTAGCCCAAATGTTCCAGCGTCAGCAGAATGCGGCGCGCGCCCGCGCGGGTCAGGCCCGTCACGGCCGCGACTTCGGACAGCGTCATCTGCGAACGGTCGGGGCCGAAGGCCCGGATCACCGACAGGCCGCGCGCGAAGGATTGCACGTAACTGTCGCTGGGTTGCTGGGGATCTTGCTCGGCCATCCGTCTGGTTCCAAGAGTAAAAGGCCCGCCGCCGGCGAGCCCTGCGTTGCCCCTTGCGGGCGACTCCGAACGATGGAGAGTGCGGCGTGCGGGCATGCCTTGACGCCTTCGCAGTCCCCATGAAACGATGTTCTTCAGAAGAACGAAAGTTCGAAAGAAGAACAAATTATGACACGCCACCTATGAGCGAACATCATGATCTCTAAGCTTGTTGCAAGCGCTGCCGCCGCCCTGGCGGACGTCCCCGATGGCGCCACCGTCATGATCGGCGGCTTTGGCACCGCCGGCCAGCCCATGGAACTGATCGACGCCCTGCTTGAACAGGGCGCCAAGGACCTGGTCATCATCAACAACAACGCCGGCAACGGCACCACCGGCCTCGCCGCGCTGCTGGGCGCCAACCGCGTGCGCAAGATCATCTGCTCGTTTCCGCGTCAGGCGGACTCGCAGATCTTCGACGGCCTGTACCGCAGCGGCAAGCTGGAACTGGAACTGGTGCCCCAAGGCAACCTGGCCGAGCGCATCCGCGCCGCCGGCGCCGGCATCGGCGCGTTCTTCACGCCCACCGGCTACGGCACGCCGCTGGCCGACGGCAAGGAAACCCGCGAAATCAACGGCCGCCAGTACGTGCTGGAGTACCCGCTGCACGCCGACTACGCGCTCATCAAGGCCGAACGCGGCGACCGCTGGGGCAACCTGGTCTACCGCAAGACCGCCCGCAACTTCGGCCCCATCATGGCCAGCGCCGCGCGCGTCGCCGTGGCCCAAGTGCGCGAAATCGTCGAACTGGGCGAGCTGGACCCCGAAACCGTCGTGACCCCCGGCATCTTCGTCAAGCGCGTCGTGCAGATCGCAGGCCAAGCGGCCGCCAAGGAGCAGCAATGAGCACCAAACTGACCCGCGACCAGATCGCCGCCCGCGTCGCGCAGGACATTCCCGAAGGCGCCTACGTGAACCTGGGCATTGGCCTGCCCACGCTCGTCGCCAACCACCTGCCGGCCGGCCGCGAAGTCATCCTGCACACCGAAAACGGCATGCTGGGCATGGGCCCGGCGCCCGCCAAGGGCGAGGAAGACTACGACCTCATCAACGCCGGCAAGCAGCCCGTCACCGAACTGCCCGGCTGCTCGTTCTTTCATCATGCCGATTCGTTCGCGATGATGCGCGGCGGCCATCTGGACATCTGCGTGCTGGGCGCCTTTCAGGTCTCGCAGCACGGCGACCTGGCCAACTGGCACACCGGCGCGCCCGACGCCATCCCCGCCGTGGGCGGCGCGATGGATCTGGCCATCGGCGCGAAGGACGTTTTCGTGATGATGGAACTGCAGACCCGCGAAGGCCAGAGCAAGCTGGTCGAGACGTGCACCTATCCGCTGACCGGCGTGCGCTGCGTATCGCGCGTGTACACCGATGTCGCGGTGTTCGACATCAACAAGGACGGCGTGACCGTCACCGACATCTTTGGCGACATGACCGCCGATGAGCTGCTGCGCCTGACCGGCCTGCCGCTCAAGTTTGCGAACTGAAGTCCCTTAATTGCCGATACGCCGCCCCGCCAGCCGGGGCGGCATCATGGAGAGTCCATCATGTTGTTCATGGTTCAAATGCAAGTCAATCTGCCCGTCGACATGCCTGCCGACCGCGCCGACAAACTGAAGGCCGACGAAAAGGCCCTGGCGCAGCAGCTTCAGCGCGACGGCAAGTGGAAGAGCCTGTGGCGCGTTGTCGGCCGCTACGCCAACGTCAGCATCTTCGACGTCGAAAGCAACGACGAACTGCATGCGCTGCTGTCGTCCCTGCCGCTCTTCCCGTACATGGATATCGAAGTCACGGCGCTTGCGCGCCATCCCTCGGCGATCTGACAGGAGCCTTGCATGCCCTACATCATCGAAACCTTCGACAAGCCCAACCACCAGGACATGCGCCAGCAGCATCGCGCCAAGCACCTGGAATACCTGGACGCCAACAAGCAGCTCCTGTTGGCGTGCGGCGCCAAGCTGCAGGATGACGGCAAGGATGCCGGCGGCGGCCTGTACATCGTTGACGTCGACACGCGCGAAGCCGCGCAGCAGTTCATCGATGCCGACCCCTTCGCGCAGGCCGACCTGTTCGACCGCGTGACCATCACCCGCTGGCGCAAAGCCTACGTCGACGGCGTCTGCCACCTGTAATCCCGCGCGGCCGCCGTCAACGACGCCCGGCCGCGGCTTTCCCGGAAGGAATCCCACATGTCTTATGCCGATCTCAGCCAGGCACGGCTGTTCTACGTCATCGATGGCCCCGCCGACGCGCCGGTGCTCGTGCTCTCCAATTCGCTGGGCACCTGCGCCGACATGTGGGCCCGCCAGATCCCCGAACTGACCCGCCACTTCCGCGTGCTGCGTTACGACACCCGCGGCCACGGCAAGTCCTCGGTCCCCGAAGGCGAATACAGCTTCGAGCAGCTGGGCAACGACGTCGCCGAACTGCTGGCGCACCTGGACATCAAGCGCGCACACTTCTGCGGCCTGTCGATGGGCGGCCCGACCGGCCTGTGGCTGGCGCTGGCGCGCCCCGAACTCGTCGGCAAGCTGGTCCTGTGCAACACCGCCGCGCGCATCGGTTCGACGGAAGGCTGGAGCGCCCGCATCGCCGCCGTCGCTGAGCAGACGCTGGAAAAGATGGCCCCCACGCTGGTCGAGCGCTGGCTGACCGACGGCTACCGCGCCGCCGAACCCGGCCTCACGCAGGTCCTGATCGACATGCTGCGCCGCACGCCGGACGCGGGCTACGCGGGCAACTGCGCCGCGCTGCGCGACGCCGACTTCCGCGAACAGGTGTCTTCGATCACCGCGCCCACACTCGTCATCAGCAGCACGCACGACCTGGCCGCCACGCCCGCGCAAGGCCAGGAACTGGCCGCCGCCATTCCCGGCGCGCGCTATGTCGAACTGAACACCTCCCACATCTCGAACTGGGAGCAACCGGAAGCCTTCACCCGCGTGGTCGTCGACTTCCTGACGGGGTGAGCCGCATGCAACGCTGGAAGCACCGGCCCGAAGGCTCCAACTGGGGGGACTTCGGGCCCGACGACCAACTCGGGCGCCTGAACCTCATCACCGAAGAGCAGGTTCTGAAGGGCGCGCGCGAGATCCGCGCCGGCAAGACCTTCTGCCTGTCGCTGCCGCTGGACCTGCCGGGCGGCAACGTGCTCAACCCGCGCCGCCATCCGCCGCAGCTAAGCCCGACGAAGCTCAAGGACACGCCGTACCTGAACTTCCCGCTCAAGAACGTGAACCCGGACGCGCTCGATGTGCTGAGCGACGACCAGGTGCTGCTGTCCATGCAGTATTCGACGCAGTGGGACGCGCTGGCGCACGTGGGCGCGCTGTTTGACGCCGATGGCGACGGCACGCCGGAACTGCGCTACTACAACGGCTTTCAGGCCGGCGTTGACGTTGTGGGCCCCGCCGACGGCGACCACACCGGCTGCGGCTGCAACAGCGGCGGCCCGTCCGCCGCGCTGAAGCTGGGCGTCGAGAACCTGGCGCAAAAGGGCATGCAGGGCCGCGGGGTGCTGGTGGACCTGTTCCGCCATTACGGCCCGGGCCGCACGCTGATCGGCCACGCCGAACTGATGCACGTGCTGGACGCGGACGGCATCGCCGTGGAGCCCGGCGACATGCTGGTGCTGCGCACCGGCTACGCCGAAGCCGTGGTCGCCATGAACGGCGCCCCGGACCCCGAGGTGCTGCACACCTACGGCGCCGCGCTGGACGGCACCGACGACGCGCTGCTGCAATGGATCACCGACAGCGGCATCGCCGCCATCTGCGCCGACAACTACGCGGTCGAGGCCTACCCCGCCCGCGAAAAGTCCGGCCCGCGTCCCATGCTCCCGCTGCATCACCACTGCCTGTTCAAGTTGGGCCTGCCGCTGGCCGAGCTTTGGTATTTGAAGGACCTGGCGGATTTCCTGCATGCCAACGGCCGCCACCACTTCATGCTGACCGCGCCCCCGCTGCGCCTGCCGCATGCCATTGGGTCGCCGGTCACGCCGATTGCCACGGCGTGACGCGCGTAGCGCCGCTGTCAGCGGGCCAAAGAAAACGCCAGACCTCGTCTGGCGTTTTTGCTTGCCGGGCGGTCAGCCCTTCAGGCAGGTGCTCATGAAAGTCTTGCGGGCCTCGCCCGTCAGCTTTTGCTCGCCGGCCTTGGCGTTGCAGTCCTTCATCTTCTGCTGCTGCGGCGTCAGTTGCTTGGCGGGCTCCTCGCCCTTCAGGCAGCTGCTCATGAAGGTCTTGCGGTCGTCGCCCTTCTTGCCCTCGGCGGCCTTGTTGCAGTCCGACATGCGCTGCTGCTGCGGCGTGGGCGTCTTGGCGGTTGAGGGCGCGGCGGGGGTCTGGGCCTGCGCGCCGGCAAAACATGCGGACAACAGGATGGCCGAGGCCAGCTGGGTGGTACGGGAAAGCATGAGTTCCTCCCTTGAGCGCCCCTCGCGCAATGGCACGCGCGACGCGGGCGGCACGGTCCGCCGGCCAAGGCGCCGGCCCGGTCATCATCGGACAAACCCACAGCGATGGCAACTTCCGCCGCAACCTGTTACCCATTCATCCATCTGACCCGTTGTATCCCCGGCCGGAAAGGAGTGAGATAGGCAAAACCCGCGCCGCGAGCCCCAGGAGACGCCCATGAAAAAAATCATCCTCGCCTCGATTGCCGTGCTGGCCAGCGCCTGCGCCACCACCGCCGGCGCGCAAAGCCTTGCCTACGGCGTCACTTTGGGCAACGTCCAGGCCGTGCGCGACAGCACCCGCAACGTCTCGACCATCACCGGTTTCCTGGCCAACCAGTCCGAACGCCCCGTCAATAGCGTCCTTCTGACGTACGTCCTGTACGACGCCCAGAACCGCGAGGTCGGCCGGGTCAGCGAAGACATCGTGGGCCCTCTCGCCCCCGGCCAGATCAAGGTGGTCAAGGCCATCACGCCGCTTGAATTCGCTCGCGTGACCCCGCTGGACGTAGCGGCCCGCTAAGGCCGCCCAGGGCTTCGACCCGCCGCAAAAAAACCCTTTCAATATCAGGGTTTAGACAGGTGGCTATCAGCCCAATTATGGGAAAATCCCGACTGCCGACTCGATAAAAGGGGCTTCCACACGAAGCCCCTTCGTGCGTATGCCGGCGCGCCAGCAAGCCTGGCCTCGATATTAGGAACTGAAGATCATGTTTCCCAAAAGACTCTCCGAAGGCTACCAATCCTTCCTTGACGGCCGCTTCCAGACGGAAAGCAGCCGCTATCAAAAGCTGGCCGAAATCGGCCAAAGCCCGGAAATCCTGATCATTGGCTGTTGCGACTCGCGCGTATCGCCCGAAGTGATCTTCGACGCAGGCCCCGGTGAAATGTTTGTGGTGCGCAACGTGGCCAACCTCGTACCGCCCTGTGATCCCGACTCGGAATCGTCGTACCACGGCACCAGCGCCGCCATCGAATTCGCGGTCAACGGCCTGAACGTCAAGCACATCGTCGTGCTGGGCCACGCCTCCTGCGGCGGCATCCGCTTCTTCTTCGACGACGCCACGCCGCTCAGCAAGAGCGATTTCATCGGCAAATGGATGTCGCAGATCGAACCCGTCGCCAAGGGCATGTCCCCCGAGACCGGTGATCGCCAGGCCAACCTGAAGCGCCTGGAACTGGCCACCGTCGCGCACAGCCTGAACAACCTGATGACGTTCCCGTCGATCCGCCGCCGCGTCGAAAAGGGCGAACTGGAACTGCACGGCGCCTACTTTGGCGTGGCCACCGGCGTCCTGTTCCTGCGCGATCCGGAATCCGGCGAGTTCAAGCCCTGCCTGGAAACGGGCGTCACGGAATAAGTGGCGCGGGCCTTGCGCCCGCGCCACTGGCTTGCGACAGGCGCGCCGGGCCGTTCAAACCCGGTACGCCTGGGCCAGCCGCTCGTAGTTGTTCTTCAGGATGATGCCCGCGTAGTACACGTGTTCGCGCATCAGGTCCTCGGCCCGCGCGCCGTCGCGGGCGATGATGGCGCTCACGATCCGATGATGGTCATCGTGCGAGCGCAGGATGATCCCGTGGTCTTCCCACAGGATGATCCGGTCCGACGCATACGGAATCGCCTGCGCCTGCGTCGCGAACCGCTTCACCCATGGATTGCCCGCCGCTTCAAGAATGCCGTTGTGCAAGGTGATGTTGACCTGCTGGTACGGCAGATGGTCTTCCGGCAGCAACACGCCCTTGGCAAGAATCCGGTCGCCCTCGTCCAGGCAGTTCTTCAGCACCGCGACCGCGTCATTCGAGAGGCCGCGCAGCGCCGCCTGCCGGCAGGCCAGGCCCTCCAGGGCGGCTCGCACTTCATACGCCGCCACAATCTCCCCGATGTCGTAAGCCCGCACGGTGTAGCCGCGCTTGGGCAAATGTTCGAGCAGGCCTTCGTTGCCCAACGTGGCGAGCGCCGCGCGTACCGGCGTGCGCGACACGCCCAGTTTTTCGGCCAGCGGGATTTCTTCCAGCCGGGCGCCGGGACTGAACTTGCCGTGCAGCACCCAGTCCCGCAGCGTATCGGTGACGTGTTGAGATAGCGTATCCATGCGGCAATTGTATACATGAAGAATACATGCGGCAGTGTGCTCTAGCCCTATCTCAGGGCTTTCCATAGTGCTTCTGTCGTAAATCAAACGTCGTTCAGGGTAAGCCCCTATACCTGCCCTACGACCATGTATACATAATCGCAAAAAATCAGACTGGCGGCCGATCCAATCCCAAGGATGGACGACACGCCACGGAGGAGACAGCATGACCAATGTATCCAAGCCCGCCACGGCCGGCCCGGAGTTCCGCCTCGCCCTCGTGACCGGCGGCGGCGGCGGCATCGGCGCCACGATCTGCCGGGAACTCGCACAGGCCGGACTGCGCGTGGTGGTGTCCGACGTGGACAGCGACCGTGCGCGCCGGGTGGCCGACGAGCTGGGCGCGCCCCACGCCGCGCATGCCTTTGACGTCAGCGACGAAGCGGCCGTCGACAGCGCATTCGAGCAGATCGAAAGCCAGCACGGCCCCATCGCGGTGCTGGTCAGCGCGGCCGGACTGCTGCTGTTCCAGGAGAACGGCGAGCGGCCGCTCATCAAGGACACGTCGCTCGATATCTGGGAACGCAGCTTTGCCGTGAATGCGCGCGGCGTGTTCCTTTGCGGACGCGCCTACCTGCGCCGGCGCGAAGCCAAGCCGCTGGCGCATGGCAGGGTCGTCACCTTCACGTCGGTCGCCGCGCAACTGGGCGGCTACCGGTCCAGCGCCTCTTACATCGCCGCCAAGTCGGCCGTGCTGGGCCTGACCAAGGCCATGGCGCGCGAGGCCGCCCATCTTGGCATCACAGTCAACGGCATCGCGCCCGGATTGATCGACACCGACATGCTGCGCAGCACCGTCACCAGCAGCGGCGCGCTGGCCGCGGCTGCACAGGCCATCCCGCTGGGCCGCATCGGCACCGCCGAGGAAGTGGCCGCGGCCGTGCGGTTCCTTGCCTCGGAAGATGCGGGCTACATCACCGGCAGCGTCATCGACGTGAACGGCGGCTACCGCATGCAGTAAGACTTACCCGGCGGCACCGCCGTCAACGCATCAAAGCGTCATCCACCAAAGACGCGCATCCAAAAAAGAACGGGAGACCAAGCATGAACCAACGTAGTCGCTACGCGGCCGCTGCCGCGCTGTGCGCCCTGGCCTTTTCGGCCGCCGCGCAGGCGCAGCAGGAACCGGGGATCACGGACAAGACCATCAAGATCGGCGTCTTTGCGCCGCTGTCGGGCAGCGGCATGGCCTACGGCTTTGACGTGCTGAACGCCGCCAAGATGTGGTACGCCAAGGTCAACAAGGAAGGCGGCGTCAACGGCCGCCAGATCGAACTGGTCGTGGAAGACGACCGCTGCAACGCCAACGATCTGGTCGCCGCCGTCAAGAAGCTCAACGAGCAGGACAAGGTCTTCCTGCTGAACGGGGGATCGTGTTCGGCGGCCGTCGTCGCGTCGCGCGAATATATCGAGCGCGAAAAAGTGCCGCTGGTCATGCTGAATGCCTCGGGCGACGGCGCGCTTTACCCGCCGTCCAAGTACATCTACGGCGCCTTCTCGATCTCGCAGCACGCCGTCGGCGGCTCGATGGTGCAGTTCGCATCGGAACACCTGAAGGCCAAGAAGATCGGCTACATCAATCATGACGACGCCTACGGCGGCTGGAACCTGGAGGCGGCGCAGTCGCAGGCAAAACAGCTTGGCGACCCGGCGCTGCAGGTGCAGTCGGTCAACCCGAGCATCACCGACGTGACCGCGCCCATGCTGAAGATCCGCTCGGGCAATCCCGATGTGCTGCTGCTGACAACGTATGCGCGCCCCGCCGCCCTCATCATCAAGAAGGCGCACGAACTGGGCTGGAACAAGCCCATCGTGCTGGCGGTCAATGGCACGGCGGATCTCAAGCAGCTCGTGGAGAACGTGGGCAACAAGGATGCGTTCAAAAACGTGTACATCCAGGACGTGCTGGCCGATCTGCCGGGCGGGCCGAAGCTGACGTGGGTGTACGACATGTACAAGCAGTCGTATCCCGACCTGGCGGCCAAGCCCGGGCACCCGCAGTCCTACATGCCTTACGGCATTCCGCCCGCCATGGCGGTCGTGAACGCGCTGAAGGCCTCCGGCCCGCAGCCCACGCGTGAAAAGGTGCTGCAGGCGCTGGAAACCATGAAGTTCGACTCGGGCGTCATGGCAGGCCCCATCGAGTTCGGCCCGGGTGACCGCGCCGCGCAGGAGGCCGCCATCTACATCAAGTTCGATGGAACGAACATGACGCTCGTGCCTGGCGCCTTCAAGAGCACCTGGCAATACCAGAAGTAAACCCGCGGCCCGTCAGGGGCCACGCCCGCGCGATGGCGCAGCATCGCGCGGGCCGCCGGAGAACATCATGAGCTTTGCCGATACCTGGTTGTTCCTGCAGCAGGGGGTGCTGTCGGGGCTGGTGACGGGCAGCGTATACGCGTTGCTGGCCGTCGCCGTCGTCATCATTTTCAAGACCACCGATGTGCCGAATTTCGCCCAGGGCGAGATCTTCATGGTGGGCGGCTACATTGCGCTGTTCCTCATCCTGGTGATGGGATGGCCTTATATGGCGGTCATTCCGGTCACGCTGGCCGCGGTGGCCCTGCTGTCGGGCCTGTTCCAGCGCGTCGTCATGGAACGGGTCATCGCTTCCAAGGGCGTGGGCGTGCAGATGGTCATCGCCACGCTGGGACTGGCGTACGCCCTGAAGGGGCTGGTGCGCACATCGGGCCTGGGCGATACCCCGCGCTCGCTGCCGCCGCTTGCGTCCACGGACGCCGTCATCATCGGCGACGCCGTGCTGACCCGGCTTGACCTGCTGATCTTCGCCGTCGCGGTCATCGTCATGCTGCTGCTGTTCGGGATGTTCGCCTACACGCGCGTTGGCCGGGCCATGCGCGCGGTGGGAATGAATCCGAAGGCAGCGCGGCTGACGGGCGTGAACCTCACCCGCATCCGCATGATGGTGTGGGCGTTGTCAGGCCTGATATCGGCCGTCGCGGCGCTGCTCATCACGCCCAAGATCCTCATCACCCCGGACATCGGCCACATCGCCATCCTGGCCTATGCCGCCGCCATCGTGGGCGGCATCACCAGCCTGCCCGGCGCGGTGGTCGGGGGCTTTGTGATCGGCGTTGCCGAGAACCTGGTGGGGCTGTTCATTTCGACCAATGCCATCGTGGTGGCGCCCTTCGTGGCCATCATGGTCGTGCTGCTGGTGCGCCCGCAAGGACTGCTGGGCGGCAAACTGCAGGTGAAGAAAGTATGAGCAACAAGATCGATCGCGTCCTGCTGGCGCTCATGGCCGTCGTGCTGGTGGCGCTGCCCTTCATGGCTAGCGGCTATGTCGTCTACGTCGTCAACCTGCTGATGGTGTTCGTCGTGCTGGCGTTGGGCCTGCACCTGGTCATCGGCGAAACCGGGCAGTTTGCGCTGTCGCACGCGGCCTTCTATGGCGTGGGCATCTACACCGCCGGGCTCATCAACAACCTGTGGCATCCGCCCTTCTTTGTCTCCATTCTGGCGGGCGGGCTGCTGGCCGCGGCGCTGGGCTACGTGATCGGCGCGCTCGCGCTGCGCATGCGCGACATCTATCTGGCGCTGTCCACGTTCGCCTTCGGGGAAGCCATGCAATGGGTGTTCCTGAACTGGCAGTCGGTCACCAACGGATCCAACGGATTCCGCATCTCGCCCGCCTCGCTCTTCGGGTACGAACTGGTGTCGGACATGAAGGCCTACCCCTTTGTCGTGCTGATTGCCGCGCTGCTGTTGTGGGCCACCGTGGCGTTGTCGCGCTCGCAACTGGGATCGGCCTTCCGGGCCGTGCGCGAGAGCGATGTCGCGGCGCAGGCGATGGGCGTGAACGTCAATGCCATCAAGCGAACCGCGTTCACCCTGTCGGCCGCCTACGCCGGCATCGCGGGCGGCATGTACACGCTCTTCGCGTCGTTCATCCATCCCGAAAGCCTGGGCTTTCAGACCACCATCCTGATCCTGACCATGGTCGTGGTGGGCGGCATCGGATCGGTACGCGGCGCCATCGCGGGGGCTTTGGCCTTCGGCCTCATCTCCGAACTGCTGCGCCAGGCGCTGTCGTTCCAGGAAATCATCTACGGCGTCATTCTGATGGGCTTCATGATGTTCGCGCCCAAGGGCCTGTTTGCGGGCCGTGCGGCGCGGCGCGCGCCCCCGCCGGCAGCGCCTTTGCCCGCGGCCTCGCGCGCGGCGGCCACCGCCTCCAAATCCCCGCAAAGGAGCGCAGCATGAGCACACATCCTTATCTGGACGTGCAGGGACTGACGGTGAAATTCGGCGGCCTGACGGCGATCAACGGGCTGTCCATGCAGGTGGAACGCGGCCGCATTCACGCGTTGATCGGTCCGAACGGCGCCGGCAAGTCGACGACGTTCAATTGCATATCGCGTTATTACCGCCCCACGAGCGGCAGCATCACCTTCGATGGCGCCGACATCACGGGCAAGAAGCCACACGAAATGGCGGCGCTGGGCGTGGCGCGCACATTCCAGAACCTGGAGCTCTTCGGCGCGCTCAGCGTGCGGGAGAACGCGCTGCTGGGGACGTACGCGCACGGCGCGAACAGCCCGCGCAAGCTGTTGCGCCCGGCGGCGGCCGAGGCCCGCGAGCGGGTGGAGCATCTGCTCGAGCGCGTCGGCCTCGCAGACTTCCTGGACACCCCCGCCTGCAGTCTGGACTTCGGACGCCAGAAGATGCTGGAGCTGGCGCGCGCGCTGGCCATTTCTCCGCGCCTGCTGTTGCTGGACGAACCGGCGGCGGGCCTGCGCAACCGCGAGATCGAGACGCTGGACCGCCTGTTGACCGAATTGTGCGAGCGGGACGGCATCACGGTATTGCTGGTGGAACACGTGATGCAACTGGTGATGTCCATATCGGATCGCATCACCGTCATGTCGTTTGGCGAAAAGATCGCCGAGGGCACGCCCGCCGAGGTGCGCAACAACCCCCGTGTCATCGAGGCCTATCTGGGCAAGGGAGCAGCTGGTGGCTGAGATTCTGCTGGAAGTCGATGCGGTGTCGGCCGCCTACGGCAACATCCGCGCATTGCAGGACGTGTCGCTGAAGGTGCCGCAAGGCGCCATCGTGGCGCTGCTGGGCGCCAATGGCGCGGGCAAGTCGACCACGTTGAACGTGATTTCGCGTCTGGTCTCGCCCACGGCGGGCAGCGTGCGTTTCGCGGGCGAACCCATCCACCGCCTGTCCGCCGATGCGGTCGTGGGACGCGGCATCGTGCAGGTGCCGGAAGGCCGCGAGATCTTCCGCGAGATGAGCGTGCGCGAAAACCTGGAAATGGGCGCCTACCTGCGCCGGGACCGCAACGCTGTCCGGCAGGACATGGACATGGTGTGCGACACCTTTCCACGTCTGCGAGAACGCTTCGAACAAAAGGCCGCCACGCTTTCTGGCGGCGAGCAGCAGATGCTGGCGACCGGCCGCGCCATGATGGCGCGGCCACGCATGATCCTGTTGGACGAACCGTCCATGGGGTTGTCGCCGCTGGTGGTCGAGCAGATCTTCGACATCATCCTGCGGCTGAACCGCGAACAGGGCATCACGATTCTGCTGGTCGAACAGAACGTCAAACTCGCGCTGTCGGTGTCCAGTCACGCCTACATCCTGGAGAACGGCGAGATCGCGCTGGATGGGCAATCCGCCGCGCTCGCCAGCGACGAAGGCGTGCAGCGCGCCTATCTGGGCGCATAGGCGCCGCAAGGAAAAAGCCATGATCTCAATGCAAGACAAGCGCGTCCTGGTGACGGGCGCCGGGCGCGGCCTGGGCGCCGCCATCGCACAGGGCTTTGCCCGGCAAGGCGCCCGCGTGATCGTGACCGACGTGGACGCGGCCCTTGCCGCCGCGTCGGCGCAGGCCATCGTCGCGGCCGGCGGCCATGCCGCGCATGCCGAACTGGACGTGACCCATGAGCAGGCCGTGCGCGCCTTTGCCGCCGACTGCGCGGCGCGTCACGGTCCGCTGGATATCCTCGTCAACAACGCCGGCATTTCGGCGCGCGCGCCGTTCGACGATCCGCGCACCCCCGAGATCTGGGACCGCGTGATGCGGGTGAACCTGCAAGGCACGTTCAACGTCACGCATGCCTTCGTGGAACAGCTCAAGGCCTCGCGCGGCGCCATCGTCAACCTGTGTTCCATCGTGGCTTACGGCTGCGGCATTTCGACCGCGGGCTACGTGGTGTCCAAGGGCGGCGTGCGCTCGTTCACGGAAGTGCTGGCCCGCGACCTGGCGCCCCACGGCGTGCGGGTCAACGCGGTGGCGCCGGGCCTGATGGAAACCGAGATGACCGCCGGCCAGCGCGCCCAGGCCAGCGGCACCGACTGGTACATGGGGCGCGCCCCCATGGCGCGCGCGGGGCGCGCTGACGAGATCGTCGGCCCCATTCTGTTTCTGGCCTCGGACCTGGCCAGCTATGTCAATGGCGTGGTACTGCCGGTGGACGGCGGCTATCTGGCTGTCTAAGGAGAAATCATGAGTCTGGGAACGGCGTTGGTCACGGGCGGCGCAAGCGGCATGGGCCTGGCGATCGTGGAGCGGCTGGCGCGGGATGGATTTCGCGTCGTGATGGCCGATCGCAACGGGGCGCTGGCGGAGAAGGAATCACGGGCGCTGGCCGACCGGGGACTGGATGTCAGCCACCGCGTCGTGGACCTGGCCGACGAAGCCGCCACGCGCGCGCTGGCGAGCGCATTGCCGCCGCTGGCCGCGCTGGTGAACAACGCTGGCCTCTTTGACGAGCGCACGTTCTTCGACGTGACGAGCGATGACTACCGGCGCGCCTTCGACGTGAACCTGCTGGCGGTCGCCACCCTGACCCAGGAAGCGGCGCGGACCATGCAGCCGGGCGCAAAGATCGTGAACATCGCGTCGCGCGCGTATCTGGGCGCGAAGAACCATCCGCATTACGTGGCCTCGAAGGCGGCGCTGGTTGGCTACACCCGCGCCAGCGCGATGGAACTGGCCGGACGCGGCATCCTGGTCAACGCCATTGCGCCCGGCCTCATCGATACGCCATTGCTGCGCAACCTGACGCCCGAGCGCATGGCCGCGCAACTGGCCTTGCAGCCGACCGGGCGCGCGGGGCGGCCTGAAGACATCGCCAATGCGGTGTCCTTCCTGGCCGCGCCGCACATGGACTTCATCACGGGGCAGGTCATCTTCGTGGACGGCGGCAAGTCGCTGGGCGGCTCGGGAGCGTAGGCGGCATGGACCAGATTGCATGGGACAAGGAAGTGGATGCGCTCGTCGTGGGTTCCGGCGCGGGCGGCATGGCCGCGGCGCTGACCGCGCACGAGGAAGGGCTGGACGTACTGCTGGTCGAAAAGACCGACCGCATCGGCGGATCGACGGCGATCTCCGGCGGCGCGGTGTGGATCCCCCTGAACGCGCAGACTGAAGCGGCGGGCCATGCGGACAGCATGGACAGCGTCTGGACCTATCTGGACCAGACGGTGGGCGCGGCGGCCCCCGAACACATGAAGCGGGCCTATCTGGAGGCAGGCCCGCGCATGATGGATTACCTGGTGTCGCGCGGCCTCTTGCAGCTTGCCGCGCGCACCGCCTCGCCGGATTACTACCCTGACCGGCCCGGCGCCGCAATGGGCGGCCGCTCGCTCGACCCGGTCGAATTCGACGGCCGCAAGCTGGGCAGCCGCATGCGGCTCCTGCGCGACCCGCTCAAGGAATTCACCGTGCTCGGCGGCATGATGGTCAACATCACCGACGTGCGGCACCTGCTTGGCGCCACGCGTTCGTTCGCGGCCTGGCGCCACAGCATGAAGCTGGTGTTGCGTTACGCCTCGGACCGCGCGCGCGGGTATCACCGCGGCACGCGGCTGCTGCTGGGCAATGCGCTGGCGGCCCAGTTGTTTCACGGGCTCTTGACCCGCAACATCGACTTCTGGCTGCAAACGCCCGCGCTGTCGCTACACCGCGACGCCGCGGGGCGCGTGCTGGGCGCCGCCCTGTCGCGGGACGGCAAGACGGTCAACGTGCGCGCACGCCGTGGCGTCGTGATGGCAACGGGCGGATTCCCGTGGGATCCGGAACGGCGCGCGCGAACCTACCCGCAGCCGACCGGCGGCTGGTCGATGTCCCCGCGCGGCAATACCGGTGATGGCATCCGGCTGTCGGAACAGGCCGGCGCGGCGTTCGGCAGCGGCCATGCCAGTCCGGCGTTCTGGGCGCCGGTCTCCGTGCTGGATACCGGCACCGGCACGCCGCTCAATTACCCGCATCTGGTCTGGGACCGCGCCAAGCCCGGCCTGATCGCCGTGAATGGCGCGGGCAACCGGTTCGTCAACGAATCGACCTCGTACCACGAGTTCGTGCAGGCCATGTACCGCAGCAACGAGTCCGTGCCAAGCATCCCGGCGTTCCTGGTCTGCGACCAGCGGTTCATCGACACGTGGGGCCTTGGGCTGGCCCTGCCTGGCGGCCGGCCCCGCCAACACCTGATCGACCAGGGCTACCTTTTGCAGGCGTCCACGCTGGCGGCGCTGGCCGGCCGGCTCGGCGTACCCGCCGACGCGCTGCAGGCCACCGTCCAACGCTATAACCGTCACGCCGAGCAAGGAACCGATCCCGATTTTGGCAAGGGCAGCACGGCCTACAACCGCTATCTGGGCGATCCGCAGCACCAGCCGAATCCATGCCTCGCGCCGCTTGGCGATGGGCCTTATTACGCCGTCAAGGTGTACCCGGGCGACATCGGCACCGCCTGCGGCATTGCCGCCAACGCCCATGCGCAGGCGCTGGATGCCGCCGGCGCGCCGATCCCCGGCCTTTACGTGGCGGGCAACGACATGCAGTCCGTGATGGGCGGCGCGTACCCCGCGCCGGGCATCACGCTCGGCCCCGCCTTGACCTTTGGCTGGGTGGCTGGACAGCACCTGGCCCATGCGCAACACTGACGCCTCTCACCGACAGGGAACCCCATGAAAATCTTCTTCTCGCCCGCTTCGCCCTTCGTACGCAAGTGCATGGTCATCGCCCACGAACTCGGGCTGGCCGACCGGATTGAAAAGCTGCCCAGCGCCGCCGGTCCCGTCGCCCGCGACCAGACCATCATCCCGAGCAATCCGCTGGGCCAGGTGCCCACCTTCATCACCGATGAAGGCCAGGCGCTGTTCGACAGCCGCGTTGTCTGCGAGTACCTGAACGATCTGGGCGGCGGATCGTTCTTTCCTGCCGGCAAGGCCCGCTGGCCCGTGCTGACCGAACAGGCAATGGCCGACGGCATGCTGGGCGCGGCGCTGCTGGCGCGCTACGAGACCGTGCTGCGTCCCGAGGCCTTGCGCTGGGATGGCTGGGTCGAGGGCCAGTTGGGCAAGGTGCGCGATGGCCTTGCGCTCATCGAGAAGAACGCCGCGGGCCTCGCGGGCCGCCTGGACATCGGCACCGTCACCATCGGCTGCGCGCTGGGTTACCTGGACTTCCGCTTCCCTGACCTGGACTGGCGCGCCTCGCACCCGGCCACGGCTGCCTGGTACGAGGATTTCAGCCAGCGCCCCTCGATGCAGGCCACCAAGCCCTGATCTGGCCGCCGGCGGTTTGCGCCGGTAAGTGCGACGGCATCAATGCGACGACACGAACGCGGCTTGCGCGAAGGCTGGCATGGCGAAGCCTTCACGCATGCGCCGCGCCTCTGCCGCTGGCGTCAGGCCAAATAGGCGCTTGAACTCGCGGCTGAACTGGGACGGGCTCGTGTAGCCCACCGCCTGGCTCGCCGTCTCGGCCGTCAGGTCCTGCCGCACCATCAAGAGGCGCGCCTGGTGCAGGCGGGTCGATTTCACGTACTGCATCGGGGAAACCTGCGTCACCGCCTTGAAATGGCTGTGAAAGCTCGGCACGCTCATGCCCGCCTCATTCGCCAGCCTGGTGACATCCAGCGGCTGGGCATACTCCGCATGGATGACACGCAGGGATTTGCCAATACGGCCAAACTGCCCACGCAGCGATAGCGCTTCCCGCATCGAACTGCCCTGCGGGCCGGTCAGCACGCGGAAATAGAGTTCGCGCAGCAGGCCCGCTCCCAGCACTGCGGCTTCCAACGGCTTTGCCATCGCCTCGATGAAGCGCAGCACCGATGCACGCATCGCTTCATCCATCGGGGTCGACATCATGCTTTGCGGCGCCTGCGCAGGCGCCGCGTGCCCGGCGCCGTCGATCTGCGACGCCAACTCCGCCGCCAACACAAAATCCAGGTGCAGGTACAGCGCCAGCAGCGGCCGCTCGGACGTGGCTTCAGTCTCCATGCTGAAAGGAACTGGGACGGAGACGGCCAGGTAGTGCTGCTCGTCATACAGGTAAAGCCGATCGCCGAAATATCCGCGCTTACGGCCCTGGCACACGATCACGATCCCGGGGTCATACAGCACGGGCGTGCGCGCCAGCGCGCGGTTGGCGCGCAGCACGCGCACGCTGGGCAACGCCGTCAGGTTGTAGCCCTCATGGGGCGCCAAGCCGCGCAGCAGCTCGGCCATGCGGCTCTCGGCAAGAGCGCGGCCTGCCGCGCCGTCTACGCCCGGGGAAATTCCATTCATAGTTTTATGCAATATAAGTAGCGGAGTACGGCTTATCCGCGCGTTTTTGCGAGACTACCATGCATTCTCCACTGACTTTGGAGCGGACTCCATGACCTCCCCCAAAACCCTGCTCATCACCGGCGTCAGCAGCGGCTTCGGCCGCGCATTGGCCGAGGAGGCCCTGGCCGCCGGCCATCGCGTGGTTGGAACCGTGCGCAGCGACCCCGCGCGGATCGCCTTCGAGGCCTTGTCCCCAGGCGCGGCCATCGGGCGCGTCCTGGACGTCACCGACTTCGACGCCATCGACGGCGTCGTGGCCGATATCGAAACCAGCGTCGGGGCCATCGATGTGCTGGTCAACAACGCGGGCTACGGTCACGAAGGCGTGATGGAAGAGTCGCCGCTGTCGGAAATGCGCCGCCAGTTCGACGTGAACGTCTTTGGCGCGGTCGCGATGATGAAAGCGGTCCTGCCGTTCATGCGCCAGCGCCGGCGCGGCCACATCCTGAACATCACGTCCATGGGCGGCCACATCACCATGCCGGGTATCGCGTACTACTGCGGCAGCAAGTTCGCGCTGGAGGGGATTTCCGAAGCCCTGGGCAAGGAAGTGCAGCCGCTGGGTATCGCCGTGACCGCCGTGGCGCCGGGATCGTTCCGCACTGACTGGGCGGGCCGATCCATGACACGTACCCCACGCGCGATTGCAGACTACGACGCCATCTTCGATCCCATCCGCAAGGCGCGCGAAGAGAAAAGCGGCCGACAGCTGGGGGACCCGCGCAAGGCGGCGCGCGCCATGCTGGCGGCCATCGCCGCCGATCATCCGCCCGCGCACCTGCTGCTGGGCAGCGATGCGCTCGGGTTGGTCCGGGGCAAGCTGGCCGCCTTGCAGGAGGAATTGGCGGCGTGGGAGACGGTTACGAAATCCACAGATGGATAAACCCCTGCGCAGAAGGCTTTGCTACAGTGAACGTGCATCTCCCCTGACAGACCAACCCAAAGGTCAATCACGACAAGGAGCGCCCGCATGGCCATTTCTGCGATCTCCGCCATCCCCCACGTCGCCGCGCCTTTTCCGGCGCGCGTATCGATGCTGGATGAGAACCGCCCCGCCGGGGAAGCCGAACGCGCCGCGCAGAACTTCGCGGCCCGCCAGGCGCAGCGCACCGCCCAGGCCCAGGCCGCCCGCGAAGCCCAGCGCCTGGAACGCGCCCAGGCCGACAAATTGGCCAGGGCCGAGCAAAACGCCCCGCGCGTCAGAGAAAACGCTGACCCCGCGGCCGCGCCCCTTGCTCTTGCCGCCCCCGCCCTCAACATCGATGAATTGCGCGACCTGTACGCGGACGCCCGCATGCGGCGCGCGGTCGAAGACTTTGCCGCGCGGCCCGACCCGGTGGCCCAACGCGCCCAGGCCGCGAACGACTGGGGCACCATCGAAGGCCTGGCGCCGCTGCAACCTTATCGTGTCGCCATGGGCAATCCGCAAGTCGAATTGCAGGCCGCGGCTGTCATGAAGGCAGCCAGTGCTGTCGTTCCGGCGGTGGCCAACATCGGCCCCACCGAGAACGTGACCGACAACGCGCGCTACCGGCCCGGCGCCGCGCCCTGATTCCCGCGCTGACCCAGGTGTCAGGCAGCCGAAGGATCCTTGCGCTGACCCAGGTGTCAGACACCCAAATGAGACACCCGTCAATTGGCGACGGCGTCTCGACGGGTGTCTGACACCGCCCCCAAGCCGGTCCATGAAAAAAGCCGCCTGAAAAGGCGGCTTTCTCGTGGCGCGAAGACGATCAGTGGAAGAATTCCGCGATCATCGTGGCGCCCATGAAGGTGCCGGCGTTGGCGGCCAGCGACACCACCACGATCTTCCAGCCCAGCTTGCGGAAGGCGGGCAGGTCTTTCAGGATCGACAGGCCGGCCATGGCCAGGATGACCGTCGTGAACGGCAGGAAGTTGACCTTGCCGACCATTGCGATGATCTGGTCCGAGTACGGCAGCACGCCGGGGCAACCGGCCGTCATGGCGATCAGCGACAGCACGAACACCGCCGGCAGCTTGGGCACGACGCGCAGGATGAGGTCAGTGATGACGACCAGCAGCACGATGATGCCCATGCCGGGCAGCGCGTCCGCGAACGGCACGTTGTAGCCCAGGCGGTTGCCCACCAACGCAAACAGGCCACAGATGACGTAGGCGGTCAGGCGGTCGCCAAAGCCCATCTTCGCGCCGTGCGCGGGCACGTCTTCCGACACGCTGTCGTCGACCACGGCCTCGTTCTTGCCGCGCGAGAAGCGGCCCAGCACGGGCTCCAGCTTGCCGTACAGGAAGATCGTCGTGGGCAGCGAGATGAAGAGGGTGAAGTACACGCCCACCACGGTGGTCAGCAGGTTGGCGGCAGCAGCCAGCGCAGCCACCTGATGCGCCATTTCAGGCGTCTGCTGCGAGGCGATCGCGCCCACGCCGGCGGCCATCATGCTGCCCGAGCCCACGCCTGCACCCATGGCGAGCGAGCGCGGATCGAAGATGTTCAGGCTAGTGATGAAGCCGGCCATCAGCGCCACGAACAGCGCGCCGATCACGGTGCCGGTGATGTATTCGGCCATGACGCCGCGGCCTTCGGGCGAATTCATGCCGTAGCGCTCGCCGATGATCGCCAGGCTGGGCTCACGGCCCACCGAGAACGTAGCGCCGATCGCTTCGCGCTTGATGCCCAGCAGCAGCGCCAGCGGCAGGCCGATGGCCATGGTGCCGAAGAAGTGGCCGAACTCCTGGAACACCAGCGCCCAGCCGGCCTCGCGCACCTGCGGCAAGGCGCCGCCGACCATCAGGCCCAGCTTGGCCAGGAACGGCAGCAACGCATATTGCAGGTAGCCACTGATGCGGGTCTGCATGGCCTTGTCGATGCCGATGCCGGACGGCAGCCGCTGACCGAAAGCCGCCACGACCGCGCCGATGAAAATGGCCCACAGCATGGGTTGCAGGACGATCTTGCCGGGACCGACCGAGAAGGTCACGCTGCCGATCGCTTCGGAGATGACGACCACCAGCAGGATGGCGGCGAGCATGCGCACGCGCCCCGATAGCGGCATGGAAGGCAAGGCCAGGCTGGCGCTGGCATGAGACATTGTTTTTCCCCTGATGACGAACGGCGCGCAACGGGCGCGCCGGTTCGGACTGCGCAATTTTCGCTCTGCCCGTTGGCGGGCAACCATGACACCCGCCGCCGAGAAACGTTGCGTAAAATGCAACGAATTGCCTTTTCCTGGGAAATTTTTGCACGGGACAGCGTTCGTTAAGGGTAAACCCTTAATTGTGCGCGTGGAAAATCCGCCGCATTCCCGCCCGGAGCCGCCGCCATGGATGAACAACTCGACGCCCGCCGCACGCACTACTTCATGCAGGTCATGAGCCGGGGCTCGGTGCGCGGCGCGGCCGAAGCGCTGGAAATGGATCCGTCCGCCGTCAGCCGTGCCATCGCCGCGCTGGAACGCGACTGCGGCATGGCGCTGTTCGAGCGCCGCGGCCGCGGGCTGGTGCCCACCGATGCCGGCCACATCCTTGCCCGTTACGTGAAGCGCCAGCAGGACATCCAGGAAAGCTTCTTTTCCGAGATCGACAGCCTGCGCAAGGCCGAGCGCGGCCACATCGATCTGGTGCTGGGCGAGGGCTTTGTCGAACTCATGTTCGACCGCGTCCTGCCGGGTTACTGGCGTAGCCACCCGGAAGTCACGCTAGACATCGACGTGGCCCGCACCTCCGAGATCGTGCAGCGCATCGTCGATGACCGCGCCTACATCGGGCCGGTGTTCCAGCCGCCCAACGACGCGCGGCTGCGCACGCATTACTCGCGGCCCGAACCGATACGCGCCATCGTGCGCCAGGATCATCCGCTGACGCGGCTGCGCCGCCCCCTGCTCTTGACCGACCTGGCCGACTACCCCGGCGCGTCCATGCAGGAAGGCTTTGGCGTGCGCCAGCACATCCAGGCCGCCGAGATCAGCGAGCAGGTGCGGCTGCACAACGTGCTGACCACCTCGTCCTTCAAGGCGCTGTGGCAATTCGCGGCCGCCGGCATCGGCTACGCGCTCACGCCTCCCATCGCCGTCACCGCCGACATGCAGGCACAGCGGCTGGCCAGCCTGCCGCTGGCCAATCCCATCCTGAATCAGGGCAGCCTGCACGTCCTGAGCCGCGCCGGCCGCCACATTTCGCCCGCCGCGCGCGAACTGCTGGACCACATCGTGCGCGGCATCGGCGCGCATGCCGCCGCGCCAACTGATACGGTCGGTTGAACCGGATCTGCCTCTGTCTGCGCCGCAGTCCAACGTCTACAGTGGACGGTCAAGAATCTGCCCGGAGGCGCATATGCTCGGTTTCCTGCGCACGGTCCGCTCCGTGCTGTGGGCCTTTTTCGGCGTGCGGCGCGGCCGCGGCTACGACGCCGACATTGCCCGCAACAAACCCGGCCCCCTCATCGCCACCGGCCTGCTGCTCGCGGCCTGCCTGGTCATCATTCTGGTGTTCGTGGCGCGGTGGGCAGTGAACGCGGCGTTGTAGCTGCGCTGAAAGCTTGTCCTGGGGCAAGCCAGGTTTTCCTTTGCACGCGTAGGCTATCGATTCGCCGCGCACGCCCTCCGCAAAAACAGCCGCCCCGCCGCGCGGCCGCCCGAAGGCGGGGCAGCCCCCTCGGGGGGGCAGCTAGCGCGCGGAGCGCGCGCGGCGTGGGGGCTCTTATTTCTTTATTACCAGAATGACTTAGACGGTCTTTACGGCTGCCTGTTACGGTTATGAATCCCGTTTTTCCGGCGCCGTGCGCCTGCCCCGTTCCGGGGTTCAGACCGAGAAGATTTCAAGGGCAGTAGACATGTACGTGTATGACCCCGTCGATCAACAGCTTGTCGAGCAGCGTGTCGCGCAGTTTGCCGATCAGACGCGCCGCTTTCTCGACGGCCAGCTTACCGAGGACGATTTCCGCGTCCTGCGCCTGCAGAACGGCCTGTATATCCAGCGCCACGCTCCCATGCTGCGCGTTGCGATTCCGTATGGCCTGCTGGCGTCGCGCCAGTTGCGCACCCTGGCTCACATCGCGCGCAAATGGGACCGCGGCTACGGGCATTTCAGCACCCGTCAGAACATCCAGTTCAACTGGCCCAAGCTCGAAGACGTGCCGGACATCCTGGCGGAACTCGCCACGGTGCAGATGCACGCCATCCAGACCAGCGGCAACTGCATCCGCAACACCACTACGGATCACTTTGCCGGCGTCGCGCCGGACGAGCTCGTTGATCCGCTGATCTGGTGCGAGATCATCCGCCAGTGGTCCACGCTGCATCCTGAATTCGCCTTTTTGCCGCGCAAGTTCAAGATCGCGGTCAGCGGCGCCGTGGAAGACCGCGCCGCCGTGGGCGTGCACGACATCGGCCTGCAGGCGGTCGAACGCGACGGCAAGCTGGGTTTCCGCGTGTGGATCGGCGGCGGCCTGGGCCGCACGCCCATCGTCGGCAAGCTGATCAATCCGTTCGTCGAATGGCAGCACCTGCTGACCTATCTGCAAGCCGCGCTGCGCGTGTACAACCTGCATGGCCGCCGCGACAACAAGTACAAGGCGCGCATCAAGATCCTGGTCAAGGACCTGACGCCCGAGGTCTACGCGCAGCAGGTCGATGAAGAATGGCAGCGCATCAAGGGCGGCCCCGACACCATCACGCAGGAATTCGTGGACCGCATCAAGTCGCGCTTCGTCTGGCCGCAGCACGATGCCGCCGCCGCGGCGGACGTCGACAACACCGCCGCGCTGGCCGCGGGCGACAAGCGTTTTGCGCGCTGGCTGCGCACCAACGTGCATGCGCACAAGGTCGCCGGCTACGCGGCGGTCACGGTGTCGCTCAAGCCCACCGGCGTGCCGCCGGGCGACATCACCGCGGACCAGATGGACGCCGTGGCCGACCTGGCCGACGACTTCGGTTATGGCGAACTGCGCGTGTCGCACGAACAGAACCTGATCCTGGCCGACGTGCGCCGTTCGCGCCTGCATGAACTGTGGCAAAAGCTGGAGGCCCTGAACCTCGCCACGCCCAACGTCGGCCTGCTGACCAACATCATCGCCTGTCCGGGCGGAGACTTCTGCGCGCTGGCCAATGCCGTCTCCATTCCCGTGGCCGAAGCCATCCAGCGCCAGTTCGACGACCTGGACTACCTGTTCGAAATCGGCGAACTGGACCTGAACATCTCGGGCTGCATCAACTCTTGCGGCCACCATCACGTCGGGCACATCGGCATCCTCGGCGTCGATAAGGCCGGCGAGGAGTGGTACCAGGTCACGGTGGGCGGCCGCCAGAACGGCGCCGCCAAGCCGCTGCCCGACCTTGAATCCACGCACGGCGGCGGCGCGGCCATTGGCCGCATCATCGGCCCGTCGTTCGCGCGCCATCAGGTGCCCGGCGTGGTCGACCGCCTGATCCGCACCTACCTGGGCCTGCGCGACAGCGAGGCCGAGCGCTTCATCGACGTGGTCGACCGCGTCGGCATCGACCCCTTCAAGCAGGACGTGTACGCGGACCCTGCCTTCGCCAAACCCATGCAGCACGCGGAGCCCGCCCATGTCTGAGATCTACGCCCATGACGCGCCCGGCCCGCACCTGATCCGCAACGGCAAGCTGGAGGCCGACACGTCGCGCCCCTTCGTGCCCGAACCCGAAGTGCCGGCCGAAGGCCAGGTGCCCGCCGACGAGCCCGGCTGGATCGTCCCGCTGTCCGTCTGGAAAACATCGCGCGCCACGCTGCGCCGCCACAAGCACCCCGTGGCGGTATTGCTGGGCCCCGATGCCGACCTGACCGATCTGGCGGACGCAGACGGCGTGCTGCATCCCGAAGGCATTGCCTTCATCGCCGTGGACTTTCCGGTCTACACCGATGGCCGCGGCTACTCGCTGGCCCAATTGCTGCGCACGCGCTACCAGTGGCAGGGCGAGCTGCGCGCGGTCGGCGACGTGATGATCGACACCATCCACTACCAGGCGCGCGTGGGCTTTGACAGCTTTCTCGTCAAGCCTGGACACGATCCGCACAAGGCGCTGGCCGCCTTCAAGACGTTCACGGTGCACTACCAGAAAACGTACCGCGTCCCCACGCCCGCGGCCGCATAAACGGGTCGCAAAAACGGGTCGCATAAACGGGCCGCAAAAACGGGTCGCAAAAACGGGTCGCAAAAACGGGCCGCCTGAACGAGGCCGCCAGAACGAGGCCCCCTGCGGCCTCAGTCCCCTTCGCCGGGCGCCGCCCCCAGCTGCATGCCGAACCCGCTCTGCGCCAGTTGCGCACGGATCAGATCGGCAATGCTGCGCTGGCGCGGCGCCTGCATCCGGCTGATCAGGCTGGATACGCTGACCGCCAGCCGCGGATACCCGCCGGCATCGCACAGCGCCACCCCCACGCCCAACACCCCCGGCACCGCCGCGTTGCCCACCACGGCCCAGCCGCGCCCGCGCGTGTTCTCGACCAGCCGCCGCATCTGCGCCACCGTCATGCCGCCATAAGCGCGTAGCGCCTGCTCGTTCTGCGCCACGACCTCGTCGGCTTCGGCAGCGGGCAATGCGCCCAGCAGCGCCAGACCCGCCGCGCCCACGCCCAGCGGCTGGCGATGCCCGACCGTCACGGCCAGCACCTGCACCGGATAGTTGCCGACCTCGCGGTGCAGGCAGAGCGAATCGTTCGCCGCCCGGCAGATGAGAAACGCCGAATCGCCGCTGACATCACTGATCTGGCGCAGCAACGGCCGCAGGCTGCGCACGGCCTGCGCGTGCGGATCGCCGGCCATCATCACGCCCAGTTCGGCGACGCGCCAGCGCGGCGCGCCCGATTCGCGCAGGGCATAGCCCTCTTCGACCAGCACATCCAGGTAGCGGTACACCGTGGACCGCTGCATGCCGGCGGCCCGCGCGATGTCCACCACGTGCATGCCGGCCGCGCCGGCCTGGCGCAACACGCCCAGCACCTTCAGCCCGCGCCGCAGGATGCGCGGACCGGAACCCTCGGAATCCGGTTTGTTCAATTTCTGGACACCTTGCGTTGATAGGGCCTCCATCAAAGCCGAATATGAAGGCGGACAGACGGAGAGCTGTCCAATTATTAGACAAACAGGACGGAGACAACAATGAAGACATTCGGCAAGCGCTGGACCGCTGCGGCGGTGGCCTTGAGCGGCGCCCTCGTGGCCGCCGCCCCCGCTTGGGCGGCCAAACCCTATCCCGAACGCCCCATCACCCTCGTCGTCGGCTACGCCGCCGGCGGCGCCACCGACATCGTGGCGCGCCTGATGGCCAAATCGCTGTCCGAAGAGCTGGGACAGACGGTCGTGGTCGAGAACAAGACCGGCGCCAACAGCAACATCGGCGCAGAAATCGTCTCGCGCGCCGCGCCCGACGGCTACACGCTGTACGTCGGGTCCATCGCCAACACCATCAACCGCACGCTGTACAGCCAGCTGAACTACGACTTCGTCAAAGGCTTCGAGCCGGTCGGCCTGCTGGCGACCATTCCGAACATCCTGGTGGTCAATCCCAAGCTGCCGATCAAGTCCGTGCAGGAATACATCGCGTATGCCAAGAAGAACCCCGGCAAGCTGACCTGCGCCTCGTCCGGCAGCGGATCGTCCATTCACCTGTCGTGCGAACTCTTCAAGATGAAGACCGGCACCGACATCCTGCACGTGCCCTATCGCGGCAGCGGCCCCGCGGTGGCGGACCTGCTGGGCGGCCAGGTGGATTCCATGTTCGACAACCTGCCCTCGTCCCTGCCCCACGTGCAGGCGGGCAAGCTGCGCGCCATTGGTGTGACCTCGCCCGAGCGCCTGCCCGCCACGCCCGATGTGCCCACGCTGGCCGAATCCGGCCTGCCGGGCTTCGACGTGGAATCGTGGTTTGGCCTGGTGGCGCCGGCCGGCACGCCCAAGCCCGTCATCGACCGCCTGAATCAGGCAGTGAACAAGGCGCTGGCCAGCCCCGCCCTGCAGGCGTCGTACAAGCAGGGCGGATTCTTCCCGCCGCAGCCGCCCAACACGCCGGAGACCTTTGCCAAGAAGATCGCCAGCGAAATCGACAAATGGGGTGCGGTCGTGAAAAGCGCCAACCTCAAGGCCAACTAGCGATCCAAGGAGCCACGGTGTACCCGATTGATTTTTTCTTCCGCGCGGCCGAGCTGCATCCGGACCGCGTGGCGCTTGATGGTCCCGACGGGCAGGTCACCTACGCGCGGCTGGCGGCCGACACCCGCGCGCTGGCCGCCGCCCTGCAGGACCTGGACCCGGCGCCGCAGACGCGCGTGGCCATCTGCGCCGGCAACTCGGCGCGCCACATCCTGGCGCTGCTGGCGGTGCTGGCCAGCGGCAAGGTGTGGGTGCCGCTCAACTACCGCAGCACCGCGCGCGAGATCGGCCGCATCCTGGATGCCACCGAGCCGACCATCGTGATCGTGGACGGCGTGGGCGGGCCGCTTGTGCCCGTGGGCCCGGCGCGTCGCGTCGAGCTGGAAGACGCGGCGGCAGACCTGACGCTGGATGGCCTGTTGGCCGGTTTCGCGGGCCGTGCGCCGCTGCGGCACGCGCTGCCCCGCGATGCCACCCAGGCCATCAAGTTCACGGGCGGCACCACCGGGCTGCCCAAGGGCGTGATGCAGCCGTATCACGCGTGGAACGCCGGCATCGTCAACCAGATCCTCAACTGGGGCCTCACGGCCGACGACCGCTATGTCGTGTCCGCGCCCATCACGCACGGCACGGGCACGTATCTGTTGCCGGTGCTGGCGCAAGGCGGCGCGCATCTGCTGCTGGATAGCGTGTCGCCCGCCACCATCACGGCGGCGTTTCGCGAGCGGGGCGGCACGCTGAGCTTCATGCCGCCCACACTGATCTACATGCTGATGGCGCAGCCTGGCGTGTCGCGCGCGGACTTCCCGCGCCTGCGCAACCTGATCTACGGCGGCGCGCCCATGCCTGTCGAAAAAATCGAGCGTGCGCGCGCGTTCTTCGGTCCGGTGCTGGGTACGACCTACGGCCAGACCGAGGCGCCGCAGATCGTCACCGTGCTGCGTCCCGCCGACCTCGAAGCGCCTGAGAACCGCGCGTCGGTCGGCCGGGTCACGCCGCTGTCGGACGTGGCGATCATGGCGCCCGACGGCACGCTCTTGCCGCGCGGCGAGATCGGCGAAGTGGTGGTCCAGGGCGACCTGGTCATGACCGGCTACTGGCGGCTGCCCGAGAAAACGGCCGAGACCGTGGTCGACGGCTGGCTGCACACCGGGGACACCGGCCTCATCGATGCGCGCGGCTATCTGTTCCTGAAGGACCGGCTGCGCGACGTCATCATCACCGGCGGTTTCAACATCTACCCGGTGGACGTCGAGAACGCGCTGTCCGCGCATCCGGCCGTCTACGAGTGCTCGGTATTCGGCGTGCCCGACGACAAATGGGGCGAGGCGGTGCACGCGGCCGTTCAGCTTCAACCCGGCGCGCAAGCGAGCGACGATGAACTGAAGGCGCACGTGCGCACGCTGCTGGGCCCGGTGGCCACGCCCAAGCAGATCCATTTCCACGACAGCCTGCCGCGCTCGAGCGTGGGCAAGGTGCTGAAGAACGCGGTGCGCGACGCCGCAATGAAGGAGACGCCATGAACACGCCCGAAACCCGCCTGTGCGCCCACCACCTGACCGGCATGTCGTACCGCGACGTCGACCTGGTCGAAGACCTGATCGGCAAGAAGTCCTTCACCGAGGTGATGATCATGCAGATCCTGGGACGCGATGCGCACCCGGTGGACATGCGCATCGTGGACGCCGTGCTGGTCACGCTGATGGAACACGGCATGACGCCCAGCGCGATCGCCACGCGCCTGATCTACATGAGCGCCCCCGAGAACCTGCAGGGCGCTGTGGCGTCCGGGCTGATGGCCGTGGGCAGCCAGTTCGTCGGCACCATGGAGAACTGCTCGCGCCTGCTGGACCGCATCCGGCAGGCTGCCGACGGCCCCGCAGAGGCGCTGGCGATCGCACGCGAGCACCGCGCCTCGCGCAGCCCGCTGCCCGGCTTCGGGCATCACCTGCACAAGCCGGACGATCCGCGCGCGATCAAGCTGCTGGCGCTGGCCGAGGCGGAAAGCGAGCTGAGCGGCGAGTCCGTGCAGGCCCTGCGCTGGCTGGCCAGCGCCATTGACGAGACGTACGGCAAGCACATCACCATCAATGCGACGGGCGCCGTGGCCGCGCTGCTCAGCGAAATCGGCGTGCCCACCGACCTGATGCGCGGCTTTGCCGTCATCTCGCGCGCGGCGGGCCTGGTGTCGCACGTTGCCGAAGAGCAGCAAAGCCCTTCCGGGCGGTTTATCTGGGAAACCATCGACCACGCCATTCCGTACGTGGGCAAGGGCAAGTCCCATCAGCAAGACGGCGGGCAATCATGACGGCGGCATCCGGCGGGCGCCTGGCCGGCAAGGTCGCGCTGGTGGCGGGCGCGGGCACGTCGGCGCCCGGCTGGAGTATCGGCAAGGCCAGTTGCGTGACGCTGGCGCGCCACGGCGCGGCCGTCATTGCGCTGGACGCCAACCTGACCGCTGCCGAAGAAGCGGCGCACGAAGTCGAATCGGCCGGCGGCAGCGCGCTGCCGGTGCAGGCCGACGTGGCCGACCCCGCTGCGATGCAGGCCGCGGTGGATGCGGCGCTGGGCCGCTTCGGCCGCATCGACGTCCTGCAGGCCAACGCGGGCATCGGCAAGGTGGGCGGCCCCGAAGACATCTCGCTGCAAGACTGGGACCGCATCCAGCAGGTGAACGTGACCAGCCTGCTGATCGCGACACGGCTGGTGGTCCCGCTGATGCGCGCGCAAGGCGGCGGGGCCATCGTCGCGGTGTCGTCGATCGCGGGAATCCGGTACACCGGCTATCCGCATCTGGCCTACAGCGTCAGCAAGGCCGCCGTCATCCACTTCGCGCGCATGGCCGCGCAGCAATATGCCGCCGACCGCATCCGCGTGAACACGGTGATTCCCGGGCTGATCGACACCCCGCGCGTGGCCAGCAACGTCGCCAGGATGTTCGATGCCAACGACCTGGACGCCGCCCGCGCGGCGCGCGACAGGCAGGTGCCGATGGGCCGCATGGGCACGCCCTGGGAGGTCGCCAACGCGGTGGCCTTTCTGGCTTCCGACGACGCGTCTTACATCACGGGCACCGAACTGCTGGTCGATGGCGGCCTGACGGGCAAGTACGCCTGAAGGGCAAGTACGCCTGACGCGCCTACTCGGCCTTGATGTTGCCGCGCTGGATCACGCCCGTCCACTTGGCCACGTCGTCCTGGATGCGCTGCGCGAATTGCGCCGGTGTGCTGCCGACGGGCTGAAAGCCCATCCCCGTCAGCTTGTCCCGCAACGCGCCGCGCTGCACGGATTCGGCCAGCGTCTGCGACAGGCGCTCGATGATCGGCGCGGGCACGCCGGCCGGCGCAACCAGGCCGAACAACGGCGAGATGTCCACGCCCGGCAGGCCCGCTTCCGCAAAGGTGGGCACGTCGGGCAGCTGGCTCACGCGCTGCGGGCTGGTGACCGCCAGCGCCCGCAGCTTGCCGCCCTTGATGTGTTCAAGCATCGTGGGCACGGTGGCAAACCCGAACTGCACCTGGCCGCCCAGGAGGTCGGTGATCACAGTGCCGCCGCCGCGGTACGGCACGTGCAGCACGTCCACGCCCGCCTGCTGGCGCAGTTGCTCGCCGGCCAGATGCGGACCGCTGCCCACGCCCGCCGACCCGAACGACAACGTGCCCGGCTGCGCCTTGGCCAGCGCCACAAAGGACGCGATGTCCGTCGCCTTGACCGAGGGGTGCACCACCATGACGAAAGGCGCCGTCGCCATCAGCGAGATCGGCGCGAAGTCCTTGATGGCGTCGTACGGTTGACGATCACCCAGCAGCGCGGGATTGATCGTGAACGTGGAGTCGACCATGCCGATGGTGTAGCCATCGGGCGCCGACACCGCGAGGGCGCGCGTGCCGATCGTGGTGCCACCGCCGCCACGGTTCTCCACGACGAAGGGCTGGCCCAGCGCCTCGGCAAACACTTGGCCCGCCATGCGGCCCAGCGTGTCCGTGGCCGCGCCCGGCGGATACGGGATGGTCAGGCGGACCGCCTTGTCCGGATACTGCGCGGCGCGCGCCGCGAAAGACCACGGCAACACGGCGGCGCCGGCGGCCAGGGCCGCGCCATTGATCAGGAACGCTCTGCGTGAGGGGTGCATGGGGGTGTCTCCAGGTTCATGTGCGGTGCGGCCTCTTGAGGGCCGGTTCGTATTTCGGTGTGTCTTTCGTAGCTGATGCGTGGGCGCGGATGCGTGTGCTTCAGCTGCTGTAGCGGCCCTCGGCTAGTTCCGCCTCCGGGTCCGCGCCCAATCCCGGCGCGTCCGGCACGTCGACCCAGCCGTCCTGGATGGGCACGCTGCGCCCGTAGGGCACGTGCGCCAGTTCGACGTACAGGCGTTCCAGCGATACCTCGGCCTGCTGTGCGGCGATCAGGTGCAGGCTGGCAAGATATCCGGGACCGAAGAACGCCACCTGCGGCGCGCACACGACGCGCGTGTCCGCGCACTTTTGCGCGATGCGCCACGCGGCGGTCAGGCCCAGCTTGATGACGCTGGGCTGCACATACTGCGCCGCTTCCGTGTCCACCACGCGTTCCAGGTCGGTCGCGCTGGCGGCGTTCTCGCCCACCGCCAGGGGAATGCCGCAGGCATCCTTCAAGCGGGCCAGCGCGCGGTCGTCTTCCGGCGGCCACAAGGGTTCCTCGATCCAGAACGGATCGTGCGGGCGCATCGCCTCGATGGCGGCTTCGGCCTCGCCGGGCAGCCAGGCGCAGTTCGTGTCCACCATGATGGGCACGCCCGGCCCCGTGCTGCGGCGCGCGGCAGCCAGCGCATCGGCCGTGCGCTCGTGCAGCTTGATCTCGGTATAGCCTTCGTTCAGCGCGCGCGTGGTCACCGCGTCCAGGCGCTCGGCGTTGCCGTAGTACTGCAGCAGCGACGCATACACGCGCACCCGTTCGCGGCGTTTGCCGCCCAGCAGTTCGTACAACGGCACGCCCGCGCGTTTGGCGCGCAGGTCCCACAGCGCGATGTCCAGCCCGGCCAGCGCGTGCACCACGGGGCCGGACCGCCCCAGGTTGTGCAGCGTGCGCTGCATGCCCGGCAGCAAGGTTTCGTCGTCCGCGTCCCGCCCGCAGGCCAGCGGGGCAATCAGCGTTTCGAAGATGGCGGGCAAGGCGCGCGGCTCCACGCAGTACGACTCGCCCCACGCCACCGTGCCGTCTTCCGTCTGCACGCGCACCAGCGCGCTGTCGAGCTTGTCGCGCGGCCGGCCGGCGAACAGCGGCGACGGGCTCCAGTGATGAAACGGCAGGCGCAAGGGAATGCAGGTGACGGAAACGATGGTGTTGGCGGGCATGGCGGCGCGGAGGTCGGGATGCAAAATGCGATGGGCTATTCTGGCGGCCGCCGGTTCATATGGTCAAATAGATGAATTGACTATTTCCATATGAATTTCATATGTTCAACCGACGAGAACTCCTGCTGCTGCGCGCCATGTACCGGCACGACACCGTCACCGCCGCGGCGGCATCGGTCAACATGACGCAGCCCGCCGCCAGCGCGCTTTTGCGCGACATGGAAACGCGGCTGGGCTTTGCGCTCTTCAGCCGCGAGAACCGGCGGCTGCACCTGACCAGCCAGGGCCGTGCGCTGATCCCGGAAGTCCTCAATGCGCTGGCCGGCATCGAGGCCGTGGACCGGCTGGCCGTCGACATCCGCCAGGGCGCGCTGGCACGGCTGGATGTCGCTGCCGTCGCCATTGCGGCGTCCAGTCTGCTGCCGCCGGCCCTGGCCGGCGTGCGCCGCGCCCATCCGTCCGTGGCCGTGACCGTGCGCGCCGGCACCGCCCTGGAAATCATCGAGATGGCGGTGGACCATCGCATCGACCTGGGCATCATCATCGGTTCGCCGCCGGACATCGACCGCGTGTCCAGCCTGCGGCTGGCGCCCCTGGGGCTGCATGCCGTCATGCCGAAGGACCATCCGTGGGCAAGAAAGGCCACGTTGACGCTCGACGAAGTCGCCGAAGCCGGTCCGATCGTGCTGGCCCCCGCCCTGCCCGCCGGGCGCGCGACGCGTCAGGCGCTGGAGGCACGCGGCCTGCCCTATCGCCCCATCATCGAGGCGGCGCAATCATCGGCGGCGTGCGCGCTGGCCGCGCAAGGCCTGGGTGTGGCCATCGTGGAAAGCCTGGGCGCGCATTACGCCGAGCGGCAGGGCCTGGCCGCGCGGCGCCTCTTGGCGCTGGAAGACCCGGTGCTGGCGGTGGTGTGGTCGCGCGACCGCGCGATGAGCGCGCCGGCGCAGGTGCTGCAGGAAGGCTTGGCAAACGAGGCGCGCATGTGGCTGTCGCGCGGGGAGGCCGCGGCTGACGAACGCCAGACGGCGCGAGGCCGGACGCGCACGCGCCCGGCCGCATGAACCAGACGGGACGACTTACCAGGAGGTCGTGTAAGCGCCGGGGAACTGCTTGGCCACGAAAGCCTTCACTTCGTCGGACTGGTAGGCCTTGATGAAGCGCGCGATGCGCGGATCGTTCTTGTTGTCCTCGCGCGCGGCGATCACGACGGCCGCAAACGGCGCGTCCTTGCTCTCCAGCACCAGCGCGTCCTTGGCGGGCGACAGGCCGGCGGGGATGGCGTAGGCGGAATTCACGGCGGCGGCATCCACGTCCTTGAGCGAGTGCGGCAGCTGCGCGGCCTCGATCTCGACGAACTTCAGGTTCTTGGGGTTCTCGGCGATGTCGAAGATCGACGCCGTCACCGTCACGCCGTCCTTCAGCTTGATCAGCTTGGCGGCCTGCAGCACCAGCAGCGCGCGGGCGCCGTTGGTCGGATCGTTCGGAATGGCCACCTTGCCGCCCTGCGGCAGATCGTCCAGCGACTTCACGCGTTTGGAATAGATGCCCATCTGCTGCACGACGGCCGTCGCCACCGGCACCAGCTTGTAGCCGCGCGCCTTGTTCTGCGATTCCAGGAAAGGCTTGTGCTGGTAGATGTTCACGTCCAGCTCCTTGGCGTCCAGCGCGGCATTAGGCTGGATGAAGTCGCTGAATTCGATCAGCTTGACCTTCAGGCCTTCCTTGGCGGCCACCTGCTGCACGACTTCACCGATCTGCGCGTGCGGGCCGACGGTGACGCCCACCTTCAGCTCGCCGTCCTGCGCCATCGCCGAGGTGCCGGCAAAACCGATAAGGGTGGCAAGAACGGCCAGGGAATGACGAAGGCGCATGAGGATCTCTAGAGGTAGTCGTAATGAGACCCCGGATTCTAGAGACGCCGCCTCAAAACCGGAAGCGATGAATATTCATATTGATATGTGGATTTCAATATAAAGACCGCGATGACAGCGCCGGCGCATGCGGACACAATAGAGCCTGCTTTCATCAACCCACCCGCCTCCATGTCCACGACTACCGAACTCCATCCGCATGCGCGCGCGCTGCTGGCTGACCATTACGCCGCCGTCGACGCCGACCTTCCCGCCCTGCTCGACCTGCTGTTTGCGCGCAGCGCCGGCGAAGACTGGCACAAGGCCGGCACGTTCAAGCATCACCTGCTGGGCGTCTACCGCACGCTGGCGCTGTGGAACCAGCCGCGCGAGGTCCGCCTGCTGGGCCTGTTTCACAGCGTGTACGGCAACGAATACGTGGACCTCACGCTCTTTGACCGTGAACGCGAGCGCAACACGTTGCGCGATGTGCTCGGCGCCGAAGCCGAAGAATGGGTCAGCCTCTTTTGCGCCATGCCGCGCACGCGATTCGTGCAGGCCATCCTGCAGGGCCAGGGCACGGGACCGGAAGGCCTGACGCTGGAAGGCGCCGACGGGCAGGTGTTCACGTTCACGCCGCGCCAGGTCGCCGCATTCACGGTGGTGTCCGCCGCCGACATGGGCGAGCAATGGCATAGCTGGCAGGACGAGATCTTTGCCTGCTATCCGCAGCAGCAGCGCCGCGACTTGAAGACCAACTGGGCCTCGTCGCTGTGGCCCGGCCCGCTCAAGCCGCCGTCGAACATCCTGTCGATGCTGTCGCATCTGCTGGCGCCGCTGTCGCGCATGCCGCAGGACACCGGCATTCCGCTGCCGCCCGCCTTCGACAATTGCCGCGTCACGCTCAGCCCGCGCGACGAAGCGGCGGCCAGCGCGCTGTACTGGCAGGTCATCACGCGCATGCATCCCCTGACCGAAATGGACAGCGCCCGCCACATGCTGGAAGCCGCGGTGGAGCACAACCCGTGGGTCGGCGAACCGCGCCTGCTGCTGGCGCAACTGGCGTTGACGTCAGGAGAATTCGAGGCCGCGGAACAGCATGCCGCCGCCGGCCTGGCCGCGCTGCAGGCCTGGGGCACGGCGTGGGACAAGCGCATCGAGTGGGCCGGATGGATGGCCTGGGCGCGCATCGAACTGCAGAACGCGCGCGCGCGCAAATGGCCGGAAAACCTGGCGGCGTTGAACGGGCTGGGCTTGGTGGAGTAGCGCCGGCGGGGCTTGCCCGCTTGGACAGGACGGGAGGCTAGCGCCTACGTGCCTTCCCAATGCGGCCCGGGCACGACGATGTCAAACAGCTCCAGCACGCGCGCCACGGTGTGATCCACCATCTCTTCGATGGACGCGGGACGGTGATAGAACGCCGGCAGCGGCGGAAACACGATGCCGCCCATTTCAGTCACCGCCGTCATGTTGCGCAGATGCGCCAGATTGAACGGCGTCTCGCGCACCATCATCACGAGGCGGCGGCGCTCTTTCAACGTGACGTCGGCGGCGCGGGTGATCAGGTTGTCGGACAGGCCGTGGGCCACGGCCGCCAGCGTGCGCATGGAGCACGGCACGATCACCATGCCCGCGGTCTGGAACGCGCCGCTGGCCAGCGTGGCGCCCACGTCGCGCACGCTGTGCACATGATCGGCCAGCGCATAGACGTCGTGGCGGCTGACATCGAGCTCATGCTTGATGTTCAGCACGCCCGAGGCGGACACCACCAGGTGCGTCTCGACGTCTTCGACGTTGCGCAGCGCCTGCAGCATGCGCACCGCGTAGAGCGCGCCGGTGGCGCCCGTGATGCCGACGACGAGCCGCCGCATGATGCGTCAGGCCGTGGCGCCGGATTGCTCCAGCAGCGTCTTCAGTTCGCCGGACTCGTTCATCTCATTCATGATGTCCGAGCCGCCGATGAACTCGCCGGACACGTACAGCTGCGGAATGGTGGGCCAGCTGGAAAATTCCTTGATGCCCTGGCGGACTTCGTCGTCCTCCAGCACATTGACCGTGACGAGCTTCTTCACGCCACAGCCTTTCAGGATCTGAATGGCCTTGCCGGAGAACCCGCATTGCGGGAACTGGGCGGTGCCCTTCATGAACAGCACGACGGGGTGCTGGGTAACGGTTTCACGGATGAATTCTTGAACGTCGCTCATGGTGGTCTCTTGGACTGGCAAAACGGAATTGCTCAATTATAGGTACAGCCGGGAAAACCGCCCGATTACCCCGGCGCGGGGCCGGTATATCCGGGCAAACGCAACAACACGTGTCGGACCGGGCGAGCTGCGCGGGAAGGTGTCGGGAAGGTGTCCGACACCCGGGTGGCGGCGCGGCAACCTGAACGGGCATATCCAGGGTGTCAGACACCAGAGGCCCGGGTGTCTGACACCCCGACGAGAGGTTCTATGCCTTGAACGGGCGCATCGCGGGTGTCAGACACCTGCGACCTGCAAACGCCCGCCCGAGATCCGCTCGATCCCCGCCAGATCCTGCCGGCTGTGCACGTCTGCAAACCCGGCCTGGCGCAGCATGCCGCGTACCTGTTCCGCCTGATCCCAGCCGTGTTCCATCCAGAGCGAGCCGCCGGGCTTCAGGTGGGCGCTGGCGCCTTCGACAATGCGCGCCAGATCCTCCAGCCCGCCCGCGCCATCGGTCAACGCGCCGCGCGGCTCAAAGCGCAGGTCGCCCTGGTCCAGATGCGGATCGTCGCTGGCCACATACGGCGGATTGGACACGATCAGGTCAAAGCCCTCGCCAGCCGGCACGGCCTCGTACCAACTGCCTTCGACAAAGCGCACGGCAGCGGTCAACTCCCACGCGTTCGCGGCAGCCACGGCCAGCGCGGCCGCGCTGACGTCCGACGCCATCACGCGCGCGTCGCGCCGCGCCAGCGCGATCGACACCGCGATCGCGCCGCTGCCCGTGCCCAGGTCCAGCACCATCGGCCCGGTGACGCCAGCAATGCACTCCAGCGCGGTTTCGACCAGCACTTCCGTGTCGGGCCGGGGAATCAGCACGTCGGGCGTCACGCGGAACCGGTGCCCCATGAACTCGCGATGGCCCAGCAGGTAAGCCATGGGTTCGCCCGCCAGCCGGCGCAGCGCCAGGGCCTCGTACGCCGCCGCCACCTCGGGCGCCAGCGCATCGGTGTCGTGCGCCAGCAGCCAGGCGCGCGGCTTGTCCAGCACGTGCTCCAGCAGCATGCGCACTTCCAGGCGCGGCAGGCGCGTGTCCAGCAGCAGGCTCTTGATCTGGGGCGCGGTCATCGCGTCGGCCTCAGATGTCGTCGCCCAGCGCGGCAAGCTGCTCGGCCTGGTGCTCGGCGATCAGCGCGCCGGTCAGTTCCTCGAGGTCGCCTTCCATGATCTGCTGCAGCTTGTACAGCGTCAGGTTGATGCGGTGATCGGTCACGCGGCCCTGCGGATAGTTGTAGGTGCGGATGCGCTCGGAGCGGTCGCCCGTGCCGATGAGGCTCTTGCGCTCGGCCGCTTCCTTGCTCTGGCGCTCGCGTTCTTCCTTGTCCTTCAGGCGCGCGGCCAGCACCTGCATGGCCTTGTCCTTGTTGCGGTGCTGCGAACGGTCGTCCTGGCATTCGACCACCAGCCCGGTCGGCAAGTGGGTGATGCGCACCGCCGAATCCGTCTTGTTGATGTGCTGGCCGCCCGCGCCGCTGGCGCGGAAGGTGTCGATGCGCAGGTCGCTGGGATTGATGACGATCTCGGACATGGCGTCGGCTTCGGCCATGATGGCGACCGTGCAGGCCGACGTGTGGATGCGGCCCTGCGCCTCGGTGGCCGGCACGCGCTGCACCCGGTGCGCCCCCGATTCGAACTTCAGACGGCCATACGCGCCGTCGCCGTCGATGCGCGCGATCACTTCCTTGTAGCCGCCCAGCTCGGACGGGCTTTCGGACATCAGCTCCACGCGCCAGCCGCGCTGTTCCGCGTAGCGCGTGTACATGCGCAAGAGGTCGCCCGAGAACAGCGCGCTTTCGTCGCCCCCCGTGCCCGCGCGGATTTCCAGGAACACGCTGCGCCCGTCGTTGGGGTCACGCGGCAAGAGCAGCAGTTGCAGCGCCGCTTCCAGCGTTTCCAGCTTGCCGCGTCCGGTCTTGATCTCTTCTTCGGCCATCGCCTTCATGTCGGGCTCGGACAGCATCTCCTGCGCCGTCGCAATGTCTTCCTCGGTGCGGGCGAACGCGGTGAAGGCTTCGACCACCGGTTCCAGTTCGGCGCGCTCGCGGGAAAGCTTGCGAAAGCGGTCCATGTCGGACGCGGTTTCCGGTTCGGCGAGCAAGGCATCGACCTCGATCAGGCGATGACACAAATGCTCCAGCCGGCTGCGCATGGAAGATTTCATGAGGGGAAGACCCAAGGAGAAGACAGAAAAAGCGGGCGCCCACAAAGCGAACGCCCGCCATGAGGCGGGGCGTGGGGCAGAGCCGCTAACGGCGGGAATCGCGGCCGGGGAAGAGGCGCGGCATCCAGGCAAGCAGTTGCTTGCGGTCGTCGCCTTCGCTGCGGTTCAGCGCCGCGAGCGGGCCGTGCAGGTACTTTTGCGTCAGGCCGTGCGCCAGTTGTTCGAGCACGGCTTCGGGCGATTCGCCCCGCGCGAGCAGGCGGCGGGCGCGTTCCAGTTCGGCGGCGCGGACGTCTTCGGCGGCCTGGTGCAGGTCGCGGATGACGGGCACCACTTCGCGGGATTGCATCCAGTGCATGAAGCCCTGGACGCGGGTTTCGATGATGGCTTCGGCTTGCACCACCGCGGCGCGTCGGGCGTCGGTGCCGGTCTGCACCAGCCGGCCCAGATCGTCGACGGAGTACAGGTACACGTCGTCCAGGCGCCCGACTTCGGGTTCGATGTCGCGCGGCACGGCCAGATCGATCATGACCATCGGGCGGTGACGGCGCAGGCGCGTGGCCCGTTCCACCATCCCCAGGCCGAGGATGGGCAGGGAGCTTGCCGTACAGGAAACGACGACGTCGAATTCGGACAGCCGCTCGGTCAGGTCGGACAGCTTCATCGTGCTGGCCGAGAAGCGGTTGGCCAGCAGTTCGGCGCGTTCGGCCGTGCGGTTGGCCACCACCATGCTGCGCGGACGCTGCGCGGCAAAGTGCGTGGCGCACAATTCGATCATTTCGCCCGCGCCGATGAACAGCGTGCGGGCCTGGTCCAGATTGCCGAACACACGCTCGGCCAGGCGCACCGCGGCGGCGGCCATGGAGACAGACTCGGCGCCGATGGCGGTCTGCGAACGGACTTCCTTGGCGACCGAGAAGGTGCGCTGGAACATCTGATGCAGCAAGGTGCCCAGGGAACCGGCTTCGCCGGCGGCACGCACCGCGTCCTTCATCTGGCCCACGATCTGGGTTTCGCCCAACACCATGGAATCCAGGCCGCTCGCCACGCGGAAGGCGTGACGCACGGCGTCGTCTTGATGATGGCGATACAGGTGCGGGCGCAGCGTGCCGGCGTCCAGGCGGTTGTGTTCGGCCAGCCAGGCGGGCAACTGATCCGCCACGTGGCCGTCGGCCGCGCAGTAGATCTCGGTGCGATTACAGGTGGACAGGATGGCGGCTTCGCGGACAGAGCCGCCGAACGCCGAACGCAAGCCTTCGAGGGCGGGCTTGACCAGATCGACGGGCATGGACACGCGCTCGCGGACCGATACCGGCGCGGACGTGTGATTCAGACCGAAGGCAAGGACAGCTACCGACATGTGTGAGGGATGGCGGAAAGCCACCCGCGGCTAAGCGTTAAGAACTGCCACTATAAGAACAATGTGTCGCAGCCCGCTTGTCTCGCGTCAAAGGCGGGAAAGCATCCGGCTGTAACAACAAAACCGCTGACGATTATACTCCTGCGGGTTATCCCCAGGCCACTTCTGCCCCCGATTGCCGTCAGTTGACGCCTTTTCGTGCCGTGAAGCCAACAGTCTGCGGTAACGCCCGGGCAGCGAAACCGAGTTGCGCAGAAAAAAGTGGCACAACGCCCGCCCGGCTGGCACAAGCCTGAAAAATTGTGTATAGTTGCGGACTTCGTTGGCCTGGTAGCTCAGTCGGTAGAGCAGAGGATTGAAAATCCTTGTGTCGGTGGTTCGATTCCGCCCCAGGCCACCAAAAGCATTCGGGAACTTCGGTTCCCACGAAAAACCCAGCCCTCGCGCTGGGTTTTTTGTTGAGTTTTTTGTGGGCGGCGGCGTGTGCGCCTCCACCTGTCCCGACATTTTGTGTATAGTGGCGGGCTTCGTTGGCCTGGTAGCTCAGTCGGTAGAGCAGAGGATTGAAAATCCTTGTGTCGGTGGTTCGATTCCGCCCCAGG
>NZ_JAGXJZ010000699.1:0-253 GCF_019091095.1 Achromobacter sp. GbtcB20 | reverse complement strand
CTGAACAAGGATGCAGGATTTCGCGCCCGACGTTGGGTCGACGAGCGCACGCACAGCTGAATGAACCGATTCCGTGGCCTGCTGATCCGTTGGCCGAAGAAGGCAGGCAACTATCTCGCCTGCCTTCACCTCGTTCGTGGAATCATTGCCTGGCGCTCAGCAGGTCTACTGGGATAGGCTCTAAGTCGTCGGCCAGGGCGACTTACTGGGGTTGCTTAGCCTGGCAGCTTTGCCGCAAGAACGTCAACCTTTT
>NZ_JAGXJZ010000698.1:0-253 GCF_019091095.1 Achromobacter sp. GbtcB20 | reverse complement strand
GGAAGTGGGTCCGCCATTCGGTGACGACGACGGTGAAGGTGATGTAGGTGACCAGCGCGCCGGCGGTGATGATGGAGAACCAGATGTCGTAGTTGAACACCAGGTAGCCGAGCACCAGCGTGATCTCGACCAGGGTCGGCAAGACGTTAAACAAGGAGTACGAGATCAGCGAATTCACGCCGCGCGTGCCGCGTTCGATATCGCGCGTCATGCCGCCGGTCTGGCGGTTCAGGTGGAAACGCAGCGACAGCGC
>NZ_JAGXJZ010000697.1:0-253 GCF_019091095.1 Achromobacter sp. GbtcB20 | reverse complement strand
CGGCAAGATGGCGGCCGTCGCGCGCCACAAGGAAGCCGAGGACCGGCTGGCGCTCTCGCTCGAGCCTCGGGCAACATCGGCACCTGGAGCTATGACCTGGCCAGCGGCGCCACCCACGTCGACGAGCGCTTCGCGCGCCTGTTCCAGGCCGACGCGGTCCTGGCGCGCGAAGGCACCGAGCTGGCGCGCTTCACCGACATGATCCACCCCGACGATCGTCCCCGCGTGCTGGCGGCGATCGAGCACGCGATCC
>NZ_JAGXJZ010000696.1:0-253 GCF_019091095.1 Achromobacter sp. GbtcB20 | reverse complement strand
AAGGCGAAGGGCGCCGGCGCCCGCTGCTCGAATCGGTACGCGCGGCGGACCGGCGCCACTCCTTCCAGCTGGCGCTGGCCGACCGCATCCGTCCCCTGCTCGATCCCGAGGAAGTGACGGCGGTGGCCAGCGAGCTGCTCGGGAAATCGGTCGGCTGCGGCCGCGTCGTCTATGGCGAGGCGGACCAGACGGTTGGGCACCTTTCCCTCAAGCGCGACTGGACCGACGGCAACCTGGTGTCGATGAGCGGCAC
>NZ_JAGXJZ010000695.1:0-253 GCF_019091095.1 Achromobacter sp. GbtcB20 | reverse complement strand
CCGACGTGGCGCGGAAGGACACCGGCGTGGCCGAGCTGCTGCCGTCGGCCAACACCATCATCTTCGACGAGGCGCACCAGCTGCCCGACACCGCGACCCTGTTCTTCGGCCAGTCGGTCTCGACGTCCCAGGTGCTGGAACTGTGCCGCGACGTGCTGGCCGAAGGCCTGGCGCACGCGCGCGGCGGGCCCGACTGGGCCAAGGTCGTGACCGTGGTCGAGAAGGCCGCGCGCGACCTGCGCCTGTCCTTCCC
>NZ_JAGXJZ010000694.1:0-253 GCF_019091095.1 Achromobacter sp. GbtcB20 | reverse complement strand
CCAGCTGCGCGACGGCAAGGTGCTGGCCTTTATTGCCTGCAAGGGCGGCAGCGGCGCGACCTTCATCTCGACCAACTTCGGCTATGCGCTGGCGACGCTGGCCGAGAAGAAGGTCCTGCTGATCGACCTACACGGCCAGTTCGGCGACGCCGCGCTGTACGTCTCGGACCAGAAGCCGACCATGACCCTGTCCGACGTCTGCGAGCAGATCGCCCGCGTCGACGGGCCCTTCCTCGATTCCTGCCTGGTGCAC
>NZ_JAGXJZ010000693.1:0-253 GCF_019091095.1 Achromobacter sp. GbtcB20 | reverse complement strand
GTCTGCAGGTAGGCCACGATCAGCGCCATCGGCAGCGCCACCTGCAGCGCCAGCACCAGCGCGTAGTTGTCCTGCTTGCGGTGCAGGGCCTGTGCGCTGCGCCGGTCGTCCATCTCGATCGTGAGCCGGCCGATCGGCTGGCCGTGCACCACGATCTCGCGTTCGGCGCGCAGCACCCGTCCCAGCGGACGGTCGGGCGCGCGGACGTCGATGAAGCCGGCCTCGATCGGGCCGTCGGCGGCGCCGCGCACCT
>NZ_JAGXJZ010000692.1:0-253 GCF_019091095.1 Achromobacter sp. GbtcB20 | reverse complement strand
GCCCGACGACAGCATCGCGCCCGACCCCGCCTGCAGCAGCAGACCCTGTCCGGGACGCGTGGCATAGGGGCCGTCCCCGCCGAATCCCGACACCGATACATAAATCAGGCGCGGGTCCAGGGCCGACAAGGTCTCGTAGTCCACGCCCAGGCGGCCGGCGACCCCCGGCCGGTAGTTCTGGATGAACACATCGGCCTGCGCCGCGGGCTTCTGGTTGATCTCCTTGCCGCCCGCGCTCTTCAGATCGATCGCC
>NZ_JAGXJZ010000691.1:0-253 GCF_019091095.1 Achromobacter sp. GbtcB20 | reverse complement strand
TCAAGCTGCAGCTGACCGTGCGCACCTTCAAGCCGGAAGTGCGCCAGCGCGTCCTGGCCAGCATCCAGCGCGAAGTGAAGGGCGAGGCGATGGCCGCCGGCATGCCGAAGGAGCCGCTGGTGGAAATCAAGGCGGGCGCCGATTCGGTCTACAACGATCCCGAGCTGACCGCGCGCGCCGTCACCGCGATCCAGGGCGCGCTGGGCGCCGACAAGGTGGTCGAGATGCCGGCCAAGATGACCTCGGAAGACTT
>NZ_JAGXJZ010000690.1:0-253 GCF_019091095.1 Achromobacter sp. GbtcB20 | reverse complement strand
GACTTCCTCATCAATGCCGCCAGCTACCGCTTCCGCTTCATCGAGAAGCTGGTGTCCTCGCCGCCGATCCAGGTGATCCGCGACGGCCGCCTGCTCCGGCGTAACATGCGGCGCGAGTTCCTGACCGAGGAGGAGCTCATGAGTTCGCTGCGCCAGCAGAGCATCGCTTGCGTCAGCGAGGTCAAGGCCGCCTTCATCGAGGGCGAGGGGGCCGTCAGCATCACCAAGTTCAAGGAAAACAAGTCGGAGGCCA
>NZ_JAGXJZ010000069.1:0-1232 GCF_019091095.1 Achromobacter sp. GbtcB20 | reverse complement strand
AGATACCGTCTTGACCGTCAAGCGCTCAGGCGTAGTCGGGCCGATACGGTGTCCGAGTTTTAAGCACGCCGAAGCACAGATGCACCAGCTTTCTCATGGCCGCGCCTAGCGCGGCCATTTTGCTCTTTCCAGCTGCTAAGAGTCGCGCGTAAAGCGCACCAACGTGTGGGTTGAAGCGCTTGCTGACGATAGCGGCCATGTAGAGGGTGGCACGTACTGTGCTGGGACCCGTTTTAGATAGCCGCGGCCGGCTGTTCAGACTGGTGCCGGACTGGCGTTGCACCGGCACCACCCCCAAGTAGGAGGCCAAGCCCTCGGCTGACTCGATGGGCCGGTTATGCATGATCGACAGGATCGAGTTCCCCGCTCGATCCCCGATGCCGGGGATGCTGGTCAGCAGTTCCCGATCCTCCTTCAGGTCCGGGTGGCGGTCGATGTGGTCATTGATCGCATGATCCAGGCGTTTGATCTCTTCGCGCAGGAACGCGATCGTTTTGGCGATGGATCCCTCGACCAGCACGGGTGGATCACTGAACTGCGTCTTCTCCTGGCGATTGAGTTCGCGCTGCAGATCCTTGGCCAGCGCGTCGCGCCGAGCCAACAAGGCCCGTAGTTGACGGGCATGCAGCGGTGCGGGGCGCCACAGCCCAGGCTTGAGCGCCTGACCGTAGCGGGCCAGCACGTAGCTATCGATCCCATCGGTTTTGGAGCGCACCGCCAGCGCCCCGGCGAAGTCGCGCACCTGGGCAGGGTTGACCAACGAGACACTGACCGAAGCGTCATGCAGGGCCGTGGCAGCCTGCTCGTGATATTGCCCTGTGGGCTCGAGCACGGCATGCAACTGCGCCGGCTCGGCTCCCTGCTTGGCGCACCACTGCAGCAGCGTCTGCACGCCCGCTATCGAGTTGGGTACGACCTTGGTCTTGCGTTTGTTGGCATCGCTGCCAAGCAGCGCGCAATCCAGCTTCGCCTTAGAAACGTCAATTCCGAGAAAAAACATAAACCTAAGCTCCCTTGCCAATACCAAAGAAGCCCGCTGCGCCCACTTGCCTTGTACATACAGGGTCCAATGCCCTAGGCTACCGTCCAGTGTCCAGCCGGCTCAGAGGTGCGGAACCGAGGCGTAATCTGAACCACAAAGTCCAGGCTCTAGGTGTCTGAACACGCTCATCGGTCCGCGTGTAGCGATAGCTAATCACTACAGTGGCCAAGATACAAGGTGTCTGACACCC
>NZ_JAGXJZ010000689.1:0-254 GCF_019091095.1 Achromobacter sp. GbtcB20 | reverse complement strand
CATCAGCATGGCGCGCTTCAGGTCGTCGATGCGCTTTTCCAGGCGTTCCAGACGACGCTTCAGCTCGGTCGCCTGCTGCGCCTCGAAGGCGTTGGCCGGCGCGGCCTGCTGCGCCACCGCCAGCCGCTGGAAGTGGAAGTGACGCTGCCGATGCTCGATTCCCTGAGCGCCGACGGAAGCGGCGCCACGCGGGTCAACGGCTTCTCGGGCGAGCGTATCGCCCTGTCGCTGAACGGCTCGGGCAGCCTGCAGTT
>NZ_JAGXJZ010000688.1:0-254 GCF_019091095.1 Achromobacter sp. GbtcB20 | reverse complement strand
ACCAGTTCGCTCTTCGGCAGGTCGGGATTGGCGTAGAGGCGCGACAGCGTCAGCAGCTCACCGATCAGCTTGTCCATGCGGACGCGCTCGCGTTCGATGCGAGCGAGCGAGGTGGCGATCTTGTCCGGCTGCTGGTGCGCCAGGCCGGTCGCCGCCTGCAGGCGCGCCAGCGGCGAGCGCAGCTCGTGGGAGACGTCGTGCAGCAGGCGGCGCTGGCCGTCCATCAGGGCGCGCAAGCGGGCGCTCATGCGGTC
>NZ_JAGXJZ010000687.1:0-254 GCF_019091095.1 Achromobacter sp. GbtcB20 | reverse complement strand
AGGAACATGCCCAGGCCGACCGTGATCGCTACCCGCAGCGAGTGCGGGATGCCGTTTACGATGGCGCCGCGCAGCCCCAGCACCGAGACCAGGATGAACAGGCAGCCCGAGATGAAGACCGCGCCCAGCGCGGCCGGCCAGGCCACGCCCATGCCCAGTACCACGGCGTAGGCGAAGTAGGCGTTCAGGCCCATGCCCGGCGCCATGCCGATCGGGTAGTTGGCATACAGGCCCATCACCGCGCTGCCGAGGGC
>NZ_JAGXJZ010000686.1:0-254 GCF_019091095.1 Achromobacter sp. GbtcB20 | reverse complement strand
CGCGCCCACTTCATCAAGGTCTTCCCGGGCAACGAGACCGACCTGGAATGGGGCGACCGCGAAGTCGACTGCGCCTACCCGTACAGCGCGGTGCTGAGCCGTAACCTGCCGGCGATCAAGGAGCTGCAGCAGCGCATGATCGACCTGCAGGCGCGTGTGGCGCTGCCGCTGGCCGACCTGCGCAAGATCAACAAGCAGATGGCTGCCGGCGAAAAGCGCGCGCGCACCGCGAAGCGCGAAATGACCGTCGCCAA
>NZ_JAGXJZ010000685.1:0-254 GCF_019091095.1 Achromobacter sp. GbtcB20 | reverse complement strand
ACCAGCAGGGGCCTCGCGCAGGCGCCCCTCTTGCTGCACACGTTTTACGAGGACAAGGAGCCCCCCGACTTGGTCCTCGAGCTGCAGCGGTTCCTGATCCGCCGCATTACTGCGGCGGAAGGCAGGGTACGGCGGCTGAAGGCACTGGGTGCCGCTCGAAAGAAGCGGCTGTCTGCAGTTCCACGCCCGACGAGAGACCAGGCGAAGTCGATCAAGGACGATATCGCGCGGGGCGAGCGGGCCGTCGCCGAGCA
>NZ_JAGXJZ010000684.1:0-254 GCF_019091095.1 Achromobacter sp. GbtcB20 | reverse complement strand
ACCCGCGCCACGCGCAGCTTGCGCAAACCGGACAGCCCGTCCGGTATCGCCAGCTCCGCCTTTCCCTCGGCGACACGCACTAACGGTAAGAATATTCCTACAGTCCTACCAACCCTCCTACCTACACATTCAGCCATTGCTGATACCCCTGCCGAACTCGTGTTGGCATACTGAATCCAGCGTTTCGACTTGCTTGCGATCTACTTTCTCACCGTAAGCCAAGCCTGCCGCTTTTCTGGATTCCTATTGTAGCA
>NZ_JAGXJZ010000683.1:0-254 GCF_019091095.1 Achromobacter sp. GbtcB20 | reverse complement strand
CCGACGGACTCGGCTGCCAGCGAAGGCTACCTGCCGCGCCAGCTCAACTCCCTGAATTCGCGCTACGGCAGCTCGGCCGAACTGACCAACGTGGTGCGCGCCTTTACCAACAACGGCATCAAGGCGATCGCCGACGTGGTGGTAAACCACCGGGTCGGCACCACCGGCTGGTCCGACTTCACCAATCCGAACTGGACCACCCACTCCATCGTCAACAACGACGAGTGCAATTGCGGCCAGGGCAATGGCGTCAC
>NZ_JAGXJZ010000682.1:0-255 GCF_019091095.1 Achromobacter sp. GbtcB20 | reverse complement strand
CCTTCGAGCGCGCCAGGAAGGGCTGACAGGGCTCCTCTGTCACGCCTTGACGTTGACCGAGGCCGGGAAGGTCGGCGCGCGGCGGCGGCGCGAGGCCTGCTCGGAGGCGTTGGCCATGCCGATCAGGCTGGCTTCCGTGATGGCGCCGCCGACGAACGACAGGCCGACCCGCAAGCCGTGGGCCTGGCCGGCCGGCACCGTGATGTGCGGATAGCCCGCCACCGCGGCCGGCCACGAGAAGCTCATGCCGAAGTG
>NZ_JAGXJZ010000681.1:0-255 GCF_019091095.1 Achromobacter sp. GbtcB20 | reverse complement strand
GGTTCGTTCAGCACCGCCCAGAAGATCCCGAGATCGGCGATCGCGCGCACGAATTCCTTGAAGTCGACCGGCTTGACGACGTAGGCGTTCACGCCCAGTTCGTAGCTGCGCACCAGGTCCTGCTCTTCCTTCGAGGAGGTCAGCTTCACCACCGGCATGCTTTTCAGTAAGGGGGTGCCCCTGATCTTGTCGAGCACTTCCAGGCCGTCGATCTTCGGCAGTTTCAGGTCTAGCAGAGTGACGGCGGGATTGCCT
>NZ_JAGXJZ010000680.1:0-255 GCF_019091095.1 Achromobacter sp. GbtcB20 | reverse complement strand
GCATGTGAATGTCCTAAACCCATTGTTTTCCCCTTATATAGTAATTACGGTTGTGCTGACAAATTAGAGAAGCGAGACCCTCGCGGAGAGTTCGGCACGCTTCCTGCCGCTCGCCCGCGATACGGACGGGCGCCAAGGTCGCCGGAGGATTGCTATTTTTTCTTCGCGCTGCGCGCTGAGCCCTTCCTTTTCTTCTTGATTGCCGGATTGATGCGGTCCTTGGATCTGAGCCAACCGAAGAACACCATCATCAGG
>NZ_JAGXJZ010000068.1:0-1277 GCF_019091095.1 Achromobacter sp. GbtcB20 | reverse complement strand
TGAGCTAACCCGGATTTCTCGGACAGTTTGGTTAGGACACATTGGCCTCGACCTGGGCTGGGGTTTTATAGCCTAGCCCCTGGTGCAGTCGTTGGCGGTTGTAAAAGACCTCTATGTAGTTGAAGATCGCCAATCGCGCGTGTTCCCGGCTCTGGAAGACTTGATGATGCGTCAACTCATTTTTCAGATTGCTGAAGAAGCTTTCCGCGACGGCATTGTCATAGGGGTCGCCCGTCGCGCTCATGCTGATGGTGACGCCGTTTTCGGTCAGTAATCGTCGGTACTCCGCAGAACTGTACTGGGCGCCGCGATCGCTGTGGTGCATCAAGCCTGGTGCGGGGTTGCGCCGAGCAAGAGCCATCTGGAGCGCATGAATCAACAAGCTGCGATCTGCCTTCTCAGCCATGCTCCAGCCAATTACGGATCTGGAGTAAAGGTCCAACAGCACTGCGAGGTACAACCAACCCACCCGCGTTGGTATCACCGTGATATCGCCCACCCAGACCTTGTTCGGGCAGTTCACGGTGAATTGACGTTGAAGATGGTTAGGCGCCGGGTCTAGCAACGAGTGCTTCTTGAGGCGGCGGAAACGCTGCTTGCGCAGCGCCTCGATGCCGGCCTGACGCCGCAGCCTCGCTATGCGATGCTTGCCACAAGCGATGCCATTGGCATTAAGTGCACGCCAAGTCTTCTCTGCGCCATACGCTTGTCGGTAGGCACGATGAGCCTGTTCTATGGCGGCGAGCAGCTTTACGTCCTCTTGCTGTCGTGCCGAAGGTACTCGGCGCAGCCAGTCGTAGTACCCGCTGCGACTCACATGCAAAGCTCGGCATAGCCGAGCGACTCGGAACTGCTGCTGATGAGCCTGCACAAAGGCGTACCTCACGGCAGTTCCCGCGCAAAGTACGCTGCCGCTTTTTTTAGGATGTCCCGCTCTTCAGTAACTTGAGCCAACTCGCGCTTGAGACGTCGGATCTCAGCCTGCTCGTCAGTGCGCACTTTACCCGTACCGGGGAACGAAACATCGGGCCCGTGCGTGGCCAGTTCCTTCTTCCATCGGTAAAGGATCGAACGCTTGACGCCGAGCATCAGCGCCAGCTGGACGCCACTGACCTTACCTTCTTCCAGTTGGCGGACCGCCTCGATCTTGAACTCTCGGCTATAGCGCTGGCGCTCGGCATCGTCGGGCTTGCCGTCGGGAGTGGATTTATCCATTGGACACCTCCTTCAAGTATTGTCTACTTTTACGAGTGTCCGGAAAACCCGGGTTAGCTCAG
>NZ_JAGXJZ010000679.1:0-255 GCF_019091095.1 Achromobacter sp. GbtcB20 | reverse complement strand
AAAAACCTTATCCGCTGGCGCCAGGCGCCCAGGACAAGGCCAGTGTCCCGCTACACCTGGCCGCCATCACGCGCGGCGCTAGTGGCCAATTGACGGGTGACCTGGACATCCAGGTGGGCGAAGACCGCGACGCCGCCGTGTTCCGCTTCATCGTGGTGGGACAGGAAGAGATCGATACGAAGCTCGGCAAGATGCAGACCTGGCACCTGTCGCGCCCGCCGAAAGAGGGTTCCTACCGCGCGCGCCTGGACGTCT
>NZ_JAGXJZ010000678.1:0-255 GCF_019091095.1 Achromobacter sp. GbtcB20 | reverse complement strand
CTGCGCGCGCTGGCCCGGGTGCTGCGTGTGCATCAGTGGTTGAAGAACCTGCTGCTGTTCGTTCCGCTGCTGGCTGGTCACCAGTTCGGCGGCATCGAGTCCTGGCTGGCGCTCGCGCTGGCGTTCGTTTCCTTCAGCCTGTGCGCCTCGACGGTCTATATCGCCAACGACCTGCTCGACCTGGAGAGCGACCGCCAGCATCCGCGCAAGCGCAGCCGCCCGTTCGCGTCCGACCTGGAGCCGGCATGGATGGGC
>NZ_JAGXJZ010000677.1:0-255 GCF_019091095.1 Achromobacter sp. GbtcB20 | reverse complement strand
ATCATGAGGGGGAAGAAACGGTTCGCGAACTGTGGGCGGCGGCAGGCGTGCTGGTGAATGAGCTGGCGCGGCCGGCGCTGTTCCTCAACCTGCCGGGCAGTGCAGGCGGAGCGAGCGGCGAGCCAGGCTACCTGTCGTTGCGGGCGCTGATGCGACCGGCACCGCTCTGGACTGCCGCGGCGCGCGACGTCTACGTTTGTGAAAACCCGAATCTGGTGGCGATCGCAGCCGATGCGCTGGGCGCGCATTGTGCAC
>NZ_JAGXJZ010000676.1:0-255 GCF_019091095.1 Achromobacter sp. GbtcB20 | reverse complement strand
CCTTCCTGGTCGGCGCCGTGCCTGCGGTCGTAGGCCAGCTCGACCAGCAACGGGAAATGGTCGGAACCGAACTTCGGCAGGCGCCGGATGAAGGAGAGGGTGAAGTGCTTGCTGTGGAACAGGTGGTCGAGCGGCCAGCGCAGGAAAGGAATGCCGGCGTGGAAGGTGTTGTACATGCCGCGTCCGATGCGCGGGTCGAGCAGGCCGCTGATCTTGCGGAACAGGCGGGTGGTCACCGACCACGCGACGTCGTTC
>NZ_JAGXJZ010000675.1:0-255 GCF_019091095.1 Achromobacter sp. GbtcB20 | reverse complement strand
GACCGCGTATTGCCACCGCTACGCAAGCAGCCCCGTCAACCATCAGTAAGTTTGCAGTAAGTTTGGAGCAACCATGACGTAAGTTTAACGGTCCACACTCCGTTCCAGGCTGACCAGAATCCTGCACAGACAGGTTCCACGTCCGGCTATCCGAGACCTACATGACTATACGGAGACACACAAAATGGCTATCACACCCGGCATGACCGCGGGCGGGAAGGCAGTACCTTCCTCCCAGGGGATGACCAAGGCGCG
>NZ_JAGXJZ010000674.1:0-255 GCF_019091095.1 Achromobacter sp. GbtcB20 | reverse complement strand
CTGGTGAGCCGGGGCAACGACCCCAACCGTATCTATACGGAAGGCAAGCGCGAACTGCAGCCGATCGCTTCCAACAAGACGAAGGAAGGCCGCGCCCAGAACCGTCGCGTTGAGACCGAAATCGTGGGTAGCCGCAAGTAATTGCTGGACTAGCTACAATAAAGGGGCCTCGCATAGCGAGACCCTTTTTTTCGCCTGCGCCGCGCCCATCGGGTGCGGTGCCGAGCCCTCTCCTCGCCTAGCGCGCTGGACCCC
>NZ_JAGXJZ010000673.1:0-256 GCF_019091095.1 Achromobacter sp. GbtcB20 | reverse complement strand
CAAGGACAAGGACGTGGTCGAGGCCGATCCGGATGCGGTCTTCTTCAAGCGCAAGACCGAGACCGGGACGCATAGCCCGGTCATTCCGTTCTACTGGGGATATCGCGAAATATTCAAGGAATCCGGCACGAAGAACGGACAGCGCACCGACCGCTTCGGCAACCGCCTGGACAAGGACTTGTCGAAAGGCGGTGGCCCCTTCGCCAACGCCACGAGCACCTTGCCGGACATGTGGAACCGGGGCATCTGCTCCCCC
>NZ_JAGXJZ010000672.1:0-256 GCF_019091095.1 Achromobacter sp. GbtcB20 | reverse complement strand
TGTCGTGCTCTACCTGGTCAATTCGGCGGAACCTCCGGGCGACGCCGGCTATCTACCGGCAGAGATGAACATCCTCGAATGGCTGGGCAAGCCGGTGGGCGTGCTGCTCAACCAGATGGGGGCGCCGCGGCCCGGCGCGCAGGAAGGCGCCGAGCAGCAGCAATGGAAGACGCACCTGGCGCGCTTCCCGGTCGTGCGCGAAGTGCTGGCGCTGGACGCCTTCGCGCGCTGCTGGGTGCACGAGCACGTCTTTTAC
>NZ_JAGXJZ010000671.1:0-256 GCF_019091095.1 Achromobacter sp. GbtcB20 | reverse complement strand
TACGATCCAGAAAAAGCGCATGAAGAACCACGCCGCCCTGTCGCGCGCGCTGGAAGTCGCCCCGCCGGTGATCAGCAAGATCCGCCATAACACCCTGCCGATCGGCGCCACCATCCTGTTGCGCATGCATGAGATCAGCGATTTGAGCATCCGCGAACTGCGCGCGCTGATGGTCTCGCCGGACGCGGGGATGTCGGCCGCCTGAAAAAATGTGCCGGCCTCAGGCCGGCTCGGTGATGGGCAGGGCGTTGCGCCA
>NZ_JAGXJZ010000670.1:0-256 GCF_019091095.1 Achromobacter sp. GbtcB20 | reverse complement strand
CCATCCTGAAATTCCGCGACGGGCTCGACGTGCACGCGACCGACCGCGCCATCGAGATGCTGCGCCGCGCGAGCAAGGACGAGTTCTACGCCGTGGGCAATGCGCGCGTGGTGGCGCTGGACGGCCAGCATAAATTCTTCCGCTTCCGCATCCCGACCACGGCCCACGGCGACGCCCACCTGTTCCAGCTGGCGGCCGAACCGCTCAAACCGAACGACGTGGTGGTCGCGATCTCGACGGGGGGCCCGGCGCCCCG
>NZ_JAGXJZ010000067.1:0-1333 GCF_019091095.1 Achromobacter sp. GbtcB20 | reverse complement strand
GTGACCCGTCCTGGAATTGGTTGACACCTTTTTGAGAGAAAAAAGGAGAGTCAATTGGAATCAAGGATCAAGCGAACCCAGCGGGACTACAGTCTGGCTTTTAAACTGTCGGTGGTCGAGCAGGTGGAAAAAGGCGAGCTGACGTACAAAGAGGCTCAGCGCCGCTATGGAATCCAAGGCCGGTCGACAGTGCTGGTGTGGCTGCGCAAACATGGCCGCCCGGGCTGGAGCGGCTGGAGCCTGCCGACGGTCAGAGGAGTGGACATGGATCGTCAAGGCAAAGTGCTTACCCCCGAGCAGCGGATCAAGGAACTGGAGATTCAGCTCAAGGAAGCCCGCGAGAAGGCGCAGTTGTTTGAGGCCGTGGTCAATGTGTTGGAGAAGGATTACGGGGTACGCGTCGTAAAAAAGCCTTTGGGCAAGTCCTCACGCAAAAGCTCGTCCAAGGGCTGAGCGTGGCAAGGGCTTGCCGTTACATGGGCCATAGCCGCCAGGCGTATTACAAGAGCAGGCACAGAGAGCGCGAGCGCCAGCAGCAGGCATGCCAAGTAGTATCGATGGTCACCGCGCTGCGGGTACGTCAACCGACGTTGGGTACGCGCAAGCTGCATCACATGCTGGGCCAGCCGCTACGCGAGGCGGGGATCAAGGCCGGGCGCGATGCGCTGTTCGACATTCTGCGCAGCGCCCGGATGCTGGTGCGGCCACGCCGGGCGTATCACAAGACCACCGACAGCCATCACCGCTTCCGACGCCACCCGAACCTGCTCAAGGAAGGCGAAGGCCAAGTGGTGCCGACGGGGCCCGAGCAGGTCTGGGTAGCCGATATCACCTACCTGCCGACCGCCCAACGGTGCACCTACTTAAGCCTGGTGACCGACGCCTACTCGCGCAAGATCGTGGGCTACCACGTGGCAGAGAATCTGCAGACCGAAGGGGTGCGCCGCGCACTGGAGATGGCGTTGCGCTCGCGGCGCTCGAGCCAACCGCTGGTGCACCACTCGGATCGAGGCATCCAGTACTGCTCAACGTACTACCAGCGCCTGCACGCGCGGCACGGCATCCGTTGCTCGATGACTGACGGCTACGACTGCTACCAGAATGCCTTGGCTGAGCGGGTCAACGGCATCCTGAAGGGAGAGCTATTGCTCCACAAGCCCGCCGATCTGGCCCAAGCCCGGCTCATGGTCAAGCAGTCCGTCGAAATCTACAACACCGAGCGTCCGCACCTGTCCCTACAATGCAAAACACCCGATGAAGTTCACCGGGTGTTCAGTCCGTAGCCTGCTACGGATACCGTGCCGTAGGTGTCAACCTATGGCAGGACGGGTCA
>NZ_JAGXJZ010000669.1:0-256 GCF_019091095.1 Achromobacter sp. GbtcB20 | reverse complement strand
CCCGATGTTCCTGAATTCGCCCTCGCCGCGGCCGTTCCGACCCCGGCGGCCACGCCTGCCTGGGACCTGTATTTCACGCTGCCGGCCGACCCGCTCGGCAACCGCCGCGCCGCCGAGGACTTCCTGCGCGCCCAGATCGCCAGCGTACAGGCGATTCCGGCCGACCTGCCGCCGACCCTGGCCCAGCTGCCCGGCTGGGTCCAGGCCCGCACCGACGCGGTCGGCGCCGAATACCGCGACTACCTCGTCGCGCGCA
>NZ_JAGXJZ010000668.1:0-256 GCF_019091095.1 Achromobacter sp. GbtcB20 | reverse complement strand
CGCGTGGTGTTGTTTCCCATCGCCATCTCGTGGATCTCGGCGGGCCCCGCGACCGGGGTGCACACGCCAACCAGGCGCACGGCCGTGGCCGACTTCAGCTGCATGAAGGCGCCGGCGCTTTTCGCCGCTGGCACCGTGGCGCGTACCCAGGGGTCGGTGACGCTCACTTGCGCCAGCGCGCTGGTGGAAAACAGGCCGGCGGCCAGCAAGGCAAACAGGGTAGGCTTCATGGTCGGCAAAGCGAAGTGGGTGACAG
>NZ_JAGXJZ010000667.1:0-256 GCF_019091095.1 Achromobacter sp. GbtcB20 | reverse complement strand
CCCCGGCGCCTGGCAGCGCCTGCTGGCGACACCGCGCTTCACGAAGCAGAAAATCGACAAGGCCGACCATACCTTCTCGCGCCGCCCCTGGCAGGACCAGGTGTCGAACTGGACCCGCGACTGGCTGCGTTCCTGGTAAGCGCAGCGCTGTTGCGTACTTACACTTCATCACTATCTTAACTAAAAAATATATTTTTAAAATGTATTTTTGGTAAGTGGCTCATGGCAGAATAGCCTACTGGGATGCCCGTGCCGG
>NZ_JAGXJZ010000666.1:0-256 GCF_019091095.1 Achromobacter sp. GbtcB20 | reverse complement strand
GCCTATACGCGCAGCATGGTCGTCCGTGCGCGGCGCTCGATCGACGACACCGACCGCCTGCTGCTGCTGTTGCGCCACCAGTGGGCGCGCGCCGGCAAGCGGCTCAGCCTGGAGGGCACGATCGATGCGGGCATCTTCTCCGAGCAGTACATTTCCGCCGTGGCGGTCCTCGACCGCAAGGGGATCGTCACGACCTGCTCGCAGCCCGAGGTCATCGGCAAGTATTTCGGCAACCGGCCGTATTTCACCGAGCAGC
>NZ_JAGXJZ010000665.1:0-256 GCF_019091095.1 Achromobacter sp. GbtcB20 | reverse complement strand
GCCCCAACGCGGCCGGCAGCGCGATCAACGGCAACGTGCGCAATCCGGACACGAACAACTACTACAACCGCGGCAACCTCGACGCGGCCACCACCGGCTTCACCCGGCTGTTCCCCGGTGCGGCATGCTCGAACTTCACCAGGCACCCGCAGGGCGACCCGCTCGGCGGCTGCCTGATCGACGCACCCCTGGTGTACAACCAGATCCAGCCGCAACAGGAGAACTACAGCATCTTCGGGCGCGGCACCTACCGTGT
>NZ_JAGXJZ010000664.1:0-256 GCF_019091095.1 Achromobacter sp. GbtcB20 | reverse complement strand
GGCGTCGTCACGACCGACGTGACCATCAGCGCGCTTTCCCAGTTCGAATATGCGGCCGACCTGCGCACCGCGCCGGCGCTCGCAGCGGGCAGCCATACTACCAATCTGGAAGTACGCTTGTGCGAGGACGTGCCCACCGTGTGCAGCAAGCCGCTGCCGGGTTCGCCGTGGTACATCCCGGTCACGGTCAATGTCGCGCCCCATGCCCAGGCTCAGCAGCGCCTGTCGCTGATGCCCGCCGCGTTCGACCTCGCCA
>NZ_JAGXJZ010000663.1:0-256 GCF_019091095.1 Achromobacter sp. GbtcB20 | reverse complement strand
GAAGATTCCGGGCGTCAGCCATTCGTTTCTCGCCATGGCTGCGGTCGTCAGGTCGTCTTTCGGACGAAGGGCCAGGCGCAAACTTTGACACACGCGTCCAAGAGACTCGCCTTCAAAGCTCAAATAAAGTGCGAGGATGTACTTGGTGTACGTGTCAATGATTACCGTGACCGTAGGTCGGCCAAGGGGGATGCCTCGATGGTCATCGATAACGTAAAGATCGAGGTCGGTGTGATCCATCTCCACACGCTCAAGC
>NZ_JAGXJZ010000662.1:0-256 GCF_019091095.1 Achromobacter sp. GbtcB20 | reverse complement strand
TGCAGTTCCTTCTTGCCGCCGGCGACAGCCGCGATCTGGGCTTCCTGCGGCAGCTGGGCGACATTCGCCGCGGCGCTCAGCGAGATGGTGCCGGCGCGCACGGCCTCGACCAGTTGCGGCGCGGCCGCCTTCTGGATCCGCTCGATCTGGCTGATCGTATTGCTCGACACGCGCGCCGCCTTGGCCACCTCCTCGCGCGTGTTCCAGGGCGGCGGCGGACGCGAGTCCATGTCGTCCGGCGTCGGCGCGGGCGGCT
>NZ_JAGXJZ010000661.1:0-257 GCF_019091095.1 Achromobacter sp. GbtcB20 | reverse complement strand
GTTCCGGCACACATCGACTACACGTATGAAGCGAGTTCGATGTACGAGACCAGGAAAGATTCCAATATGACCGACCTGTCGCAGCATGATCACGAGGGACCCAAACATCATCCCGGCCATGGCTCAGGGCACGGCGCCGACCATGGGAACGGGTGCGGCGAGAATCCGTTCACCGACCCGGTCTGCGGCATGAAAGTCGGAGCCGAGCCAGGCAAAGAGATCCAGGACGAAGAGGGGACCTATCACTCCTGCAGCAC
>NZ_JAGXJZ010000660.1:0-257 GCF_019091095.1 Achromobacter sp. GbtcB20 | reverse complement strand
AGCCGCGCTTGGTGCCGAACATGTCGACCACCGGCGACCACAGGGGCTTGATCACCCAGGGCAGGTAGAGCAGGCTGGTATAGAAGGCGATGTCGGTGTTCGAGATCCCCAGGTCCTTGTACATGATGACCGACAGCTGCATCGCCACCACGTAGGGAATGGCCTGGGCAAAATAGAGCGGCGGCACCCACAGCCACGGACTTTTCGCTTGCGAAGTTTGCATAACTCTTTCGTGATGGAAGTACAGAGCCGCTGCG
>NZ_JAGXJZ010000066.1:0-1358 GCF_019091095.1 Achromobacter sp. GbtcB20 | reverse complement strand
CCTAATGAGATGGTCAGCCCGATCCCCACGAAGCGGTACGCTGAGTGGGGATTGTTCTTTCTGGGAGACCTCTCATGAGCACCGTCACGCTGATTGGCATCGATCTGGGTAAGCATAGCTTCCATCTGCACGGGCAGGATTCTGCCGGCAGGATGGTGTTTCGCAAGAAGTGCTCTCGCCAGCAAGTGTTCACGTTGCTGGGTAATAGCCCGTGCAGCACGGTGGTGATGGAGGCCTGCGCAGGAGCCCATTGGATGGCGCGCCGCATCCAGGCGCTAGGCCACCAACCCAAGCTGATCTCCCCACAGTTCGTGCGCCCTTTCGTGCAGGGCAACAAGAACGACTTTGCCGATGCGCAGGCGATCTGCGAAGCCGCCTCGCGCCCGAGCATGCGGTTCGTGTGCGTGCGCAACGAGGCTCAGCAGACCGTCTCGGCGCTGCACCGCGTCCGAGAGTCGCTGGTGCGCGAGCGCACCGGCGTGATCAACCAAGTCCACGCCTTTTTGCTGGAGTTCGGCATCAGCCTGCCGCGCGGCCAGGCGATCCTGCGGCGCCTGCCAGCGGTGTTGGCCGAGCATGAGCTGCCGCCCCGACTGGCGGCATTGCTTGAACGGCTGCAGGCGCACTTCAAGTATTTGGACGAGCAGATCGGCGAAATCGAACGCGATTTGTGCCAGCAACTGCGCGAGGATGAACGCAGCCAGCGGCTTCTGGAGATCCCCGGCATCGGGCCGATCACCGCGAGCGTGCTGATGACAGAATTGGGCGATGCGCAGCAATTCGGTTCGGCCCGCCAGTTCGCCGCCTCTGTGGGTCTGGTGCCACGCCAATACAGCACTGGCGGTACGCCTAAGCTGCTGGGAATCAGCAAGCGTGGCGACAAGAATCTCAGGCGGCTGTTGGTGCAGGGCGCACGAGCGATCATGCAACGCGTAGAGCGGCGCACGGATCGGCTGGGCGTCTGGGTACGCGAGCTGCTGGCACGACGCCACTCGAACGTGGTGGCCTGCGCGCTGGCCAATAAATTGGCGAGGATAGCCTGGGCCATCCTCGCCAATGGAACGAACTACCGAAGTGAGCAGGCTGTTAGCGCAACCTGACATTCATCACCGTTTTACGCAGTCACTTCCTGGTTTTGCGACGCGAGTACGTGAAGACATAAACGGCTCAACGGCCTGGCAAGAAACCTGGTAAAAAATTCAGCACCTGGATGCTGAGGCCCTTTTGAGGTTTGCCGGGCGCGACTCTCATCATGGAGCGGGGGACCTGTCCCCAAACGACTCCGAATAGATTTGAGCAAAGCCCAATTTACGCCAACACAAACCCGCTTGCAAAAATCGGGCTGACCATAGATTTTT
>NZ_JAGXJZ010000659.1:0-257 GCF_019091095.1 Achromobacter sp. GbtcB20 | reverse complement strand
ACCATATATGCGTACAGCCCGTCGCAAATGGAAGAAATCGCGTGTCCGTGCCTATGGAGTGTCCCGTAGTCGTGAAACAAAGTGTTCCGCACCCGGTATAACCGTTCCGCAAACGTTGCGTCTGGCTCGTTAATTCCCAGCGCAGTGAGCAGCGAGTTGACCGAAATATGAGTTGTCGGGCATTCTGGAGGAAGCACTTGGTCGATCCGGGCCTTCTCACGGGTTGCGGCTTGGAACTTGTCTAAAATCTCGCGGAT
>NZ_JAGXJZ010000658.1:0-257 GCF_019091095.1 Achromobacter sp. GbtcB20 | reverse complement strand
GTGGCAGGTCAGCGCCGGGCAGTTGCTGCTGCCGGCCGTAGGGCTGGCCGGCCTGGGCGCGCCGCTCAACACGCTGGCGCCGTCGGGCGTGGTCCGCCTGAGCTGGAACCGGCTCGACCTGGTACGCCAGGCGAACAGCGTCGCGGTCACCGGGCGCACGGTCCTCAGCTTGAGCGACATGGGCTCGCGCATGGCGCCGATCCGGCCGCTGGGCAGCTACGAGATGGCGATGGACTGGCGCGGCCAGCAGGCCGACC
>NZ_JAGXJZ010000657.1:0-257 GCF_019091095.1 Achromobacter sp. GbtcB20 | reverse complement strand
CGCATGATGCAGAACGGGCCCGATCCCATGTTCGAGGTGCGCGACCGCTTTCCCTGGTAGATGAAGGAGACTGCGGCGCGCCGTGCACGCGCCGCCTGCGGACGCGGATTAGCGCCGCTCGTCGAGCGGACCGTCGTCGGTCGGGATGATCGACACCTTCTTGCCCTTGGCGCGCTGCCAGACGAACACCGCATAGCCGGACAGGCCGTAGATCACGAAGATCGGCCACAGCACCTTCGGCGGGTCGATCGCCACCA
>NZ_JAGXJZ010000656.1:0-257 GCF_019091095.1 Achromobacter sp. GbtcB20 | reverse complement strand
GCCGACGCCGCTGAGCGGCGTGGCCAACCTGAACCTGATCGACGCGCGCACCATCGGTGTCACGCCGTACGAGAAGAAGATGCTGAGCACGATCGAAAAGGCGATCCGCGACGCCGACCTCGGCCTGAACCCGTCGACGATGGGCGACATGGTCCGCGTGCCGACCCCGCCGCTGACCGAAGAGCGCCGCAAGGAAATGGTCAAGCTGTGCAAGTCGGAAGCCGAGGACGCGAAGATTGCCGTGCGTAACATCCGCC
>NZ_JAGXJZ010000655.1:0-257 GCF_019091095.1 Achromobacter sp. GbtcB20 | reverse complement strand
CCTTCATCAGCGCGCCCAGCGGCCTGCCCTGCGCCATCCCCGGCTTCAATTTTAGCAGCGTGCGGATTTCTTCACTGTCGGCCCACAGCACCAGCGGCAGCGCCTCGCCTTCTCCCTTCAGGCCGTCGAGCATGCGCGCCAGGCGCGCCGCGACGCCCGACAGCATGGCCTCCGAGAGCATGAACACGTCGTAGCGCGCCACGTTCAGCACGGCGTCGTGCACCTGCTCGTACGTCAGCTTGCCCGGCTCGTACAGC
>NZ_JAGXJZ010000654.1:0-257 GCF_019091095.1 Achromobacter sp. GbtcB20 | reverse complement strand
AAGAGTTGGGAATGGGATACGAATGAGGCATTCCCCATTCACCGCCGTCTACGACGCGTGCGTTCTATATCCCGCGCCACTGCGGGATTTCCTGATGTGGCTCGGCCTGTCTGGCCGCTTCCGGGCGCGGTGGTGCCAAGCCATTCATGAGGAGTGGAAACGCAACCTGTTGATCAACCGCCCCGATCTCACCCGGGTTCAGGTCGACAGGACGTCGGATCTCATGGACCGGGCAATTCCGGACGGCTTGGTGGTGG
>NZ_JAGXJZ010000653.1:0-257 GCF_019091095.1 Achromobacter sp. GbtcB20 | reverse complement strand
ACTACGTCGCAGAACACGGGCAGATCGAGATCTGCGGCGAGCCGATCGCCGGCATCGACAACGAGCGCTTCCGCAACGAGGTCGGCCTGGTGCCGCAGGATCCCCTCATCCTGGCGGCCTCGGCGCGCGAGAACATCGACATGGGACGCGGCCTGCCCCAGGAGCGGATCGAGGCGGCGGCGCGCGCTGCGCATGCCCACGGCTTCATCGCCGCGCTCGAAGATGGCTACGAGACCTCGCTCGGCGAAGGCGGCTCG
>NZ_JAGXJZ010000652.1:0-257 GCF_019091095.1 Achromobacter sp. GbtcB20 | reverse complement strand
GCGGATGTTCGGCCGGTAAGACCGCGTCGGCTCGAGAGCCCACCCTACGAAGTCCGGGATGCGGACGAGGGGCGGCTCGGCAGCCTGCGGACGCAAGCCGTACAATAAGCCCATGCGCATCCTCATCGTCGAAGACCACCCCGATATCCTCGCCAACCTGTATGGCTTCCTGGAGCCGAAAGGCCATGTGCTCGATTCCGCCCGCAACGGTTACGCAGGACTGGCACTGGCTTCGGAAAACGACTACGACGTGATCG
>NZ_JAGXJZ010000651.1:0-257 GCF_019091095.1 Achromobacter sp. GbtcB20 | reverse complement strand
GCAGGAGAATTCGCACGCACCCTGGCGCCACTGTATTTCCTTAACTTCGTAGCAAGCCCGCTCAGCTACGTGTTTTTTGTCGCGGGAAAACAGAAGATAGAGTTCGTATGGCAAATTGCCTTGTTTATTACGACGATTACCGTGTTCCTTGCCCCTTACTCCCTGACGCAAGTGCTCTGGAACTACACGATCAGTTATTCGCTGTTGTACTTCGTTTATCTGTACATGTCTCACCGGTTCGCTCAGAACGCCGAGTC
>NZ_JAGXJZ010000650.1:0-257 GCF_019091095.1 Achromobacter sp. GbtcB20 | reverse complement strand
CTTTCCGCTGGCCCAGCCCAACTTGCGCGGCCTGGCCTGGTGGCGCGCGACCGCGCCGGTCGTGCTGCCCCACCTGGCGCCGGAGAATGCGCGCCTGCTGCGCGAGGAAGTTGCCGCGCAGGAAGCGTTTGCTGCCACCGAAGCCTACGCGCGCCTGCCGCGCGGGCCCGTGCATGCCGACCTGTTCCGCAACAACGTCATGTTCGTTGGCGAAAAGCTGACGGGCTGCTTCGCTTTCTACTTCGCCGGCGTCGATA
>NZ_JAGXJZ010000065.1:0-1420 GCF_019091095.1 Achromobacter sp. GbtcB20 | reverse complement strand
GGTTGAAGAGCTGCACGACGGGAGCCTGCGCAAGCTGGTGCGTGGCTTGGCCGGCGTGGTCGGTAGCGTCGGCGAATGGATGAAGGCCAACCCCAAGCTGGCCAGCGCGCTGACGATGGGCGCCGCCGCCATCGCCGCATTGATCGCTGCATTCGGCGCCTTGACGCTGGCGATGGCCGCCGTACTCGGCCCGTTCGTAATGGTGCGCTTTGGCCTGTCCATGCTGGGGATCCAGGGCGGCAGTCTTATGGGAGTTCTATTCAACTTGGCCAAGGGCGGGTTTGGTCTGCTGGGCGGCGCCATCATGACGGTGGGCAAGCTGCTAATGGCCAATCCCATCGCGGTAGCGGTCTTGGCCATCGCGGGCGCCGCGTACCTCATCTACCAATACTGGGGGCCGATCAAGGCGTTTTTCTCCGGCCTGTGGGCGCAGGTAAGGGCCGCTTTCGACGCTACCATGCAGTGGCTGCGCACGACGTTGGCCGCCCTGAATCCGATTCCGATTCTGTCTGTGGCCTGGAATGGCCTGGTTGCGTTCTTCTCGGGCCTATGGGCGCAGGTAACGGCCGCTGCCGACGCGACCATGCAATGGCTGCGCACGACGTTGGCCGCCCTAAATCCGATTCCGATTCTGTCTGTGGCCTGGAATGGCCTGGTTACGTTCTTCTCAGGCATTTGGGAGTCCGTCAAGACCGCATTCAATGGCGGCCTGGCCGGTATCGGCACTCTCTTGGTGAACTGGTCTCCGTTGGGTCTGCTGTACCAGGCCATCACAGGCGCATTGGGCACACTTGGCATTGAGCTGCCTGGGAGCTTTACGCAATTCGGCTCCATGCTGATTCAAGGTCTCATCAACGGCATCACCAGCATGGGCGGCGCGCTCAAGGAATCCATCTCCAACATCGGTAGTGGAATCGTAGGCTGGTTCAAGGAAAAGCTTGGCATCCGTTCGCCTAGCCGTGTCTTCGCCGAAATGGGCGGGTTTGTATCTGAAGGCGCCGCCGTGGGCATTGAAGACCGTCAGCCAGCCGCCGTAAAGGCCGCCCAGGCGCTCGCAGCGTCCGTAGCTATCGGTGGCGCCATGGCGCCCGCTGCGGCCGCCCTAGCGCCTTCTGCCGCGCTCCTGTCGCCGTCCGCAGTTATGGCAGATGAGGGCAGCGCGCTGGCCAGGATCGACAACCGCCCGGCCATGGCATCCGCGGCCGCTGGCGCCCGTCCCGTCACCATCCAGGGCGACACCATCACCATCCAAATCAACCGCGCCGGCGCGAACCAGAACGTCATCGCGCGAGCCGTTGAGGATGCCCTGCGCCGCCGCGACAGCGACAAAGCTGCGCGCTTGCGCTCTTCGTACAGCGACAACGACTAGGAGACCGCCACCATGATGCTGGCAGTCGGTATGTTCATCTTTGGCCTTCCA
>NZ_JAGXJZ010000649.1:0-257 GCF_019091095.1 Achromobacter sp. GbtcB20 | reverse complement strand
GCTGTTCGAGATGTTCGAGCAGAAGACCGGCCTGATGCAGCTGCTCGACGTTTCCAGCCGCGCCGGCGGCGTGCAGATCTTCATCGCCGGCGAATCGAACCTGGTGCCGATGGACGAAATGAGCGTGGTCACCGCCCCCTACGAGGTGAACGGCAGGATCGTCGGCACCCTGGGCGTGATCGGCCCCACGCGCATGGCCTACGAGCGCGTGATCCCGATCGTCGACATCACGGCCAAGCTGCTGTCGAACGCGCTGA
>NZ_JAGXJZ010000648.1:0-258 GCF_019091095.1 Achromobacter sp. GbtcB20 | reverse complement strand
TCGAAGACCGACGAACTGAACCGCTCGGAAAACCTCCTGCCGGGCGAGGAAGGCGTCGAGGACGGCCGCTTCGAAGTGGCCGAGGAAGTCCACCTCGACATGCAGTCCGACGATGCGCGCCGCGTCGGCCAGTCCGGCGGCATCACCGACTCGCTGCCGGACCCGGTCAGCACCGAACCGGAAAGCGAGGCCAAGGGCAAGCCCTGAGAGCCTGGGCGCCAGGCCCGCCCTGCCCCGAAGCCTGCGCCGCCGCGTGCC
>NZ_JAGXJZ010000647.1:0-258 GCF_019091095.1 Achromobacter sp. GbtcB20 | reverse complement strand
TGGAGCATGGCGACGTCCGCCAGCCGGTCCAGGTCGTTGTCCGTGATGCCGACCTGCTGCAGCGTAGTCTGGATTCCCGTCATGCGGGCGGTCTGCTGCATGGCCGCGATCAGCGCCTCGGTGCGCGCTTCGGCGCTGCCGCTGGCGTGGGGGACGGCAATCGCCGCCAGCTCGGCGTAGAGCGGCGCCGCCGCCGGCGCATTGAAACGCAGCACGTGCGGCAGCACCAGGGAATTCGACAGGCCGTGCGCGACGTGG
>NZ_JAGXJZ010000646.1:0-258 GCF_019091095.1 Achromobacter sp. GbtcB20 | reverse complement strand
CCTCGTCTTCGTTTTGCATCGCAGCATCCATGTTGTTCCGTTACAAAAATCATAACGTACGAGCGAGCTGGTCTGCTTTGGCGATTCAATCGTGCGCGCTTTTGTTCCGGATCCACCTCGAAAATGATGCGATGCAGAAATTAAAAACCGCCCGGCTTGCGCGGGGCGGTCTTGCGGCCGGGGCCGGCGTATTTACCAGATGATGACGCGGTCCTTCGGCGCCAGGTACATCTTGTCGCCCTGCTTGACCTTGAAGGC
>NZ_JAGXJZ010000645.1:0-258 GCF_019091095.1 Achromobacter sp. GbtcB20 | reverse complement strand
GTTGTCGCTGCAGCGCGGCATCTCTGGTGGCGTCTGGACGGCGAGACAACGGCTAGCTTCTGCCCAGTCGCCGAGGCCTTTATCCGTTGGCGGATGATGTGGGAAGTCTGTGGAACGCCACGCTATCTGTTTAGCGAAACAGAACGCGAAATGTACGGCATTGTCGGATGGTTGTCCGCCCGGCCGTCTCCTTGTCCACCCCACTGGTCCGCGGCGACTCAACACTGGGTACTCGCCAACATATTTTCAGCTGCCAGT
>NZ_JAGXJZ010000644.1:0-258 GCF_019091095.1 Achromobacter sp. GbtcB20 | reverse complement strand
GAAATCGAGTCCGTCGAACATGCCGCGTGTCCCGTCCAGGCAAAAGGGTTGATCGAGTGGCCGCGAGGCCCGCTGGAAGCTGTTCATGGTATGGTATGTTCAGGCTTTGGCATAGCCCCGCACCCGTCATGCTGATCCGACCGCTCGAAGAAGCCGATCTCCCTGCCTGCGCCCGCCTGCTGCGCGATTCCGCCAGCGAATTCATCGTCCACGAATCCACGCCCGAGGGGGCCGCGAGCAATACCTGATCTCCCGCAC
>NZ_JAGXJZ010000643.1:0-258 GCF_019091095.1 Achromobacter sp. GbtcB20 | reverse complement strand
CCGGCAAGCTGGTGCTGCCGTGAGCGCGCTCTGGCCCCGCGGCTGGCGCGCCGCGCTGCCCGAAATGCTGCAACGCGAATGGGATGTGCTGGTGATCGGCGGCGGCATCACCGGCGCGGGCATCCTGCTCGAAGCATCGCGCCGCGGCTTGCGCGCGCTGCTGGTCGAACAGCGCGACTTCGCCTGGGGCACGTCGAGCCGGACCTCGAAGCCGGTGCATGGCGGCCGGCGGTACCTGGCCCAGGTACACGTGCGGCT
>NZ_JAGXJZ010000642.1:0-258 GCF_019091095.1 Achromobacter sp. GbtcB20 | reverse complement strand
TTCGACGCCGACATGGTGCTGAAAGTGCGCGCCCCGAACGAGCTTGTGCGGGCGCGCATGAAGCCGGGCACGGTCCTGGTTGGTATGCTCAATCCCTTCGTCACCGTCAATCTCGCCGCCATGGCCAGCGCGCGCCTGACCGCCTTTGCCCTGGAAGCGGCGCCGCGCATCACGCGCGCGCAGTCGATGGACGTGCTGGCGAGTCAAGCCAACATCGCCGGCTACAAGGCGGTGATGCTGGCGGCGAACACGTATCAA
>NZ_JAGXJZ010000641.1:0-258 GCF_019091095.1 Achromobacter sp. GbtcB20 | reverse complement strand
GCATGAAGGAAGGCCAGGACAAGATCTACTACGTCACCGCCGACAGCTACACCGCCGCGAAGAATAGCCCGCACCTGGAAATCTTCCGCAAGAAGGGCGTCGAAGTGCTGCTGCTGACCGACCGCGTCGACGAGTGGATGCTGTCCTTCCTGACCGAATACGAGGGCAAGGAACTGGTGTCGGTGGCCAAGGGCGGCCTGGATCTCGGCAAGCTGGAAGACGAGGCCGAGAAAAAGGAGCACGAAGAGACCGAGACCC
>NZ_JAGXJZ010000640.1:0-258 GCF_019091095.1 Achromobacter sp. GbtcB20 | reverse complement strand
CGACCAAGGAGGTGCCGCGCCGCCTGTCCCACCCCTCGCGCAAGTCCATCGGCCTGCGCGTACCGGAAAACAAGATCACGCTGGCCCTGCTCGAGGAACTGGGCGAACCGCTGATCGGCACCACGCTGCAATTGCCGGGCGACGACCACATGCTGTCCGACCCGATCGAAGTGCGCGAGCGCCTCGAGAAGCAGATCGAGCTGGTCGTCGACGGCGGCGCCGGCCCCCTGGAAGCGACCACCATCGGCGGCCTCACCG
>NZ_JAGXJZ010000064.1:0-1453 GCF_019091095.1 Achromobacter sp. GbtcB20 | reverse complement strand
AACTGCGTGCCTACGACTATGTCGTTGCTAACCCGCCGTTCTCCGACAAGAAATGGTCCACCGGCCTCAACCCGGCCAACGACCCCTACCAGCGCTTTACCTGGGGTGAGCCGCCAGCCAAGCAAGGCGACTACGCCTACCTGCTGCACATCATCCGCAGCATGAAGGCCACCACTGGCAAGGGCGCCATCATCCTGCCGCACGGCGTGCTGTTCCGTGGCAACGCGGAGGCCCATATCCGCCGGCAACTGGTGCGCTCCGGCATCCTCAAGGGCATCATCGGCCTGCCCGCCAACCTGTTCTATGGCACCGGCATCCCCGCCTGCATCCTGGTGCTGGACAAGGAAAACGCCAGCGCCCGCAAGGGCATCTTCATGATCGACGCCAGCAAAGGCTTCATCAAGGACGGCCCCAAGAACCGCCTGCGCGAGCAGGACATCCACCGCATCGTCGATGCCTTCCGCCGTGGCGTAGACGTGCCGCGCTATGCCCGCATGGTGCCGCTGGATGAAATCGCCAGTGACAGGAACGACTACAACCTCAACCTGCCGCGCTACATCGACAGCAGCGAGCCGGAAGACCTGCACGACATTGACGCCCACCTCAACGGCGGCATCCCCGAGCGCGACATTGATGCCTTCGCCGCCGACTGGCAGGAAATGCCTGCCCTGCGCCAGGCGCTGTTCGAGGCCGAGCGTCCGGGTTATGCGAGGCTGCGCCAGCCAATGACCGAAGTGCGTTCCATTATCCTCGTCCATCCGCAGTTCCAGCAATTCCGCAGCAAGGTCGAAACCCTATTCGGCAAATGGCAGCAGGCCGTCATGCCGCTGCTCACTGGCATCCAGCCCGGCGACAAACCCAAGGCGCTGATTGCACAGGTTTCCGAAACCCTGCTCACCACCTTCCACGCTGCACCGTTGCTCGACCCCTATGACATTTACCAGCACCTAATGGACTACTGGGCCGAGACCATGCAGGACGACGCCTACCTGATCGCTGCCGATGGCTGGGTGGCGCTGCCCCGGCGCATCGTTGAAACCGACAAGAAGGGCAAGACCAAGGACAAGGGCTGGACTTGCGACCTGCTGCCCAAGCGCTACATCGTCGCCCGCTACTTTGCCGCCGAACAGGCCGAACTGGAGGCAAAGCAGGCCGAACTGGATGGCGTTACCAGCCAGATTGCCGAACTGGAGGAAGAGCACGGTGGAGAAGACGGTGCCTTCGCAGGTTTCGACAAGGTCAATGCTGCGCAGGTGAAAGATCGTCTCGCCGAAATTGTCAATGACGACGACAGCGCCGACGAACGCTCCGTGCTCAAGCAGTGGCAGCAACTCAGCGCCCGCGAAGCCGCACTCAAGAAGACCGTCAAAACTCTGGAGCTTAAACTCGACCGGCAAGCCCACGACCATTATGTCACCCTCAGTGAAGCCGAGGTCAAAGCGCTTGTGGTGGA
>NZ_JAGXJZ010000639.1:0-258 GCF_019091095.1 Achromobacter sp. GbtcB20 | reverse complement strand
ATGTAGGCCGCGGCGAACATGATGATCGCGACCTGCGCGCGCAACAGCTTGGCGATGGTGAGGCCTTCCGGCGGAAAAAGCGGCAGCATGAGCGACGACATGAACAGCAGGCTGATGAGCGGCACGCCGCGGATCAGCGCGATGTACACGACGCACAGCGCCTTGATCGCCGGCATCTTCGTGCGCCGGCCCAAGGCCAGCAGCACGCCGATCGGAAGCGCGAAGGAGATGCCGAACGTGGACAGCATGAGCGTCAGC
>NZ_JAGXJZ010000638.1:0-258 GCF_019091095.1 Achromobacter sp. GbtcB20 | reverse complement strand
GCCGACGGACAGGCTCACCAGCCGCTCCACCATTTTGGAGAGCAGCGTGAACGAAAACAATGCCGCGGCCGAGATGCTGACGACGCCGGCGACGAGGGTCGCCAGCAGGATGGAGATTAGGATCGGGTCGATTTGAAGCCTCTTGTTCTGGACGTGCTGCGCTTGGCAAGCCGGGCATTGTACCTTTCCCGGCTCCCAAACGTGCGGCGGCGCGCTCGGCTTATGCGACGCCGTGCTTCGCGAACCAGTTCAGCGCGC
>NZ_JAGXJZ010000637.1:0-258 GCF_019091095.1 Achromobacter sp. GbtcB20 | reverse complement strand
CCCATCCACCCCGGGGCCCCTCTGTGGGGGGGGGGTCCTTACCCCCGCCGGTACGACCACGAAGCCCGGTCCGCAAACGCGCGCCGAGAGGGCTTACTGGAACCGCCCGCCAATGCGCTCGCGCAGGATCGGCAACACCCGCTGCACCACCGGCATCACGCTCGGCAACAGAGTCGGCTGCAAGCTCCGCGCGATCTGACACAGCGAAATCCCGCCAGCGGCCAGGGCGAGCGTGCGCTTCGGCCGCGCGATCAGCAA
>NZ_JAGXJZ010000636.1:0-258 GCF_019091095.1 Achromobacter sp. GbtcB20 | reverse complement strand
GCCCATCAGGCGATCGGCCTCGTCCAGCGTCGGCTTGTTCGTCGTGCTGTTCGGGTTCGCCTTATTGCGCAGGATCGCCGCGGACATGCCCATCCGCGGCGCAATTGCTTCGCAGCCGCCTGGGGCGCCGTGCACGGTCTGGTGAAATGCGTCGAGGTGGTTCATGCGGAATGTCCTTCAAAAAATGATTCAAAAAATAACTTTGAGAAATAGACTTCTGGAAACAAACACAGAAGAGGTTCCCGTCATGCGTGCCCG
>NZ_JAGXJZ010000635.1:0-258 GCF_019091095.1 Achromobacter sp. GbtcB20 | reverse complement strand
GACCGCGGCCTGGGCGGCCTGTTCGGCCTGGCGCGCGGCGTTGTAATCGTGCTGGCCGCCGTCATATTGTGTTCGATGACTTCCATCCCCCAACAAGATTTCTGGAAGGACGCGCTGCTGTCTCCCCTGGCGGAGACCGGCGCGCGCACCGTCAAGCCCTTCCTCCCTGCTGCGCTGGCGCAGCACGTACAGTTTTGAACTTTTCCGTAACAGCATTCTGTTCTTAGGAGCACACCATGTGTGGCATCGTCGGCGTCA
>NZ_JAGXJZ010000634.1:0-259 GCF_019091095.1 Achromobacter sp. GbtcB20 | reverse complement strand
CCGCGAACTGGCGGCCGAGGTGCAGCGCGACGTCGCCGCCCACGGGCCGGACGTGGAGCTGGCCGGGACCAGCGTGCTGGGCTGGTGGGACCGCAAGGCGCTGCGCCGGGCGCTCGAGAACATGCTGTCGAACGCGCGCAAGTACGGCGCGCCCGGCACGCCGATCCGGATCAAGGTCGACGAGGTCCACCAGCGCCTGCTGCTGACCGTGCACAAGGAAGGCGAGCCGATCCCGCCCGGCGAGCAGGAAGACATCTTC
>NZ_JAGXJZ010000633.1:0-259 GCF_019091095.1 Achromobacter sp. GbtcB20 | reverse complement strand
GGCAGGAGTTGAAGGCGGCGGGATGATGTCGCCCGGTTTCCGGGTTCGGGTTTCGGGTCGTAGGGTGGACACCTGTGTCCACGCGGTACGGCGCGTGCGATATCGCATCGTCAAGCGCTAGCCCCAGATCCGCTCGATCACCCGGATTTTCTCGAGGTCTCGTCTCATCAGGCGATGAGACCGCGTGGGTTCAAGAACCCACCCTACTTCCCGGGTTTTCGTAGGGTGGGTTCTTGAACCCATGCGGCACGGCGTTTGA
>NZ_JAGXJZ010000632.1:0-259 GCF_019091095.1 Achromobacter sp. GbtcB20 | reverse complement strand
GGCTCAACTACGCGGCCTGGCTGCACCTGCGCCTGATCAACGGCCTGCGCGGCCGCATGGCGGCCTGGTGGGCGCTGGTGGGCCTGCTGGTGACGACCTTTGCCTTCCTGGGCGTGAACATGTTCCTGTCGGGGCTGCATTCCTACGGCGAGCTGTAATCCGCGCTGCTCGGGCTTCCGTAGGGTGGGCGCCCGCGGAATTCACCGGCCTCCCCTCCCCCGGCCGGTCCTTGGCCAAAACATCCCCCCCACAACCACCC
>NZ_JAGXJZ010000631.1:0-260 GCF_019091095.1 Achromobacter sp. GbtcB20 | reverse complement strand
TGATGAGCGACCACCAGCTCGGCGACGAAGACCACCACCTGGAGCGCTACATTGCGCTCGGCCGTGAATTGGTCGCGGCATGAGCGACGCGCTTCTTGTCCGCACCGAGGGCGCCGTGCCCGGCCTCGTCAACAGCAATCCTGCCGCGCGCAATGCGATCCGGCCGGAGCTGTATGACGCGCTGCAGTCGGCCCTGCTTGATGCGGCGGCCGACCCGGCGATCGGCGCCATCGTGCTGGTCGGCGACGGCGAATTCTTCT
>NZ_JAGXJZ010000630.1:0-260 GCF_019091095.1 Achromobacter sp. GbtcB20 | reverse complement strand
AGGCGGCTCTCGGACCACCCCACATAGGCCGTTCGGATGGCCCAGACGCCCCACACGAGCAGGACCGCGAACACGACGCCGACCAGGACGGTCGCCATCGCGGAAGGCGCGATACCGCTGTTGGCTTGAAATGCCGAGACCTGGGCGCCGTTCATTGCTCGCCCTCCGCAGTCGTCTTCGGCGATGGCGCAGCGGCCCGCTCGGTGCGGTAGTCGCCGGCCAGTTCGGAGGGGTCGCGCGGCTGAGCGCGTGAGGGCGTC
>NZ_JAGXJZ010000063.1:0-1463 GCF_019091095.1 Achromobacter sp. GbtcB20 | reverse complement strand
TGAAAGTGTCGGCGGGCTATCAGGATGAAAAAGGATTGCGCATGTACCGTCTGGAGTCAGGCGGGAAATGGGCGCTGGTACAGAACTCATTTCGCAGTGTGATCTACAGGAATGTCCAATAAGGGAAACAACGGATAACAAAGAAGATGAAAAGCCGATGACCGACAAACCAATCTCCCTAACCTCCACCCCGCAAGGCTACGCCGACTGGCTGGCTGACCTGAAGGGCCGCATCCACACCGCCCAGCAGCGTGCGGCGCTAGCGGTCAATCTGGAACTGGTGAGCCTGTACTGGCAGATCGGTCGCGACATCCTGGCACGGCAAGCCGAGCAGGGTTGGGGCACGAAGGTGATTGAGCGGCTGGCGCATGACTTGCGTGCCGCCTTCCCGGACATGAAGGGTTTTTCGCCGCGCAACCTCAAGTACATGCGGGCGTTTGCTGAGGCCTGGCCGGACGCTGAAATTGTGCAGCAGGCTGCTGCCCAATTGCCGCTGGATCGCTTGAAAGCGCCAACGGAGCGGTTGGCGTATGCCCTCGCGGCCATCGAACATGGTTGGTCGCGCAATGTGCTGAACATCCACATCGAAACCCGCCTGCTGGAGCGCACGGGCAAAGCTGTTACCAATTTCGATCAGCGCCTGCCTGTACCGCAATCCGATCTGGCCATTGAGTCGCTGAAAGATCCGTACCGCTTCGATTTTCTTGGCCTGGGCGAGGAAGCACAGGAACGCGAAATTGAGAAGGCGTTGGTACAGCACGTTACCGATTTCCTGCTGGAGCTGGGGGCGGGCTTTGCCTTCGTCGGGCGGCAAGTGTTGCTGGACGTGGGCGGCGAGGAGTTCTTCATCGACCTGTTGTTCTACCACCTCAAGCTGCGCTGCTACGTGGTGATCGAACTGAAGGCAGGTAAGTTCAAGCCTGAGCACCTGGGACAATTGGGCTTTTACCTGACGGCGGTGGATCGGCAGGTGAAGCACGCGCAGGACAATCCGAGCATTGGCCTGCTGCTGTGCAAGAGCAAGAACAAGGTGGTGGCCGAGTACGCCCTGGGCGACAAGTCGCAGCCCATGGGCATTGCCGAATACAAGCTGGTGGAATCCCTGCCGCAAGAGCTGCAAACCAGCCTGCCGACGATCGAACAGATCGAGCGGGAGCTGGGCAACCCAGTGGATGATGGCGCCGAGGAATGATGTGATGACCCAACCCATGCCGCGCTCCGAGCGCAACAGCCAAAACCGCGTGGCGCGGCTGTTCACCACCCCACTGGCCGATGGCGGCCTGGGCTACGAACACTTGGGCAACTGGAGCAAGCGCGACCACAACCGCGCCATCGAAACCGCGCTGCTGCGCGCCAATCTGGCCGCTCGCGGTTATTCGTCTGCTCACATCAGTGCCGCCTTGCAGAAGCTGGAAGTTGCGGTGGATGTCACCGGCATCACGCCCTATCAGGCCAATCTGCGC
>NZ_JAGXJZ010000629.1:0-260 GCF_019091095.1 Achromobacter sp. GbtcB20 | reverse complement strand
CAGGTGATGAGTGACAAGAAGCATGGCACCACGGATTATCGACGGGAGTGGTCTTTTGCCCGATTGAAGCCATCCGTGCTTCGACGTGCTGAGAGTGTCCCCCCCTCCGACAGCGTGAATACGATCTTGTCTCCGGGCTTCCAGCCGGCCTGACGCCGAATATGCCTTGGAATGGTAATTCGTCCTCTAGCTGTTACGGTCACCAAGCGGCTATCCGTGCTCATGCTTCTTTCCCCGGCGAAGGAGTACATGAAGCATCC
>NZ_JAGXJZ010000628.1:0-260 GCF_019091095.1 Achromobacter sp. GbtcB20 | reverse complement strand
CAGGACCGGCCGCGATGAGGGCGTGATCGGGAATGAGGCTCGGGACAACGGCGCGCCGGTCGCCATGACCTCGAACCCGCTGGCCGGAACGGTGACGCTCGAGTCGATGCCTGCCGGCGCCGTCACGCTGTCCGTGAAGGGCGACAACGGCGCAGGTTACTGCGACACCGCGGCCATGATGGTCAAGCGGATGGTGACCGCGTACGGCAAGGTGTCCGACCGCTTCACCGATGCGGATCTCGACCTGGACAACATCGCCG
>NZ_JAGXJZ010000627.1:0-260 GCF_019091095.1 Achromobacter sp. GbtcB20 | reverse complement strand
CGCTTACTGCACGTCGGAGACCAGCAGCGCGCGGATCTCGGGTAGGCTGGCGGCGAAGGCATGCGTGATGGCGCGCGCCCGTTCGGCCAGCTCGGCTTCGCCGACGTTCTCGAGTTCCGGATTGAAGCGCAGGGCGCGCCTTACCTGCACGACCAGGCGGGCGAGAGCGACGTTCAAGGTGTCGCCGACGAAATAATCGATGCTCTCGTCGTTCAGGTCCGGGCGGCCGTAATGGGTGGGAAACAGCGCCGCCGAGATCC
>NZ_JAGXJZ010000626.1:0-260 GCF_019091095.1 Achromobacter sp. GbtcB20 | reverse complement strand
GCAAACATCGTTCACCTCCTCAAGCGGATCGCGGATTGAAAGCCAGGTCGCGCGCCATCGCCTGGTAGAGCGCGCGCGCCTTGTCGTCGTTCGCCGGCGGCAGCACGACGTCGAGGATGAGATAGAGGTCGCCCGGCGGATTACCGGGGATGCCCCTGCCCTTCAGGCGCAGCTTGCGCCCGCTCTGCGAGCCCGCCGGCACCGATACCTCGACCGTGCCCGAGGGCGTCGGCACCGCGACCTTCTCGCCGAGCGCGGCT
>NZ_JAGXJZ010000625.1:0-260 GCF_019091095.1 Achromobacter sp. GbtcB20 | reverse complement strand
AAGGCAGGCCTGCGCCTGGGCGACGGCCTGGTGGCGGCCGGTGGCAAGCCGCTGCCGACCGGACCGGACGCGTTGTCCGGCGCCGGCGCCGTGTTCGGACCGATCGTGGCCTCGCAGCCGACCCTGCCGTTGACGGTCGAACGCGACGGCCGCAACCGCGACCTGAGCATTCCGGTCACGCGCGCCTGCAGCTTCGCGATCGAACTGGGCAACGCCGACAACGTCAACGCCTATGCCGACGGCCAGCGCGTGATGGTCAC
>NZ_JAGXJZ010000624.1:0-260 GCF_019091095.1 Achromobacter sp. GbtcB20 | reverse complement strand
GCCTGGTCAAGGGCCGCGAGATCGCGCTGAACGTCGATTCGCTGTTCGGCCTGGTCGACCCGTGGACCTACGACGGCCCGACCTTGCTGACCGTGTTCGCGCTCTACAAGCCGACCAGCAACGCCGACGCCGTGCTGGCCGCGATCGACGAGGAAGTCGCGAAAGTCGTCACCGACGGCGTCGACGAGGCGACGCTCAAGCGCGTCAAGACCCGCATGCTGGCCGACTGGAACAACTCGCTCGAGTCCTTCATCAATCGC
>NZ_JAGXJZ010000623.1:0-260 GCF_019091095.1 Achromobacter sp. GbtcB20 | reverse complement strand
GGCCAGTGGCGACGTGCACGTCGTGGGATTCCACGACCGACTGGGTCGACTGGCGCAGCAGCGCGAACAGGGAGGAGCGCGACAGCAATTCGCTCAGCATCTGCACCAGGACTTCGTTGCCCAGCATCCGGGCCAGCACGATGTGGAAGTCGGCCAGCAGGCGCGTGCGGCCCGACACCTGGGCGCCGGTCACGGCCGCGCGCTCGCACTCCAGGTGTTCGCGCAGCTGGCGGATCTGTTCGTCGGTGATGGTGGCGCAC
>NZ_JAGXJZ010000622.1:0-260 GCF_019091095.1 Achromobacter sp. GbtcB20 | reverse complement strand
AGCAGGTACAGCACGGCGCAGAACACCTCGTACAGCTCCACTTTGCGTGGGGCAGTCTTTCTGCGCGCACTCTCCAGCAATGGCCGGATCACCTCGAACTGCTCGCGCTTGATGTCGCTGGGGTAGCCTTTTCTCACCCAGCGAGCTTCTCACATCAAGAGGGCGAGACTTTGAACACGATCTCAGGCGGCACGTTACCTACATTCCTCCCACTCCCCGCGCGGGCTTTCCGCCGATCTACCTCACGTTCCAAGTCCTGC
>NZ_JAGXJZ010000621.1:0-260 GCF_019091095.1 Achromobacter sp. GbtcB20 | reverse complement strand
GAAGGAACGCAACCGCGCGCGCGCCATCATCCGCGAGCGTAAGCTGGGCGAAGCCTTCGAGGACTGGTCGCGCCAGGTGCGCGACCGCGCCTACGTCGAGTATCGCGAGGAGCAGTAAGCCCATGGCCGCGCCGCAGGCAGTGCGCCCGACCCTGGCGCTCACGGTCGGCGAGCCGGCCGGCATCGGCCCGGAGATCTCGATCCGCGCGGCCTGGGCGCTGCGCGAGGCGGCCAATTGCGTGCTGGTCGGCGACGCCGCC
>NZ_JAGXJZ010000620.1:0-260 GCF_019091095.1 Achromobacter sp. GbtcB20 | reverse complement strand
GGCCGTAGAGGTCGAGCGCCGTGCCGGGGACGGCCAGTGCGGGAGCGCAGGCGAGCGCGCCGGCCAGGAACAGCGGCGGGTGCAGGCGAGATCGCGACATGTCCTTGGTCAGATCGAAAGCGCTGGCTCGGTATGGAACCGTGCCCCCGAGGGCGCAGCGCAGCGCCGCCGATGCGAGGCGGCGCGCGGGCGGCGCGCAAATGCGCGGTTCCGGCGCGGACCGGAGCAGCGGCGATCCGGAGCGCCAAAGCCGATACTGA
>NZ_JAGXJZ010000062.1:0-1489 GCF_019091095.1 Achromobacter sp. GbtcB20 | reverse complement strand
CGCGATCCGCGCCGGCCAGCTCGGCATCCAGACCGTGCTGGTCGAAGCGGCCACGCCCGGCGGCACCTGCCTGAACATTGGCTGCATCCCGTCGAAAGCCCTGATCCACGCGGCCGAGGAATTCGACAAGGCGAAGCATTACGCCGACGGCTCGGCGCTCGGCATCATGGCCAGCGCCCCATCGATCGACGTGAGCCGCACCGTGCAGTGGAAGGACGGCATCGTCAAGCGCCTCACGAGCGGCGTCGGCGCCCTGCTGAAGAAGAACGACGTCCAGGTGATCAAGGGCTTCGCCCGCATCCTCGACGGCAAGACGGTCGAGGTGAAGGGGGAGAATGGCGAACTGCTGCGCGTGCGCTGCGAACACCTGCTGCTGGCCAGCGGATCGGAGCCGGTCGAGCTGCCGTTCATGCCCTTCGGCGGCATGGTGGTGTCGTCGACCGAGGCGCTGTCGCCGGCCGACGTGCCGCGGCGCCTGGTCGTGGTCGGCGCCGGCTACATCGGCCTGGAGCTGGGCACGGCCTACCGCAAGCTGGGCGCCGAGGTCACGGTCGTCGAGGCGCTTGATCGCGTCCTGCCGGCCTACGACGCCGAGCTGACCAAGCCGGTCGGCGCGGCGCTCAAGCGCCTCGGGGTCGAGCTGCGCCTGGGTTCGAGCGTGCTCGGCCTGAACGCGGCCGGCGACGGCGTACGCGTGAAGGATGCCAACGGCGAGGAAACCGTGCTGGCGGCCGACCGCGTGCTGGTGGCCGTGGGCCGCCGTCCGCGCAGCGCCGGCTTCGGGCTGGAAAGCCTGCAGCTCGACATGCTTGGCCGCGCCGTGAAGATCGACGACGGGTGCCGCACCTCGATGCGCAACGTCTGGGCGTTCGGCGACCTGACCGGCGAGCCGATGCTGGCGCACCGCGCCATGGCCCAGGGCGAGATGGTGGCCGAGATCATCTCGGGCAAGCGCCGCCATTTCACGCCGAACGCGATCGCCGCCGTCTGCTATACCGATCCGGAAGTGGTCGTGGTCGGCCTGTCGCCGCTGGACGCCGAAAAGGCCGGGCTGGACGTCATCAGCGCGCAATTCCCGTTCGCGGCGAATGGCCGGGCGATGACGATCGAGTCGACGGACGGTTTCGTGCGCGTCGTCGCGCGGCGCGACAACCACCTGATCCTGGGCTGGCAGGCGGTCGGGCGCGGCGTGTCGGAACTCTCGACGGCGTTCGGGCAATCGATCGAGCTGGGCGCTACCCTGGAAGACGTCGCCGGCACCATCCATGCCCACCCGACGCTGGGCGAAGCCGTGCAGGAAGCGGCGCTGCGCGCGCTGGGCCACGCGCTGCACATCTGAGGCGAGCCGCAGGTCTTGCGGTCGATGCGGGAAAACGGAAAGCGCATCCCCGTTTTCCCGCGCAACGATTTCCCCGCGCCCTGCCCCTGTTCCGGTGCGGGGTCCCTGCACATACATATGTGAAATTCCCCACGGCGATTTGCAACAATT
>NZ_JAGXJZ010000619.1:0-260 GCF_019091095.1 Achromobacter sp. GbtcB20 | reverse complement strand
GCTAGGTCTTTCCGCCCCGCTTGGCGCCGGGCCGTACGGCCAAAGCTTCGTTCAGGCAGGGTTCGGCCGCCACGTATTCGCGCAGCTCGGCCACACGGTCGATGATGTCCTGGCGGAGGCGCAATCCGCTGGCGCTTCGCAAACCCGCCTCCAGGGCCACGATGACGCGCTGCAGGCGCCATATCTCCCAGGCCATGGCGCAGGCCTCGGAGGTCGGATTGCGAGCGTACAGCTCGCGTATGCGGGCAGCCGGCAATGGG
>NZ_JAGXJZ010000618.1:0-260 GCF_019091095.1 Achromobacter sp. GbtcB20 | reverse complement strand
CGGCTCGGCATGGGCTGCAGCGCAATGCGCCGCGCCGCTTTGGGGAAGACGCAGAACCAGCACGCCCGGCGCAAGGCCCGCCACGGTTTCGGCCAGCGCCTGCCTGCCCAGTTCGCATCCGGCGCCTGGGACGGGGTCTGGGTCTGGGCCGCTGTTGGACCGGGTGGCCATGCCAGCATGGCGAGCGCGAACAGTCGGCATGCAACCCGCGCCACCGGTCGGCGCGTTCTCGTCAAGCCAGGCTGTATCCGGGTGCGGAT
>NZ_JAGXJZ010000617.1:0-261 GCF_019091095.1 Achromobacter sp. GbtcB20 | reverse complement strand
GTTGCCTGGAAGTATCTGGTAAGCCCGCATTGCTTCCTCCATGAGTTGATAATCAAGGCGGGCCATACTACTGCGGTCCGCCAGTGCACTTCGTACGCTTACATCGGCTTGGCCACCATCAGCCAGAAGATGACGACAAAGGCGATAAACGCCGGCACGCCCAGCGCCACCCAGGTCTTGAAATAGCGCCAGTAGAGCGGCGGCAGTTCGGTATTGTTGCGTACCGCTTCGGCGGACAGGTCGCGCAGGCGCATCTGGATC
>NZ_JAGXJZ010000616.1:0-261 GCF_019091095.1 Achromobacter sp. GbtcB20 | reverse complement strand
CTTCTGCGCCGGCGGCGATCTACGGGCGCTGGCCACGCGGCGCGAACTGGCCCCAAGCGAACGCCGACTGAAGATCGAGCGCCTGCACGAGACCATCCGCGCGGTCCGCGCCTGCCCGAAGCCCGTCATCGCGGCGGTCGAGGGCGGCGCGGCCGGCGCCGGGCTGTCGCTGGCGCTGGCCTGCGACATGCTGGTCTCGGCGCGCGACGCTTTCTTCGCCATGGCGTACGTGAAGGTGGGCCTCAGCCCGGGCGGCGGCGC
>NZ_JAGXJZ010000615.1:0-261 GCF_019091095.1 Achromobacter sp. GbtcB20 | reverse complement strand
AGCCTGACGGCGCCCGCACGAGGCGCCCCAGCCGGCCACAACCCTGGAGACAGCACCACGCCCTGGGCGTCGCGCACCGGCCGGTTGATGAAGAAGCCCTCCCCCGCTTCCTCGGTCGCGCGGCGGTAGGTGGCGCGGATGATTTCGATCTGGTGCTGCTTCCACTTCGCGTGCACGTGGAGGCTGGTGGCGAGCAGCGCGGCCAGCACCAGCCAGGCGGTGTTCCACCAGGCGTTGTTGATGGCTGCCTGCTGCTTGGCG
>NZ_JAGXJZ010000614.1:0-262 GCF_019091095.1 Achromobacter sp. GbtcB20 | reverse complement strand
GGCACTCGGCGAATTCGCCGCCGCGCGCGCCGCCGAGGGTGCGCCGGTTACCCATGTGCGCGTGCACACCTTGTATGGCGGCGGCCTGCCCAGCCGCTTCATGTTCCTGGGCCAGATACTGGACGCCCTCGACAACGGTGCGCCGTTCCGCATGACCCAGGGCAAGCAGCTGCGCGAATACCACCATGTCGACGACGACGCCTGCGCCATTCGCATGCTTGCCGAAACCGGCGTGAACGGCGTGCTGGACCTCAGCCACGGC
>NZ_JAGXJZ010000613.1:0-262 GCF_019091095.1 Achromobacter sp. GbtcB20 | reverse complement strand
GGACATCGTCAGGTCGAGCTTGTCCGCCTTCAGTTGGCGCAGGTCGAGGTCGCCGCTGCCGCTGCTGGTCACCAGCAACTCGCGCACCGCGCCGCGCGCCCGCACGTCGCCCGGTCCGTCTGATGCCAGGCTGAAGCGTTCGCCGCCGACCCGTTCGAGTTCGACGTCGCCGCTGCCGCCGGTGCTCAGGCTGCGCAGGTTGGCTGCGCCGATGCGCACCACGACCTGGTCGCCGGTTTTTCCACGTCTTTTGTCCGGGCCG
>NZ_JAGXJZ010000612.1:0-262 GCF_019091095.1 Achromobacter sp. GbtcB20 | reverse complement strand
GACCCCCGGCCTTACTGTCGCGTCACGCCAGCCGGCGCGGCGTTCCGCCGCCAAGATTTTTCCCACTGGCAGTGCGGGTGTGAGTGTTTCAGCGTGCCGGCGCTGGCACGTGCTTTCACCCACGCGGCCGGCCAGTTTCCAACGTCGGACGGCTTGGCCGGATGGCGCAGCCCGCTTGCAGCGCCGAGGCTCCTGCCGTGCCGGCAAGAGCGTTTCAGCGCGGCGCGTGCGCCGGCGGCGCACCGCGTAGAACGGGCCTTAT
>NZ_JAGXJZ010000611.1:0-262 GCF_019091095.1 Achromobacter sp. GbtcB20 | reverse complement strand
CATGGTATTGGTGCTGGCACTGGGCAACCTGGCCCTGTGCAGCCTCCTGTTCTTCTTCGACTACGGCGCGCCGCGCGCACCGGCCATGGCGTCCTGGAGCCTGTCGCGCCAGGTGCAGGCGGCGGCCTGGGTGCTGCTGGCGCTGGGCGGGGCCGGCGTGGTGCCCGAGCCGCTGGCGCTGCCCGCCGGCTGGGCGCTGCTGGTGGGCGGCGTCGCGCTCGAATCGGGCGCGCTGTGGGAAGCGGCCGGCAAGACCGGCTGC
>NZ_JAGXJZ010000610.1:0-262 GCF_019091095.1 Achromobacter sp. GbtcB20 | reverse complement strand
CCCCGCCTTGGCGGTCTGCGCATCCTCGGTCGACTTCACGCTCGACACCCCGACCGCGCCGATCACGTGACCGTCGACCACGACCGGCACGCCGCCTGCGAGCATGCCTTCGAGTTCCGGCGCCGACAGGAAGGACACGCGGCCGTTGTTGATGATGTCTTCGTAGATCTTCGATTCGCGGCGGCCCCGGGCGGCGGTCTTCGCCTTCTGCGGCGCGGTGTGGGCCGAGATCGGGGCCACGTCGTCCAGGCCCCGCAGCCAC
>NZ_JAGXJZ010000061.1:0-1531 GCF_019091095.1 Achromobacter sp. GbtcB20 | reverse complement strand
ATATTGTCGGCATGCACAGTGGTCGATAGCCGGTGCGCAATGATGAGCGTCGAGCGGCCGCGCGACAGCCGCTCCAGTACCGCCTGGATCGCCCGCTCGGTACGCGTGTCCAGCGCCGAGGTCGCCTCGTCGAACACCATGATCGTCGGATCCTTCAAGATCGCGCGGGCGATGCCCACGCGCTGGCGCTCGCCGCCCGAGAGCTTCACACCTCGTTCGCCCACGGGCGTTTCGTATCCGCCCGGCAGGCTTTCGATGAAATCGTGGATGCGCGCGCCGCGCGCGGCCTGCACGATCTGATCGCGCGTCGCGTCCGGCCGGCTGTACGCAATGTTGTAGGCGATGGTCTCGTTGAACAGCATGGTGTCCTGCGGCACGATGCCCACCACGCGCCTCAGGCTCCGCACATTGACGGCGCGCAGGTCGTGTCCATTGATCAGGATGCGCCCGGCATCCGGGTCATAGAAGCGCAACAGCAGGCGGCCGAGCGTCGATTTTCCCGAGCCGCTGCCGCCCACCACGGCCAGCGTCGTCCCCGCAGGCACCGTCAGAGCCACGCCCCACAGGATCTGCCGTCCGGGCTCATAGCCGAAATCCACGCCTTCGAAGCGCACTTCGCCCGTTCCCGCCTGCAATGACGGCAGCGTGGCGTCGTCCCCCGTTTCCGGCGGATATCTCAAGAGGTCGCAGACGCGCTCGGCATTGACGAACGCTTCCTTGGCCTGGCGGAAAATGAGGCCCAGCGTATTCAACGGCAGGCAAATCTGGATGATGTAGGCATTGACCAGCACCAGATCGCCCACCGTCATGTCGCGTCCCACGACCTGCTGCCCGGCCAACAGCATGACTGCCGCCACGCCGCAGGCGATGATGCCGCTCTGGCCGACGTGCAGGCGCGACAGCGAACGCTGGTTGCGCTCGCCGACCCGCGTCCACTCCTCCAGCACGCGCGACAGGCGGTCCGATTCCAGCGCTTCGTTGGCATTGAGCTTGACGGCCTCGTAGTTGAGCAGGCTGTCGACCATCTGCCCGCTTGCGCGCGAGTCCAGCTCGTTCAATCGGCGCTGATAGGCGACGCGCTTGCGCAGCAGCACCGTGGTGTAGGAAAAATAGGCGATAAAGGTGATGGTCACGATGGCGGCGAACCAGATGCTGTACCCCATGACCAGGATCAGCACGACCGACACGATCTCCACCAGCGTCGGCAGCAAGGTGAATAGCCCCGTGCCAAGCAAGAACCCCACGCCCGCAGTGCCGCGCTCCACGTCGCGCGCCAGCGCGCCAGTCGGCCTGCCGCCGTGAAACCGGGCGCCCAGCTGCTGTAATCGCGAAAACACGCTGACCGTAAAGTCCGCCACGGTGCGCAGCGCAACCCGCGCGAACACGACATCGCGCAACTCGGTGAAGACACCGCCCCCAAATCGCATGAGTGCGTAGCCCAGCAGCAGGAATACCGGCAACACCAAAGGCCCCGGCGCGCTGAACAGATCGACGATGGCCTTCAGCACTGCCGGCACGGCCACCATCAGCA
>NZ_JAGXJZ010000609.1:0-262 GCF_019091095.1 Achromobacter sp. GbtcB20 | reverse complement strand
AAAGAACCCTGACGCCGATCTGATGGCTCTGCCCCCGACAGAAAAACAACACACCGAAAGGGACCGGTGCATTGCTTTTCAAATAGATATTCTAGTGACTGATGGCACTGCCACTGCGACGCTTCGTCCTAGGACGCTCGAGGAAGCGATCGCCTATGAGAATTTTTGGCTACTTCGGTCTGGTACCTTGTCAATCGATATCACAATTCCGGATCTTCTAAATGATGCGTATGAAAGTATCTACAATCGAATTAGGTCGGAC
>NZ_JAGXJZ010000608.1:0-262 GCF_019091095.1 Achromobacter sp. GbtcB20 | reverse complement strand
ACGCTCGAACAGCGCCAGGATGCGCTCGATGTTGGCTCCGACGCGGCATTCGCGGTTCGGCCAGCTGTCGCGGCTGATGTAGGGGGCAAAGGCCGAGACCTGGAAGTAATCCTCGACGTCGCAGGTCATCGCGTTGCGGATGCGCTCGCCCGGCTGGCGCTGTGGCCGGGCTGCGGGAGCTTGCCTTCTCATTCCTGGGTATCCACGTGTTGGGTCGCCTGCGCCCCTTGCGGGGTGGCGACGATTTTCTTCAGGATCGACA
>NZ_JAGXJZ010000607.1:0-262 GCF_019091095.1 Achromobacter sp. GbtcB20 | reverse complement strand
CGAACTCAGTTACTTGTGGGTCGACCTGATCGAATATCAGGCTTCACACATGATGTGTGGGAGCTCGGATTTCCTTGCAGTAGCCGCATCAAAAGGGTCTGAAGAGATAGTGCTTCGCGTGATGGCGAGTGAGAAGCGCATGAAGAGAAGAATCCTGGGCGAGTCGATTCATTACCTTCGTCGCAAGTCTAATGATTTACTTAGATCCACGCGCAGCATCACGGACAGGCATAGGCGCCGCGTGTATGCAATGCTGGCTTTA
>NZ_JAGXJZ010000606.1:0-262 GCF_019091095.1 Achromobacter sp. GbtcB20 | reverse complement strand
TGCGCTGAGCCCTCACGCTTTTCCCAGCGGGAACCGCACCAGCGCCGCCAGCCCGCCCAGCCGTTCCGACTTGTCGAGCTTGAGCGTCGCCCCGTGGCGCTCGGCGATGGCCTTGATGATCGCCAGGCCCAGGCCGCTGCCGGCGGCCTCGCTGCCGGCGACGCGGTAGAAGCGGTCGAACACGCGCTCGCGCTCGTCGGGCGGGATGCCCGGGCCGCTGTCCTCGACCGTGATCTCGGCCGCATCCTTTTGCAGGCGCACC
>NZ_JAGXJZ010000605.1:0-263 GCF_019091095.1 Achromobacter sp. GbtcB20 | reverse complement strand
GACCAGGTCCTGCTTGGCGCCGGTGAGATTGGCTTCCTGCTGCACCTTCGCGATGTCGGTGCGCTCGAGGACGACGGAGGCGCCCGATTCGGTGAGGGCCTTGGCCAGCATGTCCGACACCTGCTTGCCGACCGGGTCGCAGGCGGCGTCGCGCAGCAGCGAACGGGCGTAGTTGGTCGCGTTCGAGACGCGGCCGATGGCGATCTTGCGTTTCAGCGTGGGGCGCGAAGCCGCCTGGGCGACAGCCTGCTGTGCCTGCTTTT
>NZ_JAGXJZ010000604.1:0-263 GCF_019091095.1 Achromobacter sp. GbtcB20 | reverse complement strand
CGCAGCATCCAGGCGCCGATCGTGTAGAAGACAAAGGCGTCGGCGCCGATGCCGAGCTGGCGCCGCAGGTCGGCGCGCTCCTGCGGCGTGACGTCGTCGTGCGCATGGCGGCGCATGTGGGGCACCACGTGCAACGGCACCGTGACGCCGCCGGCGCGGAACACCTCGGCATTGAAGCGGGACGGCACCAGCACGCCGTCATAGCGGTACAGGATGGCCGGCCAGTGTGCCGGTATCCGGTCCGACTCCCAGGTGCAGTAGGC
>NZ_JAGXJZ010000603.1:0-263 GCF_019091095.1 Achromobacter sp. GbtcB20 | reverse complement strand
GATTTTCATCAAGACTTTATAATCGCGGTTTCACCACACGAATATCAGGAGCAGAACCATGGCCCGCACCGTCAATTGCATCAAACTCAAGAAGGAAGCCGAAGGGCTGGACTTCCCGCCCGTACCTGGCGAAATGGGCAAGAAGATCTACATGCAGGTGTCGAAGGAAGCCTGGCAGGCCTGGCTCAAGCACCAGACCATGCTGATCAACGAGAACCGCCTGAACCTGGCCGACGACCGCGCCCGCAAGTACCTGGCCACCC
>NZ_JAGXJZ010000602.1:0-263 GCF_019091095.1 Achromobacter sp. GbtcB20 | reverse complement strand
CTGCACGGCCCGTCGCCGGAGCACCGCCGCTCGTTCGCGCCGGTGCGCAACCTGCTGCAGGTGGATTTGTTCGGCGCCGCCGACACCATGAACGAGGCGGCGCCCGCATGAAGAGCATCACCTCGCGCGACAATGCCTTCTACAAGGACCTGGTCAAGCTCGCCACCAGGGCGCAGGCGCGGCGCAAGGCCGGCCGCACGCTGCTCGACGGCGTGCACCTGTGCCACTCCTGGCTGGACCTGCGCGGCGCGCCGGCGCATTGC
>NZ_JAGXJZ010000601.1:0-263 GCF_019091095.1 Achromobacter sp. GbtcB20 | reverse complement strand
AACTGCTGGCCGAGCTCGACAGGCAACCCGCGCTGCCGCGCTTCTTTCGCAACGTGCTGTGTCCGGACGAGATGTTCTTCCAGACCCTGCTGATGAATTCGCGTTTCCGCGACCGGGTGTTCCCGAATAATTTTCGTTACGTGCAGTGGCCGGAGGGCGGGGCATGCAACCCCAGGGTGGTGACGGAAAGCGACGTCGAACGGGTCGTCGCCTCCGGCGCCCATTTCTGCCGCAAGGTCGACCACGCCGCCAGCGCCGGGCTG
>NZ_JAGXJZ010000600.1:0-263 GCF_019091095.1 Achromobacter sp. GbtcB20 | reverse complement strand
ATCTTCCTGGTGGCGATAGTGAATCGAAATTCAGACGATTTCATTTCTGCAATATGAAATATAGCGTATATTCGAAATAACGGAACCCATATAGAAAACCGCAGCCGCACCTTGCCATGGCCAGCCTGCCCCAGCACCTCGACCTGCACCTGATCCGCATCCTCTACCTGCTGCTGGTGGAGAAGAACGTCTCGCGCGTGGCGCTGAAACTGAACCAGCCCCAGCCCTCGATCTCGGCCTCGCTGCGCAAACTCCGCGAACTC
>NZ_JAGXJZ010000060.1:0-1553 GCF_019091095.1 Achromobacter sp. GbtcB20 | reverse complement strand
CACCCTGGTACGAGCCGTTTGGCATTACGCCCGTCGAGGCGATGGCGTGCGCGCGTCCCGTGATCGGCGCGGACACGGGCGGAATACGCAGCACCGTGGTGCACGGTAGAACGGGGTTTCTCGTGCCGCCCAAGGACCCGGACAGCCTGGCCGACAGGCTTGCGGAACTGGCGGGTGACCGGGCTTTGTGCGAGCGCATGGGCGAGGCGGGACGCATGCGCGCGCGCCGCCTCTATACGTGGAAGCGCGTGGGCCAGGATTTGCAGTCCGTCTATGGGCGCATGGCGGCCGAGACGCCACGGGAAGATCGGATCGCCGCGCGCATCGCGGCTTAAAGGAGCGGAACCATGCACGAATTCGAGAGCCTGGACGGGCGGGTAATCCTGGTCACTGGCGGCGGCAGCGGCCTGGGCGCGGCGCTTTGCGAGCAGCTGGCGGCCGAAGGCGCCCGCGTCGCGGTCAGCGACATCGACGAGCAGCGCGCCCATGCGGTCGCCACCAAGCTGAAGGAAAGCGGCGCGGACGTCATGGCCTGCATCATGGACGTCGGCGTTGCAGCAGACGTGGCCGAATGCATGGATGCCGTCGTGCGGCAGTTCGGCAAGCTGGACGCCATCGTCAATAGCGCCGGCGTTGACGTGACGGCCCCCATCGACCAGCTGGAGGCGGACGTCTGGGAGCGCGTGCTGCGCACCAATCTGACCGGACCCTTCCTGATGGCCAAGCTGGGCAAGAACCGGTTGAGCCCCGGCGGGCATATCGTCAACGTGGCGTCCACAGCAGCGCGGCGCGCCTGGCCGAACGCGTCTGCCTACCATGCCAGCAAATGGGGGTTGATGGGCTTGTCGCATGCGCTGCACGCGGAACTGCGCGGCATGGGCATCAAGGTCAGCGCCGTGATCGCGGGCGGGATGCGCACGCCGTTTCTCCTGGACCGCTTTCCCGATATCGACACCGGCACGCTGCAGGATCCCGCCAACGTGGCGCGCGCCGTGCGCTTCGTGCTGACGCAACCTCCGGAAACGGTGGTGCCTGAAGTCATGGTGTTGCCGATGAAGGAAACGTCATGGCCTTGAGGGCAGCCGTGTTTCTGGACAAGGACGGGACCGTGCTCGCGGATGTGCCTTACAACGTGGCGCCCGAGCGCATGGCGTATGCGCCCATGGCGCTGGCGGGCCTGTCCCGGCTTGCTCAGACGGACCTGAGCCTGGTGGTCATCAGCAACCAGCCGGGGGTTGCGCGGGGCCTCTTCGCGGCCGATGCCCTGAACGCGGTGGGCGTAAAACTGGCTGCAATGTTCCAAGCGGCCGGCGCGCACCTGGACGGGTTCTATTGGTGTCCACATCATCCCGAGGGCGTGGTGCAGCCTTACGCAATGGCGTGCGACTGCCGCAAGCCCAAGCCGGGGCTGTTGCTGCGGGCCGCGCAGGAGCTGGGGCTGGACCTGGCCGAGTCCTGGTTCATCGGCGACATCCTGGATGACGTGGAAGCCGGAAATCGGGCCGGATGCCGCAGCATCCTGCTTGACGTGGGCAACGAAACCGAGTGGCGCA
>NZ_JAGXJZ010000006.1:0-233826 GCF_019091095.1 Achromobacter sp. GbtcB20 | reverse complement strand
TCCCTGTCACCCCAACGCGTCGCGCAACCGTTGGTTCCCTGCGGAACCGCCCATTACTTCGAGTGCGTTGATAAATCGCTCGATGTTTGCATCGATGCTTGTCACTTGAGTATCCATCATGGCTGCCGGCCCGGTGGGCACGGCTCTGCGTTGTCTGCTGGGTTTGGAATCAGGGCGGCACGGACACGATTGTCTCTTACGAGCCTGTATCGGCCGATTCACTTCCCGTGATTGTTCAATATTTCTCTGCCCGGGAACAGCCGGTCTCGCTTTGCGTGATTGTCCGGCGAGACTCCCACGACGCAGCGAGCAATGCGCGCAGGCTCGGCTAGGCGAACGCAATCGCGACGAATAGAAGTGACGTCGTCGAACACGTAAGCGGAAAAAAGAGTTCCGGATGAGCTGCGCAATCCGGAGGATCGCGGTCGAGAGGCGTGCAGTTGCTGCCGCCGTGGCTCAATGTACGTGCACCCAATAGATAGAAGTGTCATGCCGACGCTTCGCGGTGATCACCGCGGTACCCCATTTCCAACTTGGGATGCAGCCGCACGGGCGCTGCCCGAGCGACTGCCATGCGCTTAGCAGCGCATCCAACCGTACGAAGAAAGATCAGACGTTAAACAAGAAATTCATCACATCGCCATCCTGCACGATGTATTCCTTGCCTTCCGCGCGCATCTTGCCCGCTTCCTTCGCGCCCTGCTCGCCCTTGTACGTGATGTAGTCCTCGTACGAGATCGTTTGCGCGCGGATGAAGCCGCGTTCGAAGTCGGTGTGGATGACGCCGGCGGCCTGGGGCGCGGTAGCGCCGATGGGCACGGTCCAGGCGCGCACTTCCTTCACGCCGGCGGTGAAGTAGGTTTGCAGGCCCAGCAGCTTGAAGGCGGCGCGGATCAGGCGGTTCAGGCCCGGTTCTTCCATGCCCATGTCCTTCAGGAAGGCTTCGCGGTCGGCGTCGTCGAGGTCGACGATTTCGGATTCGATGGCGGCGCAAATCGCGACCACGGGCGCGTTGCGGGCGGCGGCGAATTCGGTCAGGCGGTCGAGCAGCGGGTTGTTGGTGAAGCCGTCGTCAGCGACGTTGCCCACATACATCGCGCGCTTGGCGGTGATGAAGCAGAGCTGGGCGATGTCGGCCTTTTCTTCGGTCGTCAGGTCCAGCGAGCGGATAGGCTTGGCTTCGTTGAGCTGGGCGACGCACTTTTCCAGCACGGCCACGAGGCGTTGCGATTCCTTGTCGCCCGAACGTGCGGTCTTCTGGTGGCGTTGCAGCGCCTTTTCGGCGGTCTGCAGGTCGGCCAGGGCCAGTTCGGTTTCGATGACTTCGATGTCGGCGATCGGGTCGACCTTGCCGGCGACGTGGATCACGTTGGGATCTTCGAAGCAGCGCACGACGTTGACGATGGCGTCGGTTTCGCGGATGTGCGAGAGGAACTGGTTGCCCAGGCCTTCGCCCTTGCTCGCGCCGGCGACCAGGCCCGCGATGTCGACGAATTCGACGGTGGCGGACAGGATGCGTTCGGGCTTGACGATTTCGGCCAGCTTCTGCAGGCGCGGATCCGGCACTTCGACGACGCCGACGTTGGGCTCGATGGTGCAGAACGGATAGTTCTCGGCGGCGATGCCGGCGCGGGTCAGAGCGTTGAAGAGTGTCGATTTGCCAACGTTGGGCAGGCCGACGATGCCGCATTGCAGAGCCATGGGAATCCTGTGTAAGTACGGTATTGAGCGTTAACGGCGTAGTTTACCCCGGCGGGGTGAAACGACGCCTTCCTGGCGGACGTGATGCGGCCCCGAGGACGCCGCCGGCGAAACGACGCTGACATCGCTACCGGACATGCGCCCTTGCCTTCAGGCCGCGCGCCCCGGCCCGAAGCCTTAACCGGCCGCGGCCGGCGCGTAGCGCATGACCAGCCAGATCATCAGGATGGGGCCGGCGTTGAACACGGAATGCAGCAGGATCGCGGCTCCGATGCCGCGGCGCACGCGCATCCAGCCCAGCACGAGGCCGGTCAGCCATTGCGGCAGCACCAGCAGCGGCAGCAGCCAGTACGGCGTCTTGTTGTAGACAAAGTTGGTCAGATGCACCGCGGCAAACGTCAGCGCGACCAGATGGAACACGACGCCGAAGTGCTGCAGGTAATACCTGCGCCAGTTGGTGTCCCAGCCTTTGAGCGGCTCAGGACGTGCGCGCAGCCCCCACACCGCCAGCAAAATGAACGCGGCCAGCAGCAGTCCCGTCCAGAGCTTGGGGCCCCACAGCACGACCGGCACCAGCGCGGGGATGAGCCACAAGGCCTGGCGCGGCCGGCGCAGTCCGTAGCGGAACAGCATTTCCTCGACCAGCGGCGCCCACAGCACTGCGGTCAGCCAGGGAATGTTGTGCGGATCGAGCCGATGCGTCACGCCGCCCAGCCCGGCGGCGGCCACGGCCACGGGGCCCAGCGCGAAGAGGTTGATCGCCCACAGCACGGCGGCCCAGGCCAGAAGGCGCCCCGGCCCGATGCCCGGCCACCAGTCGGCGGCGAGCCCGCTGCCGCAGGCGCGGCACGGCAGCCGCGACACCGGATGCGGATGGCGGATGAAGCGCCAGAAGTCGGCGATCTCGCTGCGAAAGCGCAGCTTCCGGGTGGACGGGCCTGGTTTCATCAGGACTCGTTGCCGCTATGCAGCTGGCGGGTGGCCAGCGCGAAGTCGCCTGCCAGCATGGCGGGCACGACGGCGCGGCAGCGGTCGATGACGGCTTCGATTTCCTTTTGTTCCTCGCGGCGCGGGGGGTGCAGCACGAAGTCGGCGACCTGTTGGGCGAGACCCAGCGTGCGCGGATGGCCGATGCCGATGCGAAGGCGCCAGAAGTTGGGGCTGCCCAGCGCGGCCTGGATGTCCTTCAGGCCGTTGTGACCGGCGTGGCCGCCGCCCTGCTTGAGCTTGACCTGTCCGGGCATGAGGTCCAGTTCGTCGTGCAGCACCAGCACTTCTTCCGGCGTCAGCTTGTAAAAGCGGGCCAGCGCGCCGACCGCCTGGCCGGAACGGTTCATGTAGGTGGTGGGCTTGAGCAGCAGGATGTTGTCCGCGCCCTGGCGTGATTTGGCCACCATGCCGAAAAAAGACTTCTCGAGCGCAAAAGAAGTGCGCAGATCGTCCGCCAGATGGTCGGCCAGCCAGAAGCCGGCGTTGTGCCGGGTGGTTTCGTAGTCGGGACCTGGATTACCCAGTCCCACGATGAGGCGTATGGGAGTAGACATGATGGGGGTGTTTAAACCAAAAAACCCTGCGCATGCAAATGCACACGCAGGGTTTCGGGCGTAAGCCGCGGGAAAGCCGCAAGGGCTTTCCGGCAGGACTTAGGCGGCCGGAGCAGCTTCTTCGGCTTCGTCGGCAGCGGCAGCGCCACCCTTGGTGACCGCGGCGGCCAGCAGGGGGTTGTCTTCACCGCCGTGGGGGACGTAGGTCACGCCCATGGGCAGCTTGATGTCGGCCAGGTGGATCGAACCGCCGGCCAGCACGTCAGCCAGGTTGACTTCGATGAACTGGGGCAGCGCCGACGGCAGGCAGGTGATTTCCAGTTCGGTCGTCACGTGGCTGATGATCGCACCGCTCAGCTTCACGGCCGGCGAGATTTCAGCGTTCACGAAGTGCAGCGGCACCTTGGTGCGCAGGGCTTGGTTGGCGTCGACGCGCTGGAAGTCCACGTGCAGGACTTGCGGCTTGTAGGCGTGCCATTGAACCGAACGCAGCAGAACTTGCTCATCCTTGGCGCCTTCGAGCTGCATTTGCAGGATCGATGCGTGGAATTCTTCCTTGCGCAGCGCGTGGTAGATCTCGTTGTGGTCGAGTTCGATGTTCAGGGGGGCAGCCGTACCACCATAAACAATGGCGGGAACGCGGCCCGCGCGGCGCAGGCGGCGGCTCGCACTCGAACCCTGGACGCTACGCGCAGTGGCGGTAAATTTCATGGATAACTCCGAAACAATAAAGGTGAAGAGACTTCACCGGTTGAAATCACGGCGCGCAAAGGGCGCGCCGTGCTTGTTTGCACCTTGCCGCGACCAGCAAGGCGCAAATAACTGGAAATTCGGGCTGTGATCCGATCGACGCGAACGCGTCAATCGACGAACAGCGAGCTGACCGATTCGGCGTTGGAAATACGCAGGATGGTCTCGCCCAGCAGCGCGGCGCACGACAGCTGGCGGATCTTGCTGCTGGCCTGGCCTTGCTCGGAGAGCGGAATGGTGTCGGTGACGACGAGTTCGTCGAGTTCCGACGCTTCGATGCGGTCGATGGCGCCGCCCGACAGCACGGGGTGCGTGCAATAGGCGTAAACGGCGCCGGCGCCGCGGTCTTTCAGGGCCTGGGCCGCCTTGCACAGCGTGCCGGCGGTGTCGACCATGTCGTCCATGATGATGCAGGTGCGGCCGTCGACTTCACCGATGATGTTCATCACTTCCGACACGTTGGCGCGCGGACGGCGCTTGTCGATGATGGCCAGATCGGCTTCGAGCTGCTTGGCCAGCGCGCGGGCACGAACCACGCCGCCGATGTCCGGAGACACCACGACCAGGTTCGAGAAATTGCGGCGCCAGATGTCGCCCAGCAGGATCGGACCGGCGTAGATGTTGTCCACGGGAATGTCGAAGAAACCCTGGATCTGGTCGGCGTGAAGGTCCATGGTCAGGACGCGGTCAACGCCAGCGACCTGCAGCATGTTGGCCACGACCTTGGCCGAGATGGCCACACGCGCCGAACGCGGGCGGCGGTCCTGGCGGGCATAGCCAAAGTAGGGAATCGCGGCGGTGATGCGGCCGGCCGACGCGCGGCGCAGGGCATCGACCATCACCATGATTTCCATCAGGTTGTCGTTGGTGGGCGCACAGGTGGGCTGCAGGACGAAGACGTCCTTGCCGCGCACGTTCTCGTTGATCTCGACCATCACCTCGCCGTCCGAAAAACGACCGACGGTCATCTTTCCCAGGGACATATCGAGGTGGTTGACTACGTCCACGGCCAGCCGAGTGTTGGCGGTGCCCGTGAAAATCATGAAGCTATCGTTTGCCATGATGGATGATGCGATGGTCGTTTGAGACACTAACGAGTGATGCGGGGTGGTACCTGCGGGTGAGACCTAGTGCAGCACATTCAACTTGCACCAGCGAATCCGGAAAATAAAAAAGCTGCTGAACCCGGGCCAGTGTCTTACAGGCGTGTTCAACAGCTTTTTTATGTATTCGGTTGGCTGGGGAGGAAGGATTCGAACCTTCGCATGCCGGAATCAAAATCCGGTGCCTTAACCAGCTTGGCGACTCCCCAACTATCTTGCAATCCAATTCCGCAACGGATGTTCAGCTAACCCAGTACATGCCTGCACTAACCGAAACCGTGGATGCGTTTGGCTGAATGTTTTATCAGCGCCGCGCATTATAGCGGTTATTTCTTGTTCTGCCAAAACGGCCTGCGATGTTTCGGAAAATTCGGCGAATAAACATGCGCCTGATCCCGACATGCGAACAGGGAAACCCCGTTCAGCAAGCCACCGCGATGCCCCAAGTACTTCAGGATAAAGACGGTAGACCACCGGCTCCAAATCATTTCTTCCGTAAAGCGCGCATCCTTTGGCAAACTTACCGCCGGATTCGCTAGGCAAAAATGTTTGCGAAGCAAGAAAGTCCGCTATTGTGATGTAAGAAGAATCCCTTGTCAAATCGGGTGCGGAAAAAATGCCAACGGTCGGCACGCTGGCATCCGGCTGCGCCACCAGATAGGCGCGTTCGGGCAGCGTCACGGCCGTGAGATCTTCGCCAATACCCTGCGCGAATGCCGACTGGCCGAAGACGAAGACGGGCACGTCCGCGCCCAGCGGCAACGCCAGCGCCATGAGTTCCTGACGGGACAGTCCCGTGTTCCACAACCTGTTCAATGCGATCAGGACCGATGCCGCATCGCTGGACCCGCCGCCCAGGCCGCCGCCTTGCGGGATGCGTTTTTCAAGGCTGATCTGCGCGCCCTGCCGCGTGCCCGTGGCCTTTTGCAGCGCGCGCGCGGCGCGCACGGTGAGGTCCTCATCTTCCGGGACGCCCGGCAGGTCGGTGGCGCGGCTGATGACACCATCGGCGCGCACCTCGAAGTGCAGCGTGTCGCACAGATCGATGAAGCGGAACACGGTCTGCAGCAGGTGATAGCCGTCGGCGCGGCGGCCCACGACGTGCAGAAAGAGATTCAGCTTGGCGGGAGCGGGAACGTCGTAGAGAGTCACGAAAGACAACCGGTGCGAAAGGATTCCGTCATTCTAGCGAGACGGGCCGGCGCGCCAGGAAAACTGGCGGGCCGGCCCGTGCGCCCAACGCGTGCGGACACGCGCTGATGGCGGAACTGCGAGGTGACGTTACGCGAGTTGCGGCGTCATGCTGGCGCCCAGCCTGGCTGCGGGCGCGTCGATGACCTGACCGTCGGGCAGCTTGAAGACCGACACGGCGCCGGCCAGTTGGCGCGCCTGCTCTTCCAGCGCACCGGCCGCAGCGGCCGCCTCTTCGACGAGCGCGGCGTTTTGCTGCGTCACGCTATCCATCTGCGACACGGCGCGGTTGACCTGGTCGATGCCAGTGGCCTGCTCTTCGGAAGCGGCCGAAATCTCGGCCATCAAGCTGGTCACGCGCTGCACGGACTCGACGATCTCGCGCATCGTGGCGCCTGCGTTTTCAACCTGCTCCGAACCCACCCCGACCTTCTGCGCGGAGTCTTCGATGAGCTGCTTGATTTCCTTGGCGGCCGCGGCGCTGCGTTGCGCCAGCGTGCGCACTTCGCTGGCGACGACGGCAAAGCCCTTGCCCTGCTCGCCCGCGCGTGCGGCTTCCACCGCCGCGTTCAGCGCCAGGATGTTGGTCTGGAATGCGATGCCATCGATCACGCCCACGATGTCGGCGATGCGCGACGAGCTGCCCGAAATGGCGCGCATCGTTTCGACCACGCTGGAGACAGCTTGCCCGCCGCGCTGCGCGACGGCCTCGGACGCGGCGACCATGCGGTTGGCTTCACGCGCGGTGTCGGCGTTCTGCTTCACGGTGGTGGCCAGCTCTTCCATGCTGGCCGCGGTTTCCTCGAGCGAGGCGGCCTGCTCTTCGGTGCGGCTGGAAAGATCGGTGTTGCCCGAGGAGATCTCGCGCGCGCCGACGTTGATTTCGTCGACGCCGCGGCGCACGGCCGACACGGTGCGCACCAGGCTGTCCTGCATGCCCTTGAGCGCGCTGAGCAGCGCGCCGATTTCGTTCTTGCCGAAGTCGGCGACGCGACGCGTCAGGTCGCCTTCGGCGATGCGGCGAAAGACCTCGCCCGCCTCGACCAGCGGACGCACGATCATGCGGCGGATCAGCACGTGGGCGCCCACGGCCACCAGCAGGCCCAGCGCCAGAATACCGGCGAGCAGCCCGGTGAAGAGCGAGTTGAACATGGAGATTTCGTCCATGACCGCCTGGCCGGTGGCCTCGGCGCGCTGGATGAACGCATCTCGCTCACTCACCAGGCGCTCTTGCACCGACTGCGTGCCTTGCTTGAAGTAGGCCTCCATGTCGCCCGCTTCAAGGACTCGGCCCACGTTCTGCAGGTTGGTGCTGAGCTTGGTGTAGGCGTCGATGATGGCGGCCGATTCCGCTTTTTCCTCGGCGGTCAGGCCGCTGGAAAAGCCCTGGAAGGCACGGTCGGCCGACACGATGCGCTGGCGCGCCGCGACGAGCGAGGTCTTGTCGTCGGTGTTGCCTTGCGCGACGCGGGTGGCGTAGCGACTGAGGTCGGTACGCGCCGCAACCAGCGACAGCGAAGCGGCGTTCACCGCGTTGACCTGCTGCTGCGACAGGCGATAGAGCTGCGCGACATCCTGGTTGGTCTGGCGCAGGGCGGCAAAGCCCATTGCGCCGATCACCAGCTGGAAGGTGAAAAAGATCGCGATGATTCCCAATAGCACCGTCGCGATGCGGGTGTTCCTGAACATGGCCATTCTCCAAAAGGGTGGGCGGCAGACTCGCGTCGACCCCGATTGCTGCTGCGCGTAAGTACCTCGCGCTAAGGCAGGGAGAATTATTCAGTCAAGGCAATATATTTCAAGCGGTAACACGCCCCGTTTTGCGGCGCTTATTCGCTTGATTGGAAATCCAGCAGTGTGATAAGGGTTAACCCGTATTCGATGACGCCGGATGCACCGTGCGGCCGTAAAGCCGCACGGGATCAGGATTGATTCACGACCAGCCGGACGAGGATCCGGCGGCCCGGCTCCAGACGCTCCAGCACGAGAAGCTGGGGCCCTTTTTCGTCGTAGCGGGAGAGGTTGGCGCGCCAGCCGCCCTGCTCGAAGGCGATGGGGCGGCCCAATTCGTCGCGCTTGACGTCAGAGGCCTGCGGATCTGCCGCCAGCTTGCCGCGCAGCCAGTCGCGCAAGCCCGACACGGGCATGCTGCTGCCCAGGGCGTCCTCGGCGAGCGCATCGGGGTTGTCGGCGACCAGGCGCGTGCCGTCGGCCTTGGTGAGGCTGGCGGCGCCGGGGCGGCCTTCCACGCGGGCTTCGGTCGACCCCAGCGGGTTGGTCAGGTCCAGCACATAGCGGCGCCCATCGTCGGACCACGAGAAGCCGCCCTGCACGGCATTCTGCTTGCCGCCTTCTTCGTTGACGGTGATGGCAAAGCGGCCAATGCGCGAGAACGCGTCGTCGCCGGCCCCTTCGATGGGCTTGGGCAAGGACGTGCAGGCGGCAAGCGTGAAGGCAAGCAGCGCCAGCGCCACCCAGCGCAGGCCGGACGCCGCGCCGCGAAATCCTGCAAAGACTGCCGTCACAGATTGACCCCCAGACGCTTCACGACGTCCTGGACCGTCTTGTTCTTGGGATCCTTCTGCAAGGCGGCGCGCAGCAGGTCCGTGGCCTGATCGCGCTTGCCCTGCGCCCAAAGCACCTCGGCCAGATGGGCCGCGATGTCGGCTTCGGGACGCACACTGTAGGCGCGGCGCAGGTAGTCCGCCGCCGCAATGGTGTCACCCATGCGGAACTTGACCCAGCCCATGCTATCGAGGATGAACGGATCGTTGGGCGAGAGCTCCAGCGCCTGCGTGATGAGATCGAGGGCTTCGGGCAGGCGCTGGTTGTGGTCGGCCAGCGTGTAGCCCAGCGCGTTGTACGCGTGGGCATGGTCCGGATCCAGGGCGATGACCTGGCGCAGCATGCGCTCCAGGTCGGCCAGACGGTTCTGGCGTTCGTACAGCATCGCCAGTTCGTATTTGATCTCAACCGTGTCCGGCAGCGCCTGGTCCGCGGCTTCCAGGGCAGTGACCGCCTGACCGATGCGGTCGGCATCGCGCAGGATCTGCGCCTTGGTCAGCGAACCCAGGGCGCGTTCTTCTTCGTCCTGCGGGCCGGCCGAGTCGATCATGGCCAGCGCGTCGTCCACGCGGCCGCTCTTGGCGCGCAGCGCGGCCTGGCGCATGCGCACGGAATAGCGCAGCGTGGGGTCGTCGATACGGCCGAGTTCGGCGATGGCTTCGTCGTAGCGGCCCTGGTCTTCGGCGATGCGCGCGAGCAGCACGTGCGCATCGGCGGCAGCCGCTCCGGCGTCGGTGGCGCCGGGCACCGTGGCTCGCTGGCGCTGGTTCTGGACGTCCAGATACTGCTGCAGCAGGGTCTTGGCCTGCGCGAGTTGTCCGGACTTGTAGGCCAGTTGGGCCTGCATGAAGAGCAGGTCGAAATCCTCGGGCGAACGACGCGACATGGCCTGAAGCTCGGCCAGGGCGGCGTCGTAGTCGCCGCTGTCGGCCAGCTGGCCGGCCAGCATCAGGCGGACCTTGCGCGCGCCGGGATTGCGGTTGATGAAGGCGCGGGCCTCGGTCTGAGCGCGCTTGGGATCGACCTTGGAGCCGTACTCCAGCACGCGCTGGGCGGCGCCTTCGGATTTGGGGTCGGCGGCCAGCGCGGCGCGAGATTCCTGGGCGGCGCGCTCGTAGTCGCCGGCGGCGGAAGCCACGTCGGCCAGCGCAAGGTGCGCGGCGGGCAGCTTGCGCACGCTGTCGCTCAGGGATTCGTCCAGGATGCGCAGTGCAAGGCGGCGGTCGTTCAGGCGGCTGAGCACGGCAAGCGCCTGGCCGATGGCGGCCGGCTTGTCGCGCGAGGAATCGATGCGTTTGCGCAGCGCTTGGGCCAGGCCCTTGGTCTGGCCATTGGCGGCGGCCAGCGCCAGTTCGGTGGAGCTGGCTTCGATGTCGTTGGGAGCCAGACGGGCCCAGACGCGGGCGGCATCCAGCGCTCCGGGCAGATTGCCCCCGGCAAGCTGGAACTCGAGGCCGCGGCGGGCAAGGCGGGGATCGCCGGTGTCGCGGGCCAGACCGACCATGGTGGTGGCGGCGGTGCCGTACATGCCCCGTTGGGCGGCGATCTCGGAAGCCAGTACGCGGTAGAAGATATCGCCGGTCAGCGACACGTAAGGCAATTGACCTGGGCGCAGGCGGATGACTTCGGTTTCAGGCTGGCGGTTCTGGGGAGCCATCCGTGGACCCGTCGCGTCACGCGTCCGGCCGTCGGCGGCCTGGGCCGGCGGGGCCATGATTGCTGCCAGCGCAAGCCCCAACGCGGCGATCCCGATATTCATTTGTTTAAAAGACGACTTCACGCGGCCCGTCCGGTTGATGGCACAATCTTCGTACACGCAATTGATGATCTTACACTGGCTCATGCCGGAACTGCCTGAAGTCGAAACCACGCGCCGAGGAATCGACGCCATCATCACCGGCCAGACGCTATCGCGACTGGTCGTTCACGAACCCCGCATGCGTTGGCCCATCCCGCCGGAGCTGCCGTCCCTGATCGGCGGACGCACCGTGCTGGAATGCGCGCGGCGCGGCAAGTACCTGCTCCTGCGCTTCGAACATGGCACCCAGATCGTGCATCTGGGCATGTCGGGCTCCCTGCGCAGCGTGGCGCCCGGTGAATTCCTGCGCAAGCACGACCATGTCGAATGGATCTTCGATGGCGCGGTCCTGCGCCTGCACGATCCGCGCCGATTCGGCGCCGTGCTGTGGCACGACGACGCCGACGGCCCCCTCGAAGCCCACCCGCTGCTGGCCAAGCTGGGCATCGAACCCTTCGACCCGCGCTTTGACGGCGCCTGGCTGCACCGGCACTTCAAGAACCACGGCGCCGCCGTCAAGCAGGTGCTGCTGGCCGGCATGGCGGTCGTGGGGGTGGGCAACATCTATGCGTCGGAAAGCCTCTTTCGCGCGCGCATCAACCCGAAGACGCCGGCCAACAAGCTGTCGCTGGCCCGTTGCGAGCGCCTGGCCGACATGGTGCGGGCCACGCTGGCCGACGCCCTCACCTCCGGCGGCAGCACCCTGCGCGACTACGTGGGCGCCAGCGGCGAACCGGGCGCCTACTTCGAGATTCACGCGGCCGTGTACGAGCGCGAAGGGCTGCCCTGCCGGGTCTGCGGCACGCCGATCCGCCGCTTTGTCCAGGGCCAGCGCGCGACTTACTACTGCCCAAAATGCCAACGGAACTGATGGGCGACGTGACGACGCGCATGGCGAAATCGCCGTTACAACTCGGGAATTCGTTTATAGCAAACGTATTGCACGAAAACTAACGCGGGACTATATTTCCTTCCACACACCCTATTCCTAGAAAAGTGGAAGGAGCCTCCATGAGCAAGCAATTCGCCTCGCACGCGGACCTGGACGACAAGGTCGTCTCGTTCGAAAAGCTGTCCGACAACGCCTATGCCTACACGGCCGAAGGCGACCCTAACACGGGCGTGATCATCGGCGACGAGGCCGTCATGGTGATCGACACCCAAGCCACGCCGGTGATGGCCGAAGACGTGATCCGCCGCATCCGCGAGGTGACGGACAAGCCCATCAAGTACATCCTGCTGTCGCACTATCACGCCGTGCGCGTGTTCGGCGCCTCGGCCTACAACGCCCAGGAAATCCTGGCCAGCCGCGATACCTACGACCTGATCGCCGAACGCGGCGAGCAGGACAAGGCCAGCGAGATCGGTCGTTTTCCGCGCCTGTTCCGCAACGCCGAGTCGATTCCGCCGGGCCTGGTCTGGCCGACCATGACGTTCAAGGGCGAGATGACGGTCAACCTGGGCAACCTGGAAGTCAAGCTGCTGCAGGTCGGCCGCGGCCACACCAAGGGCGACACCATTGCCTGGCTGCCCGAACAGAAGATCCTGTTCGCCGGCGACCTGGTCGAATACCAGTCCACGCCCTACTGCGGCGACGCCTACTTCCGCGATTGGCCCACCACGCTGGACGCGCTGGCGGGCTTTGAAGCCGAAAAGATGGTCCCGGGCCGCGGCCCCGCCCTCAAGAACGCCACCGAAGTGCGCCAGGGCCTGGCCGGCACGCGCGCCTTCCTGACGGACCTGTACGGCGCCGTGAACCGCGGCGTGGCCGAAGGCAAGGACCTGAAGACGATCTACCGCGAGGTCTACGACTTCATGAAGCCGCGCTACAGCGACTGGGTGATCTTCGACCACTGCATGCCGTTCGACGTGTCGCGCGCCTACGACGAAGCCACGGGCCACACGCACCCGCGCATCTGGACCGACAAGCGCGACCTGGAAATGTGGGCGCAGCTGGAAGGCTGATCCCCCCACCCTGCCTCGACAAGCAAGAACCGGACACGCGCGACCCCTTGCGGCGCAGCGTGTCCGCATAACTAGAAAATGACCCACACAGGAGACAACCGTGGGAGACATCGACTTTCAGGCGATGGAGTTCGCCTATGAAAAGCACGCGGACCAGACGGCGGCCAGCCTGGCGCGCCATCAGGTCGTGGTGGTGGGCGCCGGCCCCGTCGGCCTGACCACGGCGCTGGACCTGGCGCGTCAAGGCGTGCACGTGGTGGTGCTGGACGACGACTACCGGCTGTCCACCGGATCGCGCGCCATCTGCTTTTCCAAGCGCACGCTGGAAATCTGGGACCGCCTGGGCGTGGGCCAGCGCATGATCGACAAGGGCGTGTCGTGGAACGTGGGTAAGGTGTTTTTCCGCGAGCAGGAAGTGTGGCGTTTTGACCTGCTGCCCGAGCCCGGCCACCGGCGTCCGGCGTTCATCAACCTGCAGCAGTACTACGCCGAAGGCTATCTGTACGAAGCGGCCCGCCAGCAGCCCAACATCGAGCTGCGCTGGAAGAACAAGGTCGCCGGCGTCATGCAAGGCGACGATGGCGTGACGCTGACCGTGGAAACGCCGGAAGGCCCGTACTCGCTGCATGCCGATTGGCTGATCGCCTGCGACGGCGCGCGCTCGCCCGTGCGCAAGCTCATCGGCCAGGAAAGCCACGGCCGCATCTTCCGCGACCGGTTCCTGATTGCCGACGTCAAGATGACGGCGGATTTCCCGTCCGAGCGCTGGTTCTGGTTCGACCCGCCCTTTCACCCCAACCAATCCGTGCTGCTGCACCGGCAGCCCGACAATGTCTGGCGCATCGACTTCCAGCTGGGCTGGAATGCGGACCCCGTCGAAGCCGTCAAGCCGGAGAACGTGCTGCCCCGCATCCGGGCGCTGCTCGGGCCGGACGCGCAGTTCGACCTGGAATGGGTCAGCGTCTACACCTTTGCGTGCGAACGCATGGACAAGTTCCGCCACGGCCGCATCGTCTTCGCGGGCGACGCCGCGCATCGCGTGTCGCCGTTCGGCGCGCGCGGCGCCAACAGCGGCGTGCAGGACGCCGAGAACCTGGCCTGGAAGCTCAAGCTGGTGCTGGCGGGGCTTGCGCCCGACACGCTGATCGACACCTACAGCGCCGAACGCGAGTTCGCCGCCGACGAAAATATCCTGAACTCGTCGCGCGCCACCGACTTCATCACGCCCAAGAGCGAGATCAGCCGCAGCTTCCGCAATGCGGTGCTCAATCTGGCCAAGGACCATCCGTTCGCGCGGTCGCTGGTGAATAGCGGCCGCCTGTCGCTGCCGGCCACCTATGCCGGATCGCCGCTGAACACGCCGGACGCCGATGCCTTCACCGGCCGCATGGTGCCGGGCGCGGTGGCGCTGGATGCGCCGATGCAATTGCAGGGTGAACCGGGCTGGTGGCTGTCGCAGCTGGATGGCGAGTTTGTGCTGGCGGTGTTCTGCGGCGCCACGCTGCCCGCCCGCGAGACGCTGGCGGCGTTGCAGGCGCTGCGCATGGCGCCGGTGCCCGTCAAGGCCGTGCTGGTGGCCGATGCGCAGTGCGACGTGACCGCGCTACCCGCCGAGGTGGCGGTGGTGCGGGACAGCGAAGGCTGCCTGGCCAAGCGCTACGACGCGCAGGCGGGCACCGCCTACCTGATCCGCCCCGATCAGCACATCGCCGCGCGCTGGCGCGCCTTCGAACCCGACGCCGTCGCCGCCGCCGTTCATCGCGCGACGGGCCGCGCGTGATTTCTGAGGTTATCCCCATGCTTATCACCGACACCAACCTCGCCGCGCCGGACGACTTCTACGAAGCGCTGATCGACGCCCACCGCGACCTGTCCAACGAGCAGAGCCAGGAGCTGAATGCGGCGCTGATCCTGCTCTTGGCCAATCACCTGGGCGATCTGGCGCTGCTGAAGGAAGCCTTGCATCACGCCCGCGCTTCCGTGACGCAGACGGCCTGAGAGGCCGGCCCCGCCATCACGGCGCGGCGCCACGCGGGCCGCTAGGAACCGACCGCGAAGGTGTTGACGATCAGGGCGCGCAGCCACTGATTGCCGCCGTCGCGGTCCACCCGGCGCTGCCAGTACAGGTTGGTCTGCAGCGCCGGCACCTTGAGCGGCGGCGTCATGAAACGCAAGCCGAACGGCGCGGCGGCGCTGGCTGCCAGCTTTTCCGGCACGGTCGCCAAGAGGTCGGTGGCGCTGACGATGTAGGGCACCGCGGAAAAATGCGGCACGCTGAAATGCTCGGCCAAGTCCACCCCCGCCCGTTCCATCGACTGGTTGACCTGTCCATAGGGCGCCGCGCGCGACACGATGAGGTGACGTTCCGCGCGAAACGCCTTGATCCCCATGCCCGCATGCGCGGTGGGATGCGCCTGGCGAAAGAGCGTGGCGTAGCCCTGGCGAAACAGCATCCGCTGCAGCGAGCCCGCCCCCATTTCATCGAACGCCCCGATCGCCAAGTCCACCCGGCCCGACTCCATCTCGCGCGGCAGGTCGGGGCCCAGCACGCGCACGGAGTCAATCCGGACCTGCGGCGCCTTCTGGACACAGACTTCCATGAGGCGCGGCATGAAGTGGATTTCGCCGACGTCCGTCATGGCCACGCGAAAGCGCCGGTTGCTGGTGGCCGCATCGAACACGTCCTGGTCCTGCAACGCCTGCGACAGCAGGCCCAGCGCTTCGCTGACGGGTCCGGCCAGCCGCTGGGCCCGCGGCGTGGGCAGCATGCCCTGCGCCGTGCGCACAAAGAGTTCGTCGCCGAACGCCGTGCGCAGGCGCCGCAAGGCATTGCTGACCGCCGGCTGCGACAGATCCATGCGCCGCGCCACCGCCGACAGGTTGCGGTCTTCGAGCAGGTGTTGAAACAGCAGCAACAGGTTCAGGTCGACGTCGCGCAACTCGGCCATTTGGCCTCCCTACTATTCACAAAATTTATAGTCGCTATTTTTGCATTCCCGTAGCCGCAACAGGGATTTTTTCCGACAATGGCACATCGGCTCGGGCAACGCCCGCGCCGGCCACCACACCAAGCCGCGCGGCCAAGCACCGCGCCCGCCGCCCCAGGAGGATTCCATGGAACTGCAATACCAGACCGGCTTCGGCAACGATTGCGCCACCGAGGCCTTGCCCGGCGCCCTGCCCATCGGCCGCAATTCGCCGCAGCAATGTCCCTACGGCCTGTACGCCGAGCAGCTTTCCGGCACGGCCTTCACCGCGCCCCGCGCCGAGAACCGCCGCTCATGGCTGTACCGGATCCGTCCGGGCGCGCAGCACAAGCCCTTTGAAGCCTTCGACGGCGCCACCGGTTGGTTGAGCACGTTCGGCCACGGCCCCGTCACGCCGAACCAGCTGCGCTGGAGCCCGATGCCGATTCCTGACGCGCCCACGGATTTCCTGGAAGGCGTAAAGACGTGGGGCGGCAATGGCGGCCCCGACGAACAGGGCGGCGTGGGCATCCATCTGTACGCGGCCAACCGCTCGATGCAGGGCCGTTATTTCTACAACGCCGACGGCGAGCTGCTGCTGGTGCCGCAACAGGGCCGTCTGCGCCTGGCCACCGAACTGGGGCTGATCGACCTGGAACCGCTGGAGATTGCCGTCATTCCGCGCGGCGTGCGGTTCCGCGTGGAGCTGCTGGACGGCACGGCGCGCGGCTACATGCTCGAGAACTTTGGCGCGGCGCTGCGTCTGCCGGAACTGGGGCCGATCGGCTCGAACTGTCTGGCCAACGCGCGCGACTTTAAGACACCCGTGGCCTGGTACGAAGACGTGGACGGCGACTTTGAACTGATCGCCAAGTTCACCGGCGGCTTCTGGCGCGCCTCGATCGACCACTCGCCGCTGAACGTGGTGGCCTGGCATGGCACGCACGCCCCCTACAAATACGACCTGCGCAACTTCAACACCGTCGGCTCGATCAGCTTCGACCATCCGGATCCGTCGATCTTCACGGTGCTGACGGCGCCGTCGGACACCCCGGGCACGGCCAACATGGACTTCGCGATCTTCCCGCCGCGCATCCTGGCCATGGAGAACACGTTCCGTCCGCCCTGGTTCCACCGCAACATCGCCAGCGAATTCATGGGCCTGATCCAGGGCGTGTACGACGCCAAGGCCGATGGCTTCGCGCCGGGCGGCGCCAGCCTGCACAACTGCATGAGCGGCCACGGCCCCGATGCCGAGACGTTCGAGAAGGCCTCGCATGCGGACACCAGCAAAGCGCATTACATCCGCGACACGATGGCGTTCATGTTCGAGACCCGCCGCGTGATCCGCCCGACGGAGCAGGCGCTGGCGTCGGTAGAATTGCAGGGCGATTACTACCGGTGCTGGCAGGGCATCGCAAAGCACTTCGATCCCAAGAAGGCGTGACGCGACCGCGTCAGCCTTCATTGCCGGCGGCGATGCGCGAAGAGCGCATCGCCGTTTGGCGTTTCATGCATCCGGCGCGCGGCAGGCCCGTGCGCCCGGCCGGCTCCCATAACCACACTGACCGAGACACGCAGCCATGACCACCATCAACGAAACCCACGACCCGTCCTTGAAGAGCTGGGTCGCCAGCGCCAATTCGGACACGTCGGATTTCTCCGTGCAGAACCTGCCCTACGGCGCTTTCCGCCGCAAGGGCACGCAAGAATCCTTCCGGCCCGGCGTGGCCATCGGCGACCAGATACTGGACCTGGCCGCGCTGGCCGGCAAGCAGCCGTTCGAAGGCCTGGCCGCTGAAGCCCTGGCCGCCTGCGCCACCGACAGCCTGAATGCGTTGATGGCCCTGGGCCAATCGCACTGGAGCGCGCTGCGCCTGGCCCTGTCGCGCGCGCTGCGCGAAGGCGCCGCCCTGCGCGCCACCGTGGAACCGCTGCTGGTCGCGCAGGCCGACGCCGAATACACCACGCCCGCCCGCATCGGCGACTACACCGACTTCTATATCTCGGTGCATCACGCCACCGCCGTGGGCAAGCAGTTCCGCCCCGACAATCCCCTGCTGCCGAACTACAAGTGGGTGCCCATCGGCTATCACGGCCGCGCCTCCAGCATCGGCGTGAATCAGAAATTCCCGCGTCCCGTCGGCCAGACCCGCCCCGCCAACGAAGGCGAAACGCCGCAGTTCGGCCCCTGCGCGCGCCTGGACTATGAACTGGAGCTGGGGATTTTCGTGGGCACGGGCAACGCCCAGGGTGAACGCATCGAACTGGCCGATGCCGATTCGCACGTGTTCGGCCTGTGCATCCTGAACGACTGGTCGGCGCGCGACATCCAGGCTTGGGAATACCAGCCGCTCGGCCCCTTCCTGTCCAAGAACTTCGCGTCCACGATCTCGCCGTGGATCGTCACGATGGAAGCGCTGGAGCCGTTCCGCACGCAATGGAACCGCGGCGCGGGCGAACCCCAGCCGATGCCGTACCTGTCGTCGGACGCCAACCGCGCCAAGGGCGCCTATGACGTGCAGATGCAAGTGCTGATGACCACCGAGCAATCCCGCGCCGCAAGCACGCCGCCGGTGCAGCTGTCCAGCAGCAACTTCCGCGATGCGTACTGGAACGTGGCGCAGCTCATCACGCATCACACGGTCAATGGCTGCAATCTGCAACCGGGCGACATGCTGGGCACCGGCACGCTGTCCGGCCCGCGCCCGGCGGAAGCAGGTTCGCTGCTGGAATTGAGCAATGGCGGCAAGGCGCCAATCGAACTGCCGTGGGGCGAGAAGCGCACGTTCCTGCAGGACGGTGACCAGATCATCATCCGCGCCGAATGCGTGAAGGCGGGTTATCCGCGCATCGGCTTCGGGGAATGCTCGGGCATCGTGCTGCCCGCGCGCGTCTAAGGCTGCGCCCGCCGCAAACCCGCTAGCTAGAGGAAGGGTTTGCGGCGGCCGGCGATCCGGGGGCCGGCCGTCCGGCGGCCGACGATCCTGGCCGCGCGACCAGCGCCTCGATCTCGTCGTCCTTGGCCTGCCACTGCTGGCCGAGCCATTGGTGGAACGTGGTGCGAAACGCCTTGTCGCGCGAGTAATCGGCTTCGCAGAAGGCCGGCGGCACCGGCAATTGCCGCATCCGCACCACCACCTGCCCTGCGCGTCCGCAGGCAAAATCCCAGAAGCTGGGCACGCCGTCCGGATAGGCGATGGTCGCGTCGATCATCGAACGGAACCGCGCGCCCATCGCATTCAACGACACCGCCAGCCCGCCCGCCTTGGGCTTGAGCAGATGGCGGTACGGGGAACCCTGCGCCGCGCTCTTGGCTGGGCTGAAACGCGTGCCTTCGGCAAATACCATCACGCTGGTGGGCACCAGCGAAAACTTGGCGCAGGCGCGGCGCGCGGCTTCCTGGTCCTGGCGCCCCAGATCCGGGTTCTTGCGCAGGGCCGTCTTGCCGTGCCGTTTCATGAAGGGAAAGTCCAGCGCCCACCACGCCAGTCCGATGACGGGAACGTAGATGAGCTGCTGCTTGAGGAAGAACTTGAGCAGCGGGATGCGCCGGTTAAGCGCGTACTGCAGCACAAAGATGTCGACCCACGACTGATGGTTGCAATTGACCAGATACCAGTCCGCATAGCGCAGGCCCTGATTGCCCTGGATATCCCAGGCTTGGGGCTGAATGCGCATGAACCAGCCCGTATTGCACGATACCCACGCCGTGGCGATGCCGTTGAGAATGGGATCGATGCGCCGCCTGACCGCGGCAAACGGCAACGCCAGCTTCAGCAGCGAGACCGGGAACAGCAGCAGGCACCAGAACAGTGTGTTGACGGCCAGCCAGAGGGTGCTGAGCACGCCGGTTATCCACGCCAGCCGGCCGCGCGGCACGGGGATGGCCAGGCGGCGCCGCGGTTGCGGCGCCGCGGGTTGGGCGTGCGAAAGCGCCGGGGATGCGGCGCGGGAGGCTCCCGTGGAGGGGTTCGGCGTTGTCATGGCCGCCAGTGTGCTATCGGCCCGCGGAATGAGGCTTGAGTAGGATCAAGGCAGGCGGTACTTCTCTTCGCGGTATGCCCAGCTTGCCCACAGCGCGTGCGCCAGCGCCTCCTCGGTCAAGGCCGGGTCCGCAGGCTCGACCGGCGCGTACGTTTCATCCTGCCCCACCGGCGCCGCCTTGTAGCTGAACTGCCGGGGCGCCTTGGCGGGCTCCAGCACCAGCAGCTGATCGCCCTCCAGATAACCGAAGTTGTCCGCGTACTGCATCATCGCGCGGTCGGGATCGCGCTGCGTCAGGTCCACGCCCAGCATGGGATTCACATTGTCCAGGCCGATCAACGACAGCAGCGTCGGGGCCATGTCGATCTGGCTGACCAGGCGATCGTCCTGCCGCGGCGCGATGCCCGCGCCCAGGATCAGCGCGGGGATCTGAAAATGCCGCACCGGCACGGGAATGGACCCGTACACGCGCGAATCGTGGTCGGCAATGACGAGGAAAACCGTGTTGTCCCAATACGGCGCCTTGCGCGCCTTCTCAAAGAACTGGCCCAGCGCCCAGTCTGCATAGCGCACCGTGTTGTCCACCGTGGCCGGATCGCCCACGGGCTGGATGCGCCCGGACGGATATTCCCAGGGCGAATGGTTGGTCACCGAGAACGCCAGCGTGAACACCGGCTTGTCGCCATCGGCGCGCAGCAGGCGGTCGACCTGATTGAACATGTCTTCGTCCGAGGCGCCCCACGATCCTTCGAACACGGGGTCGACGAACTTGGGCCGGTCCACGATCTCGTCAAAGCCGTTGCCCAGGAAGAAGGCGCGCATGTTGTCGAAGTGGGACTCGCCGCCGTACACGAAGCGCGAGTGATAGCCATGCTTGCCCAGCAACTGCGCCAGCGTGAAAAAGCCTGTCTGCGAACGCGGCAGCTTGACCACGGCGTCGGCCACGCTGGGCAAGAAGCCCGCCGTCACGGCTTCGATGCCGCGCACCGAGCGCGTGCCGGTGGCGTAGGCGCGGTGGAACATCCAGCCTTCCTTGCCCAACCGGTCGATGTTCGGGGTGAGGTCGCGCCCGCCCAGGCTGCCCACGTACTGCGCGCCCAGGCTTTCCTGCAGGATGATCACCACGTTCAGCGGCTTGTCCCGCCGCACGGTCGCCTTCTGTTCATGCAGGCTGGGCAGCTTGGGGTCCATGGGCGCGCCGGTCATGCCGGCCTTCTCGCGCACGATGGCGTTCATCTCGTCCACGGCCATCTTGGGATACATCGCGGCCGACGAGCGCTCGTCCCGCATGCGGTACGCCGCATCGAACACGCTGTACAACGAATTGAGCGCCAGCGCGTTCACCATGGCGTCCGAGCTGAACGCCACCTTGGCCGGATTGATGGGGCGGTGTTCCAGCGTGCCGCGCGCGCCCAGGAACACCAGCGCCAGAATCACGAAGGACGCGATGGGCCGCTTCCACCACGCCATGAAGGAATCGCGCGAGCGCGTCGGGAAGAACTTGACCGCCAGCCACGCCGCAAGGACCAGCACCACGAACGCGGCAAGCAGCACGCCCTTGTAGCCCTGCCACAGCATCGAGCCCACTTCCTTCGGATTGAGCAGGTAGATGAAGTAGAGGCGGTTGGGCCGCGTGTCGTATTCGGCGATGAACTGCGGGGTCGATACCTCCAGCAGCACATATAGCATCCACCAGACGCGGAACCACCAGGCGGTGATGCGCACGGCAAGCGGGCGGTGACCGAACCACGGCGAAAACACCGCCGGCAGCGCGATCACCATCGACAAGAGACACACGTCGATGCGCAGTCCGCCAAAGAGAAGCGGGCCGAGGCCTCCGGCCGCTTCGACGCGGTCCCACATCCAGAAGGCCAGCCCCAAGCGCGACAGCGTCAGGAGCGCCAGGATGGCGATGATGAATCGAAGAGTCAGGCGACGCATGCCAGCCCCTCGCGCGCGTGGGGCAGTGCCTGCCCCCATGAAGAATGCGTACTGCCGTGTGTGCCGCGCAAAACCATGCCGTTTCGATGATCAAAAAAATAACCGCGCCAAGAGTAACGCGGTTTTGGATTTATCGACGGCGGCCCGTACCGTTCAAACGTTGTACGACATCACACTTGCAGAAACCAAGGCCACGAGCGCTACTGCGCCCGGCGCAGGCGCTCGCGGCTGTTGCTCAGGTGTGTGCGCATGGCCGCGCGGGCGGCCTCGGGGTCCTGCCGCGTGATCGCGCTGTAGATGTCTTCGTGCTCGAGGTTCACGCGCGCCAGATAGGCCGCGCGGTCTTCGTGGGCAAACTTGGCCGAGTTGATGCGGGTGCGGGGAATGATGGCGGACCCCAGATGCGCCATGAGGTCCGCGAAGTAGCGATTGTCGGTGGACTGGGCCACCAGCAGATGGAACTGGAAATCCGGCGTGATGGTGTCGCCGCCGCTGTCCAGCGCCAGCTTGAAGGCATCGAGCGCCCGCCGCATCGCCTGCAACTGGTCTTCGCTGCGGCGGATGGCCGCCAGGCCCGCGGCCTCACTTTCCAGGCAGATACGCAGTTCCAGCAGGACCAGCACGTCGCGCACGGTGGCGATGTCAGCCGGGTCCACGCGGAAATCGCCGCCCCCGCTCGGTTCCAGCGCATACGTGCCCACACCGTGATGCGTTTCAACAAGGCCCGAGGCCTGCAACCGCGACAGCGCCTCGCGCACGACCGTGCGGCTGACGCCGAACTGACGCATGATGGCCGATTCGGTGGGAAGCTTGTCGCCGGGACGGATTTCGCCGCTGCGGATGCGTTCGGAAATGTTCTCGACCAGGCCTTGCGCCAGGTTGCGGGGACGACGCTGCGGCAGGACAGGGGTATCGACAGGAGCGTTCATCAGGGATTATCCGAAGACGGTTGCGCAGCGCTTGACGCTGGAAAATGGCGATCATTATACTTCGCGACAGTTGTACGATAACGTACCAGACAAGTCCACTCCACCGCGCCATTCACAGAGCGTTGCGTCATGAGCCGAGCTGTCAGCAACATGCCTGCATCTTCCCGGTGTCATCGTTTGTTATTGACCGGCGCCGCCGGCAACCTGGGCCTTGTACTGCGTCCCCGATTGAAAGCCCATGCGGACATCCTGCGCGTGTCGGACGTGGCCGCCATGGCGCCCGCGCAGCCGGGCGAGGAAGTCATCCCCTGCAACCTGGCCGACGCCGCCGCCGTGTCGGAACTGGTGCGCGGAGTGGATGCCATCGTGCATCTGGGCGGCGTCTCGGTGGAACGCCCGTTCGAGGAAATCCTTCCCGCCAACATCCAGGGCGTCTACAACGTCTACGAGGCCGCCCGCCTGCATGGCGTGCAGCGCGTGGTGTTCGCCAGTTCCAACCACGTCATCGGCTTCTACGAGCAGGGCCAGGTGCTGGACGCAAACGTGCCCCTGCGGCCCGACGGCTATTACGGCCTGAGCAAGGCCTACGGCGAAAACCTCTCCCGCTTCTATTTCGACCGCTACGGCATCCAGACCGTGTGCCTGCGCATCGGTTCGTCGTTTCCCGAACCCAAGGACCGGCGCATGCTGGTCACCTGGCTCAGCCATGACGACCTGACCGACCTCGTCGTCCGCGCCCTGTTCACGCCGGACGTCGGCCACCTCATTGTGTATGGCGCATCGGCCAACCGCGACAGCTGGTGGGACAACAGCGGCGCGGCGGTGCTGGGCTTTGCGCCCAAGGATTCATCGGAACCCTTCCGCGCAAAGGTCGAAGCGCAGCCCGCGCTGGCCGCGGACGACCCCGCTGCGCGGTATCAAGGCGGCGCCTTCGTCAAGGCCGGCCCCTTCCCTTTCCCGAACGCCTGAAGCCTCCCATGTCCACCACCGCCGAACGTCTGGGAACTGTGTTGTGCGGCGTCGGAGAAAGCCCAATCTGGCGCCGGGCCGACCAGGCGTTCTACTGGACCGACATTCCCGGCAAGACCCTTTGGCGCTGGACGCCGGAGACCGGCGCATTCGCGCAGTGGGCGCTGCCGCAGATGGCGGGCAGCATCGCCATGCGGGGAGACGGCTGGCTGCTGGCGATGGAAGATGGCTTTTATGCTTGCGACGCACTGCGTGAAGGCCAGGCCTGCGCTGCGCGCCCGCTCGCACCCGTTGCCCATGCCGCGCCCGGCATGCGGTTCAACGACGGCCGCTGCGACCGGCAAGGCCGGTTTCTGGCGGGCACCATGGTCATGGACATGGCCCTGGCCTCGCCCGCCGGCGCGCTGTACCGGCATGACGCGCGCGGCGTGACCGTCCTGCTCGACGGCCTGATCGTGCCCAATGGACTGGCGTTCAGCCCGCAGGGCCGGACGATGTACCTGTCCGACTCGCACCCGTCGCGCGCCACCGTGTGGGCGTTCGACTACGACACCGAGACGGGTGTGCCGTCCAACCGCCGCGTCTTCATTGACGCCCTGCCCGCCGGCCGTCCCGACGGCGCCGCGGTGGACGCGGCGGGCTGCTACTGGATTTGCGGCAACGACGCCGGCAAGGTGTATCGCTACACCCCCGACGGCCGGCTGGACCGCACCCTGGACGTGCCCGCCGCCAAGGTCGCCATGTGCGCCTTCGGCGGCTCCCGCATGGACACGCTTTTCGTGACGTCGATCCGCCCGGGCAATGCCGCGCCCGGCGCGCTGGACGGCGCCGTGTTCGCCCTGCACCCCGGCGTGCAGGGTCTGGAGGAAACCGCCAGCGCCGGTTAGCACCCGACGGGCGCGCCCCTTTGCGCCCACCCCGAGCAGGTCAGTGCATATCAAAGAGCTTCGGGGCCGTCCCGGCCCTCAACGAAACGCCGTACCCCATCCGGAGGTAGACATGCTGCACCCTCACCTGAGCCGCGCCGTTCTGGCCGCGGCCGCCTTGCTGACGCTGATTCCCGCCACTCACGCCGCCGAGCTGCGCTCCGCGGACATCCATCCCGACGACTACCCCACTGTGCAGGCCGTGCGCCACTTCGGCGATCTGGTCAAGCAACGGACCAACGGCCGCATCACCGTGAAGGTGTTCTCTGGCGGCGCGCTTGGCAACGAAGACGATTCGATCGAACAGGTGAAACTGGGCGCGCTGGCCATGGCCCGCGTGTCGAGCGCGGCGATGCACAACATCTGCCAGACCACCCGCGTGCCGTCGCTGCCGTTCCTGTTCCGTTCCAAGGAGCATCTGCACAAGGTGCTGGACAGCGAGATCGGCGATCAGATCCTGCGCTCGTGCGAGGGAGCCGGCTTTGTGGGCCTGGCCTGGTACGACAGCGGTTCGCGCTCGATGTACACGACCAAGAAGCCGATCAAGACGCTGGCCGACGCCAAAGGCCTGAAGATCCGCGTGCAGCAGTCGGACCTGTCCGTGGCGATGGTCGAGGCGATGGGCGGCAACGCCACGCCGATGCCGATGGGCGAGGTGTACACGTCGCTCAAGACCGGGCTGGTCGATGCGGCCGAGAACAACTTCCCCAGCTACGAAAGCGCGCATCACTACGAGGTCGCCAAGTTCTATTCGCTGACCGAGCACACGATGACGCCCGAGATCCTGATCTTCTCCAAGCGCCAGTGGGACAAGCTGCCGCCCGACGACCAGAAGATCCTGCGCGAAGCGGCGCGCGAATCGGTGCCTTACATGCGCAAGCTGTGGGACGAGCGCGAGCAGAAGTCGCGCGCGGTGGTCGAGAAGGCGGGCTCGCAGATCTCGCAGGTCGACAAGCCCTCGTTCCAGGGCGCGATGAAGCCGGTGTACGAACGCTTCGTCACCACGCCTGAAATGAAGGACCTGGTCGCCAAGATCCAGGCCGTGCAGTGAGGACATCATGTTGGCCACACCCACGAATGAACCAGATGTCGCCGCGGGGGGCCGGGAAGAAGCCCTGGCTGCCCCGCTGGATGCCTACTCCCGCGCCTGCGCCCGATTGGCGCGGATCTGCATGTGGACGAGCGTATTCGGGCTGATCTGCCTGATCGCCGCCGTCTCGCTGCAGATCTTCGGCCGCCACGTGCTGAACAGCACGCCGACCTGGGCGGAAAGCCTGGCGCTCCTGCTGGTGCTGTACGTCACCATGCTGGGCGCGGCGGTTGGCGTGCGCGACGCCGGGCATATCGGCTTCGAGTCCCTGCTCGATGCCCTGCCCCCCGCCGGGCAACGGCGGCTGCGCATTTTCATCCATCTGCTCGTCCTGCTGTTCGGCGTGCTGATGGCCTGGAACTGCGGCGTGCTGGCCGAATCCGTCGCGGCCTACAAGATTCCCAACCTGGGCATCTCCAACGCGTGGAAGTACGTTCCTGCAACCCTGTCGGGCACCTTGATCGCGCTCTTTTCCGTCGAGCACATCATCGCGATCCTGCGCAACCAGAAGGTGGTACCGGCATGGCGCTGACACTGCTGTCCTTCACCTTCATGGGGTTCCTCGTGATCGGCGTGCCGGTGGCCTTCGCCATCGGCCTGTCGTCCATCACGGCCATCATGTACGAAGACCTGCCGCTGGCAGTGGCCTTCCAGCAGATGACCTCGGGCATGAACGCGTTTTCGTTCCTGGCCATCCCCTTCTTCATCTTCACCGGCGAACTGATGCTGTACGGCGGCATTGCCGACCGCATCGTGGCGTTCGCCAAGTCGCTGGTAGGCCATGTGCGCGGCGGCCTGGGCATGTCCAACGTGGTGGCCTGCACGCTGTTCGGCGGGGTGTCGGGATCGCCCGTGGCGGACGTGTCGGCGATGGGGTCGGTGATGATCCCGATGATGAAGCGCGAGGGTTATCACGCCGACTACGCGGTAAACGTCACCACCCACGCGGCGCTGGTGGGCGCGCTGATGCCGACCAGCCACAACATCATCATCTACACGCTGGCCGCGGGCGGCAAGGTATCCATCGCGGCGCTGATCGCGGCAGGCGTCGTGCCCGCCCTGATCCTGACCGCGTGCAACCTTGCGGCCGCCTACTTCGTGGCGCGCAGCCGGGGCTATCCGGCAGGCACCTTCCCGGGCTGGCACATCGTGTTCCGCTCGCTGGTGGCCGCGGCGCCGGGGCTGTTCGTGGTGGTGCTGATCATCGCGGGCATCCTGAGCGGCGTCTTCACCGCGACGGAATCCGCGGCGGTGGCGGTGCTGTATGCGCTGGCGCTGACGATCTTCGTCTACCGCTCGCTGACGTGGGATCAGTTCGTCCGCGCGGCCAGCAAGGCGGTGAAGACCACGGGCGTGGTGCTGCTGCTGATCGGCATCTCCGCCACGTTCGGCTACCTGATCAGCTTCTATGGCGTGGCCGAAAAGACCGGGCAGCTGATGGCGTCGATTTCGACGGAGCCGTGGGCCATCTTCCTGATGGTCAACATCATCCTGTTCGTGCTGGGCACGTTCCTGGACATGGCCGCCACCATCCTGATCTGCACGCCGATCTTCCTGCCGATCTGCATGCAGTACGGCATGGGGCCCGTGCAGTTCGGGATGGTGCTGCTGCTGAATTGCGCGCTGGGGCTGAACACGCCGCCGGTGGGCACCACGCAGTTCGTGGGATGCGCCATCGGCGGGGTGTCGGTGGGAACGGTGATGCGCACCATCTGGCCGTTCTACGGCGCGTTGCTGGCCGCGCTGGCGCTGGTGACCTACGTGCCGGCGTTCTCGCTGTGGCTGCCGGGCGTGCTGCTCAACTGACGCGCGGCGCGCGGGACGGGCCGTGCGCGGTCCGTCCCACGATCACCGGATAGAAGAAGATGGCGGCCAGCAGCCACATCAGGGTGGCGGACCACAGTGTCTGGCTGAGAAAGTGCGCGCCCTGCAGGATGCGCACGACGGAAAAGCCCACGCCCGCCGCCACCCCGATCGCCAGCCCGCTCCAGCGCCACGCAGGCCGGCCCAGCGCCCATCCCGCGAAGTACAGGCTGAGCAGCGCGTAGCCTGCGCCCGCATGGCCGCTGGGCAAGGCGCCGCCGGCGCGCGCACGCGCCCAGGTCCACCAGTGCACCGGATACGGCGTGTAGCCGCCCAGCGTCTCCAGATCGTAGGGACGCGGCAGCGTCGTGTGATGCTTGAGCTGGTTGATGAGCACTTGCCCGGTCAGGCATGATGCCGCCACGGCGATCGCCGCGCCGCGCCAGCGGCGCCATGCCGGGATGCGGTAGCTGGCGGCGGCGATGCCGGCCGCGGCCAGGCCCACGCCGATCGGCAGGGCGAGCACGATGCGGTGCCCCAGCAACTCCAGCCACCGGCTGCCGTGCAGCGGAAAATCGTCGATCACCGGATCAAAGAGCGCACGCGCGATGTACATGTCCAGCCCCGACTCCTTGGCCCACCACGCCAGGCAGGCAAGCAGCAGCGTCACGGCCCCGACATGGGTGAGCAGGTAAAAGGCTCTCGTCGGCGCGTGCGGCGCCGGCAGTAATGGGGACGGCATGATCGGGATTTTCCGGACGGTTCGGGCCTGCGCACTTTACGCGGCCGACAGTCGAAAATTCGTCAAATTCGCGTGGTAGGCGCTGCCATCTCGGCCTGCCGGAATCGCAACAGAAAGCGGGTGCCGCGCGCAGGCCCCTCTTGCGAGGACTCGACCGTGAGCGACCAGCCCTGCATGTCGCATACGCGCTTGGCGATCGCCAGTCCCAACCCGCGCGCCGCCTCGTGGCTGCCCGCCGCGCCCGAATCGCGCATGCGGCCGCTGAAATACCGGCGGAACAGGAATGGCAGGTCGCTGGCGGCGATGCCCTTGCCGTCGTCGCGCAGTTCCAGCCCGCCCTGCGCATCCAGCGACGCGGTCAGCGTGGCCGGCGCGGCGTGCTCGATGGCGTTGCGCACGAGGTTGCGCAGGACGGTCAGCAGGGCGTAGCGGTCCAGCGACAGCACCTGGCTGGCCGGAATCTGGTTGTCGAAGCGCAGGTCTGCCAGCGCGGCTTGGGCGGCGTAGCCGCGCCAGGCGTCTTCCATGCAGGCGGCAATGTCGACGGGCTCCGGCTCGCGCAACTGGTCGCGCGCCATCGCGCGCGCGCTTTCCAGGCTGACGATCACGTGGTCCACGTTGTCGACCACGCGCGTCAGGCGCTGCTGCTGGTCCGGCGTCAGCGCCTGCGTCAGCAGCATGAGCTCGCTATCGGACCGGATCGCCGCCAGCGGCGTACGCACTTCGTGGCTGAGATTGCCGGCGAACTCCCGTTCGCGGGCGATCGACCGGTCGACCTGGCCCTGCACGCGGTTGAAGGCCTCGATGAGCCGCCCGGCCTCGTCGTCGCGCGTGACTGCCATGTCGGGCGACCCGGGCGCCCATGTCGACAGCCGGTCCGTCAGATCCAGCAGCGGCCCGACCGCCACTGCCGCCACGCGGCGCGACAGCGCGTAGGCCAACACCACGCACAGCGCGCCCACGCCCAGCACGATCAGGCCGAAGTCGTGCACCCGCTCTTCGTTGTCGGTGGCGTCGTACAGCAGATACACCTTGCCGCGGTCGGTCTCGGCCACCATCACGTGCCACGTGTACGCGCCCGGTTCGATGAGGTGCAGTCCGTTCTCCAGCGACAGCAGCTCGGGCGGCATGCCGACGGGCGGCTGGTCGTCCACGCTGAGCCACGCGCGCATGGACCCGCCCAGTTCACGCGGGCCGCGACGCGGCAGGAACTCGTCGCTGCTGCGCGCATGCTGGACCAGGCGATCCATTTCGGTGTTGAGGATGTCGTTGACCAGATCGTCTTCCATCTGGTCGAACGTCAGGTAGGCCAGCAGGGCAAGCGCCGTGACAAACAGCGCCACCGCGCCCGTCAGCGCCCAGACGACGCGCTGGGTCAAGGTGCCGGAGGCGGCGCGGCTCATGATGCGGCGCCGGGCAAAGCCAGGCGCCAACCCGTGCCGTGCACGGTCTCGATGCCGTCAAAGCCCGCGTCGGCCAGCGCGCGGCGCAAGAGGTGCACCTGGCTGCGCAGCGCATCGGACGAGGGAGGCTCGTTGCCCCACAACACGGATTCGAGTTCCTCGCGCGTGACCACGCGGCCCGGATCGCGCAGCAGCACTTCGATGATGAGACTTGCCTTGCGGGTCAGGTGGACCGGCACGCCGCTGACCGACACGACACGGCTGCGCGCGTCGAACTGAAGCGGGCCGAACGTGCGCTCGGCGTCCACCGTCGACCCTTTGGCGCGCTGGATCAGCGCCAGCAGCCGGGCCTCGACCTCGAGCAGCGCGAACGGCTTGGTCAGGTAGTCGTCGGCGCCGTGCGAAAAGCCCGCCAGCTTGTCTTCGAGACTGTCGCGCGCGGTCAGCATCAGCACCGGCACGGCCAGCCGCCGTTCCGTGCGCATGGCATGCAGCACGGCGTTGCCGTCCATGCCGGGCAGGCCGATGTCCAGCAGCACGGCGTCAAAGCGTTGCGCCTGCAACTGCTGCAAGGCGGCGGGTCCGCTGTAGGCCACGTCGGGAAGAAAGCCGCGCGCCTCCAGGAAGCTGTACAGGTTGCCGGCGATGATGTGGTCGTCTTCGACGATCAGCACCCGGTGATTCGCGCCCGCTGCGGGAGGGGTTGCCATGTTCTGCGATCCTGGCCGCGTTACGTGGAAAGCACCTTGCCGGGGTTCATGAGCCCCTGCGGATCCAGCGCGCGCTTGATCCGGCGCATCAGCGCAAGTTCCACGGGATTCTTGTAGCGCGGCAGCTCGTCGCGCTTGAGCTGGCCCACGCCGTGTTCGGCGCTGATGGAACCCTTGTGCGCGTGCACGCTGTCATGCACCACGCCGTAGATCTCGCCCTGCAACGCCAGCAGCTCGGCTTCGCTCTGCCCCGGCGCGTGCGCCACGTTGTAGTGCAGGTTGCCGTCGCCCAGATGGCCGAAGATCACATGGCGCACGCCCGGAAAGCGCGCCTGCAGCAAGGCGTTGGTCTTGTGCACGAATCCGGCGATGGACGAAATGGGAATGGAGACGTCATGCTTGACCGACTTGCCCAGCTCCGCTTCGGCCAGCGGGATGCTTTCGCGCAGGTGCCACAGCGCCTTGCTCTGCGAGACGTTCGCGGCGATGGCGGCGTCGTTCACCAGGCCCGCCTCGATGGCCTCGCCCAGCACGGCCTCGAAACGCTCGCGGGCGTGGGTTTCGCTCTCGCTGTCGGACAGCTCCAGCAGCGCGAACCACGGCGAGTCCGCCGATTCGCCTTCGAAGGGCAGGCGCTGCTGCGGAAAGAGGCGCACCACGCCTTGCAGGCAGGCGCCGCTCATGAGTTCGAAACCGGTCAGCGAGGCGCCGAACCCCGCGCGGGCGCGCGACAGGACTTCCACGGCGTTATCGATGCTGTCCAGCGTCAACAGCGCCGTGCACGACGCCACCGGGCGCGGGTACAGCTTGAGGGTGGCAGCGGTGATGATGCCCAGCGTGCCTTCGCTGCCGATGTACAGGTCGCGAAGGTCGTAGCCGGTGTTGTCCTTGCGCAGGCCGCGCAGGCCGTCCCAGATCTCGCCTTCGGCGGTCACGACCTCCAGGCCCAGCGTGAGATCGCGCGTGTTGCCATAGCGCAGCACCTGCGTGCCGCCGGCGTTGGTGGCCAGGTTGCCGCCGATGGTGCAGCTGCCTTCGGCCGCCAGGCTCAGCGGGAACAGGCGGTTCGCGGCCGCCGCGGCCTCTTGCACGGCCTGCAGGATGCACCCGGCCTCCACGGTGATGGTGTCGTTGTCGGTGTCCAGCGCGCGCACGGCGGTGAGCCGGGCGGTGGACAGGACGATCGCAGTGCCGGAATCGTCCGGCGTGGCGCCGCCGCACAGGCCCGTGTTGCCGCCTTGCGGCACCACCGGCACGCCATGCTGGGCGCACACCTTGATGGCGGCCGCCACGTCGGCGGTAGAGCCGGGGCGGATCACCGCCAGCGCCGCGCCGCGATAGCGGCGGCGCCAATCCAGCACATAGGAATCCGCGTCCGCGCCCGTCAGCACGTGGGAGTCGCCCAGGAGGGCCTGTAGATCGCTCAGCAATGTCATGGATACCGCACTTGAAGTCGGCCCGGCCGCTGGGGCCGGGCGCAGTTCATCGGATGTGCGGACTATTGTAGGGGCTGGACGGCGCCCGCCGAAGCCCCGCTTAGCCGGGCGGTCAGCCGACCGCCTGATCCAGCCGCGTGCCCGTCATGCCCGAGCAGAAGGCGCGGGAGGCAATGCGCTCCATCAGGAAGGCGCGGTCCACGCCGGCGGGGCCGGGCAGTTCGGACAAGGCGCGATAGGCGCGGCGCAGGACCTCGCCGCGGGTAGCGCCGCAGACCATCAAATGGGTGCACGGCAGGCGGCGGTCGCCGCAACCGTCGATGCGCACTTCCAGCACGTGCGGCGCAATGGGATCGTGTTCGGCAAGCGGCATGTCGTGCCCGCGGGCCTGCGTCTGGGCGTCGATGACACGGAAGACGTCACTGCGGTCGTCCAGCGAAAACGACACGGTGCCGGCGGCCTGCCAGCCGCGGTCGCGCGCCACGCTGGCGGCCACCGTGCGCAACGCGCTTTCGATCGAGGCCGCCAGATGCGGCGCGGGGCACTCCGCAATGAGGACGCGCGCGTCGCGCCAGACGCTGCCTTCCCAGGCACGGCCGGTGGCCAATTCGCCTGTCGCGGCGGCAGACACGTGGATATCAAGCCGGCGCTCGCGGCCCGCGGCCGGGCCGGCAAAGTCCGTGGGCGGTCCCCGCCTGCTTGTGGCGCCGCCCGATGACATGACTGTGGATACTTTGGCGCCCATGGCCCCTCCTGGTCTTTCTGCTTGCCCGGCAAGCGTATCACCTTCGGATGACGAGCAACTTTTGTGCCATGCGCGGCAGCCCGGGAGCGGGCCTTTGCGCCCGCCGCCGTGCACCGCAAACAGGCGGCGGCGCGCCGGGCGCCGCACCACGGCGGGGCAGGCTGCACCGGGTAAATGCCCTACTCCGCCCGAAGGATGAAGCCCCCCGCGCCGATGGGGGATAATCCAACTTTGACCCCTGCCATAGCGGCTTGGATGTACGGGTTTACCATTACCCGGCAGCCGCCGCGCTGTCCCCCTCAACAAGGAACCGTCGTGGGCAACAATACACAATTTCCGGCCTCTGTTTTCAAGGCATATGACATTCGCGGCACCGTGCCGGACCTGATCGACGCAACCTTTGCCCGTTCGCTCGGCGTGGCGCTTGCCGCCCGCGCCCGCGAGCAGGGCGTGCAGACGCTGGTGGTCGGGCGCGACGGCCGCCTCAGCAGCGACATGCTGTCGCTGGCCCTGCAGGAAGGCATGCTGGAAGGCGGCGTCGACACGCTGGACATTGGCATGGTGCCCACGCCGCTCGTCTACTTTGCCGCGAACATCATGCAGACCGGCTCGGGCGTGGCCATTACCGGCAGCCACAATCCCCCCAAGTACAACGGATTCAAGATGATGATGGGCGGCCGCGCGCTGTTTGGCGACGACGTCCAGCAGCTGGCGCAGACCATGAACGGGCAAGCCCTGGCCCCCGCCCCCGAACCCGGCACGCGCCGCCAGCTCGATCTGGCGCAGACCTACATCGCGCGCGTGGCCTCGGGCATCAAACTGGCGCGTCCCATGAAGATCGCCATCGATTGCGGCAACGGCGTGGCCGGCGCAGTGGCGCCGCAGCTCTTTCGCGCGCTGGGCTGCGAGGTCGACGAACTGTTCTGCGACGTGGACGGCAACTTTCCCAACCATCACCCCGATCCGGCCGAACCCAAGAACCTGCAGGACCTGATCAAGCACGTCGCCGAGACCGATTGCGAACTTGGCCTGGCCTTCGACGGCGACGGCGACCGCCTGGGCGTGGTCACCAAATCCGGCCAGATCATCTGGCCCGACCGCCAGCTCGTCCTCTTTGCCCGCGACGTGCTCGAGCGCAATCCCGGCGCGACCATCATCTATGACGTCAAGTGCAGCCGCCACGTGGGCCTGTCGGTCGAGGCCGCCGGCGGCGCCGCGCTGATGTGGAAGACGGGCCATTCGCTGGTCAAGGCCAAGCTGGCCGAAACCGGCGCGCCGCTGGCCGGCGAAATGAGCGGCCACATCTTCTTCAAGGAACGCTGGTACGGGTTTGACGACGGTCTGTACACCGGCGCCCGCCTGCTGGAAATCGTGTCGCGCGCAGCCGACGCCTGCGCCCCGCTGGACGCCCTGCCGCAAGACGTGTCCACGCCGGAGCTCAAGCTGGAAATGGAAGAAGGCCAGCCGTTCACGCTGGTCAAGTCCTTGCAGGAGCAGGGCCAATTTCCCGACGCCAAGCGCGTGATCACGATCGACGGCGTGCGTGCCGAGTACGCCGACGGCTTCGGTCTGGCGCGGCCGTCCAACACCACACCGGTCGTCGTGCTGCGATTCGAGGCGCAAAGCGAAGCGGCCCTCGCGCGCATCCAGGCCGACTTCCGCCGCGAACTGGGCAAGCTCGCCCCGAACGCCACACTGCCTTTCTGATCGCCCATGTCGTTAGCCAACAGCCCCGCGTGGCAGCAGTTCACCGCCGCAACACGCACGGCATCCCGGGATGGCCAGAAGCTGCGCGTCATCAATGCGCCCGGGCTGCGCCTGGACCTGAGCGCACAGGCGCAATCGCCCGAACTGCTGGCCGCCTCGCGGGCGCTGCTGGCGCAGCAGGACTTCGATACCTGGCGCGCGCGCCTGTTCGATGGCGGTCAGGCCAATTGGACGGAAGGACGCGCCGCCTGGCACACCGCCTTGCGCGCGGCCGAGCCGCCTGCAATGGTGGCCAAGGCGGTGCTTGCCGAGCGCGAACGCCTGCGCGAATTCGTGCGCGCGGCCGACGCGGCCGGCCGCTACAGCGGCGTGCTGCATCTGGGCATTGGCGGCAGCGATTGGGGACCGCGCCTGGTCACCCGCGCGCTGCGCCACGAGGGCGCGCGCCGCGACGTGCGCTTTGCGTCCAACGTGGACTCGCATTCGGTTGCCGAAGCGATGAGTCACCTGGATCCGCACAATACGCTGGTCATCGTTGCCTCCAAGTCGTTCACCACCACCGAGCCGCTGGCCAACGCCGAGGTCGCGATGAACTGGCTGCGCGAAGCCGGCGTCGCCGATCCGATCAAACAGGTCGTGGCGATCACCTGCAACGTCGAGGCGGCGCTCAACCTGGGCATCCTGCCCGACCACATCTTCCAGATCTGGGACTGGGTCGGCGGGCGCTATTCGCTGTGGTCCGCGATCGGCCTGCCGGTCGCGCTGGCGTTCGGCAACGACACCTTCGACCGGCTGCTGGCGGGCGCGGCGGCCATGGACGACCATTTCCGCAGTGCGCCGCCGGACGAGAACGCGCCCGTGCAGCTGGCGCTGGCCGGCGTGGCCAACCGCAGCGTGCTGGGCTATGACTCGCTGGTGATCGCGCCCTACGATTCGCGGTTGCATCACATCGTGCCGTGGGCCCAGCAGCTTGAAATGGAATCGCTGGGCAAGGTCGCGACGGCCGACGGCAGTCCCGCCGGTGTGCCAACCGGTCCCGCGGTGTGGGGGATGCCGGGCACCGATTGCCAGCACACGTTCTTCCAGTGGCTGCATCAGGATGCGGCCGGCGCGCCGGTGGATTTCATCCTGTGCGAACAGCCGGACCATGCGTACGCCCGGCACCACGAACTGCTGGTCGCCAACTGCCTGGCGCAGCGTTCGGCGCTCTTGCGCGGCAAGACCTTTGAAGAAGCCCTGGCGGAAACCTCCGCCACGGAACGCGATCCGGCACGCGCGCGCCTGCTGGCGCAACACCGCGTGCACCCGGGCGGGCGGCCGTCGTCGCTGATCGTGCTGCCGCGCCTGGAAGCCTATACGCTGGGCGCGCTGCTGGCCCTGTACGAGCACAAGGTGTTCACGCAAGGCGTGATCTGGGGCATCAACCCCTTCGATCAGTGGGGCGTGGAGTTTGGCAAGGTGTTGGCCAAGAACATCATGCGCGAGCTGGACGCGCCCCAGCCCAGCCAGCAGGACCCGTCCACGCGCTTCTGGATCGACGCGATCAGGCGCTAAGCGCGTCGTACAGCGCGACGTGAATGCGCGCGACCTGGTTGATGTCGAACTCGCGCTCGGCGAGCGCCCTGCCCGCCGCGCCCATCGCCTGGCGCAATGACGCGTCCTCGGCCAGGCGGGCAATGGCGTCGGCCAGGGCGGCGGCGTCGCGCACCGGCACCAGGAGGCCGGTCACGTTGGGCTCGATCGCGTCCCGGCAGCCCGGCACGTCGGTCGTGACGACCGCGCGCCCGCAGGCGGCGGCTTCGATCAAGGATTTCGGCAGGCCTTCGCGGTAGGACGGCAGCACCGCGATGTGCGCGGCTGCATACAGCGCCGCCACATCCGATCGCTCGCCCAGCGCCTGCACGCAGCCGTCCTGCTGCCACGCGTCGACATCGGCCTGCGTGGCGGAAGCCGGGTTGCCGGCGTCCAGGCCGCCCACCAGTTGCATCGTCACCGGTACGCCACGTTCGCGCAGCAGCCTTGCCGCCTGAACGAATTCCTGCACGCCCTTGTCGCGCAGCAGGCGCGCCACCATCGTGACGACCACGGGCGGCGCAGGCGGCTCGGGCGTAGGACGGAAGGCGTCAAGGTCCACCCCCGCGCCGCGGATGATGACTACCTGCTCATCGCGTACCGCGCCCAGCGACTTGAGCAGGTCGCGGTCGTTGGCGTTCTGGAAGATCACCCGGCTGTTCGGATGGCCCAGCGCGATGCGATACAGGCGCGCCACCACCGCGCGCACCAGCCGCATCTTCAGCGAATTGGACAGGAACACGAATCCCAATCCGGAAATCGCCGCCACCATGCCCGGCACACGCGCCAACCGCGCGGCGATGCCGCCGTACAGCACGGGCTTGATGGTGACCAGGTGCACCACGTCGGGCCGCAGCCGGCGGAACAGGCGGACCAGCGCCAGCAACGTGCCCAGTTCCTGCAGCGGGCGCTTGCCGCTGCGCGTCATGGGAATGGCGTGATGGGTCATGCCCAGCGCCTGGATGTCGGCCACGGCGGGGCCGTCCATCGTCGCGACGTGGACGTCGTAGCCCGCCTTCTGCGCGGCCAACGCGACCGGCACGCGGTGCGACATGAAGAACGCCGGGTTGTTGACGACAAACAGCAGGCAGCGTCCGGCGCTCATGCTTGGACTCCAGAAATACGGCGCCAGACGGCGATATAGCTTTGCACCATGCGTGCAAGATCGAAATGTTCCAGGACGCGCGCGCGTCCCGCCTCGCCCGCGCGCTCGCGGCCTCGCGCGGCCACGTCGCACAGCGCGGACTCGATGCCGCGGGCCAGGGCCTCGGCCTGCTCGGGCGGCACCACCACGCCGGTATCGCCGACGATGTAGGCGGCGTCGCCCACGTCCGTCACCACGCAATACACGCCGCACGCCATGGCCTCGGCCACCACGTTGGGAAAGCCTTCGGCGCAGCTGGACAGCACGTGCAGGTCCAGTCCGTTCATGACGGCCGGCACGTCGTCGCTGGGGCCATTGAGCACCACGCGGTCGCGCAGATCCAGTTTGTCGAGCAAGGCGCCAAGCTGCGCGTTGCCGTCGGTCATGTCGCGCCCGATCAGCACGCAGCGCAGCCCCGCGTCGCGGCCATCGCGCACCAGCGCGGCCACGGCGCGCAGCAGGTTGGCGTGGTCCTTGAGCGGATCCCAGCGCGCCACGCAGCCGATCACGGGCACGTCCTCGGACAGTCCCCATGCGGCGCGTACGCGCGAGCGCGCCTGCGGATCCGGCGCGTAGCGCGACAGGTCGTAGCCGTTGGCGATCACGACCATGCGGTCGCGGCGGTAGCCTTTTTCAGCGTGGCGCTGCGCGGCATTTTGCGCGGCGCACACGATGGCGCGCGGCACGCTGCCCGACAGCATGGCGCATGCGCGCAGCACCAGCCGCGCCGAGCGGCTGCTGCGTTCAAGGTGTGCCCCGGAATTGCGGATGCCCCAGGCGATGGCGCGCACGCCCGCCAGGCGGGCGGCCAGGCCGCCGATCAGGTCGGCGTGGTACATCCAGGTCTGCACGGCGTCCGGACGGGTCGAGGCGATCAGACGGCGAAGCGCCAGAAAACCGCCCAGGCTGACACGCCCGCGTTTCATGCCCAGCGTGTGCACCGCGACGCCCGCCGCGCGCAGGCGTTCGCCATACAGGCCTTCATCCGTCAGCGAGACGACCGTGTGCTCGACGTCCGCCTGCGGCCAGGTCGCGAGGCGGAACAGCACGGATTCCGCGCCCCCCTGCCCCAGCCCGGTGATGACATGCAGAATGCGCAGCGGCCGGGTGCTCATCGCCCCTCCCGCACCGCTTCGAACAGTTCATCCCATTCGGTCAGCACGCTGGCAAGCGCGTAGCGCTGGCGCACGGCCGCGGCGGCGCGCGCGCCCAGTTGCTCGCGCAGGGACGCATCGCTCATCAGGCGATGCAAGGCATCGGTCATTGCGACCCGGTCGCCCGCAGGCACCAGCAGCGCATCCTGGCCGTCGCGCGTCATCTCGCGCGGACCGCTGGGACAATCGAACGCCGCGCACGGCAGCCCCAGCGACATGGCTTCCAGCAACACATTGGGAAAGCCCTCGACGAGCGAACTGAGCACGAAGGCCTGACCGCGCGCCAGTTCTTCCCATGGCGCTTCCGTGCGGCCGGGCAGGCTGACGCGCGACTGCAGGCGCAGGCGCGCCACCTGTTGTTCAAGCGCGCCGCGCTCGGGGCCTTCGCCCCAGATGCGCAGGTTCCAGTCCGGAAACTCCGGCGCAAGCTGCGCGAAGATGTCGATCAGCAGATTGAATTGCTTGTCGGGCACCAGCCGTCCCATCGCGATCAGCTCGCGCGGGCCAGCATCTTGGCGCTGCTGCACCAGCGGCGCATCCAGCAGTGGCGCGGGCAGCGGATTGGGAATGACGGCCAGACGCCGGATGCCGGGCACCTGACGCGCGAAAGGACCCGCGGTGTCTTCCGCCTGCACGGTCACCATGTCGGCGCGCGGATACAGCACGCGGCGCAGCTTGCGCCAGACAGCGCCCGTGGTGGTCTCGGCAACCGGATTGGTGCGCTCGCAGACGATGAGCGGCACATTCAGGCCGCGCGTGGCCAGGATGGCGGCCACGTTGACGTTGGTGAGAAAGGACACGACCACGTCGGGCCGGGAATCGCGGATATGCTTGCGCAGGACCAGCAATCGCTTGAACGCCGCCATCGCGCCCGTCGCCCGGGTGCCGGCCAGATCCGCCAGCCACGCGAGCTGGACCTTGTCCGACAGGGGATAAAAGCAGGTGCCCTTGGATGAGTAGGTGGGCGTCAGGATGACGGTGTCTCCGCGCTCGGACCATGCGTTGACCAGGGTCGCCGCGACGCGTTCCGCGCCGCCGGCGTGCATGGAGCTGACCAGCATCAGTATTTTCATTCCTCAACGGTCCTCAATCGGTCCCCCTTGATCCATCCCCGCCCGGTAGCGGTCCAGCCAGGCCTGCATCATCAGCACGCCCCACAGATGGCTGTCCCAATTGCGATGCCCCGACGCGTGCTCGCGCCATTTGCGCAGGATGGGCTCGGGTTCGAACCACCCTTCCTGGCGCAGGCGCGACGGATTCAGCAGCGCGTCGGCCCATTCCCGCAAGGGACCGCGCAACCACGCGGCCAGCGGCACGGCAAAGCCGCGCTTGGGGCGGTCGACCAGCGCCTGCGGCACGTGGCGGTGCAGGACCTGCCGCAACAGCCACTTGCCCGTATTGCCGCGCACCTTGTATTGGTGCGGCAGGCTCCAGGCGAATTCATAGACGCGGTGGTCGATGAGGGGCACGCGGGTTTCCAGGCTGACGGCCATCGCCGCGCGGTCCACCTTGACCAGGATGTCGTCGGGCAGGTAGGTCACCGTGTCCAGCTTCATCATCGATTCGAAGAACGACCCCTGCATGGCGCGTTCGAACACCGACTCGGGTTCCACGCCGCTCTTGACCACACGGGCGGGGTCTGACCAATACGACACGAACAGGCGGTAGAACTCGCCTTGCGTGTCCGCGCGCAGCAGTTCGCCCAGCTTGCCGACCTTGCCGCGCCAGGCGCCGCGGCCGGGCAGATGGGTGGAGGCGCTGAGCATCGCGCCGGCCGGCTTACGCAGCAGGCTGGGCACGCGTTCGAACTGGCGCCACCAGTTGTCCACCCGGAAATAACGCGAATAGCCGCCGAAGAGTTCGTCGCCGCCGTCGCCGGACAACGCCACCGTGACGTGCTGGCGCGCCATGCGCGTGACGAGCGACGTCGGGATCTGCGACGAGTCGGCAAAGGGTTCGTCATACATGTCGGCCAGCGTGGGCACGACCGCCAACGCGTCGTCCGCGGTGACGTAGAGTTCGGTGTGATCGGTGCCCAGGTGCGTGGCCACGGCCTTCGCGTGCTGCGCCTCGTCGTAGCCCTTCTCGTGAAAACCGATGGCAAAGGTGCGCACCGGCTGCGAGCTCTGCGCCTGCATCAACGCCACGATGGTGGACGAATCGATGCCGCCGGACAGGAAGGCGCCCAGGCTCACGTCGGACAGCATCTGTCCGCCCACGGCCTTGGACAGCACGCGTTCCAGCGCATCGGTGGCTTGCGCGTCCGAATCGAACGACAGGCGGTGCTGCGCAGCCGTGTCCGCGGCCTCGCGCGCCGACCAGTACACGCGCGGCTCCGGCATGCGGCGGCTGCGGGTGTCGTCCGCCGAGAACTCGACCCACGTGCCGGGCGGCAGCTTGGCGATGCCTTCGTAGATCGACTGCGGCGCGGGGATGTAGTTGTGCCGCATGAACGAGGCGAGCGCGTTGCGGTTCAGGTTGCGCCCGAACCCCGGAATCGGCATCAGGCCCTTGAGCTCCGAGGCGAACACCAGTTCGGCATTGGAGTAGCCGTAGTAGAGCGGCTTTTCGCCCATGCGATCGCGCGCCAGCACGAGCTTGCGCGCGGCCTTGTCCCACAGCGCGATGGCGAACATGCCGACCGCGGCCTGCAACGTGGCTTCGATGCCCAGCGCGGAAAAGCCCGCGAGCAGGGTCTCGGTGTCCGAATGGCCGCGCCAGTCGGGCGCCCGCGCCGAGTCCTCGAGCTGCTTGCGGATGTCCAGATGGTTGTAGACCTCGCCGTTGAACACCATCACGTAGCGCCCGCACGCGGACGTCATCGGCTGATGGCCGGCTTCGGTCAGGTCCAGGATCGCCAGGCGCACGTGCGCCAGCGCGACGCCGGCGTCAGTATCTTCCCAGAACCCATTGCTGTCGGGCCCACGGTGGCGGATGCGCCGGCAGCTGTCCGCCAGCACCTGATCCTTGTTCCCCAGGGGGCCCCAAATTCCGACTATTCCACACATGATGAGATTCTCGTGGTCACCGTAGCAACGGCGCGCGCGGGGCCCTAGCGGCCCTTCGCCCGCACGCCGTCAAAAAGTTCCTGCCATTTCCGCAGCACGCGCACGGCCGAGAATCGGTCGCGCACGTCGGTGGCCGCCTGCGCCAGGCGCGCGCGGCCATTGTCATCGCCCATGACCACGCCAAGCGCCTCGCACAGCGCGGGCACGTCGCCGTTGGGCCGCACCAGCACGCCATCGATGCCGTGGCGGATGATCTCGCGCGGACCCGTGTCGCAATCGAACGAGACCGCCGCCAGACCGCTTGCCATGGACTCGAGCAACGTGTTGGACAGCCCTTCGAAGCGCGAGGTCAGCACGTAAAGATCGGCGCTGTCGTACCAGTCGCCGACATTGCCGGCACGTCCCGGCATCGAGATGCGCGATTCGAGCCCGGCCTCGCGCACCTGCGCTTCCAACGCCTGGCGTTCGCTGCCCTCGCCCAGAATAACCAGATCCCAGCCGGGATGCGACGGCGCCAGTTGCGCGAACGCCTGGATCAGCAGGTCGAAACCCTTGTCGCCGTGCAGCCGCCCGACCGCCAGGAGCCGCTTGCGGCCATCCCGGGGAGCCGGGTGCAAGAGCGGTTCGGCGCGCGGCAGCGGGAAGTGTACCGGGTTGGGAATGACTGCCAGCCGCGAGCCCGGCACATGCTGTTCCAGCCACTGCGCGGTGCCGCGGGTCAGCGCGACCACGCGCGCGGCGCGCGGATAGGTCAGCCGGCGCAGCCGCTGCCAGAAGCCCGACAACGTCTGGGACGGCGGATGGGTGTGTTCGGTTGCAATGACCTGACAGTTCAGCCCCGCAGAAGCCAGCACGGACAGCACCGACGCCGTGGTCATCATGCCCAGCACGATGTCGGGCCGGAACGACTTGATCACGCGGCGCAGCGCGCGCACCCGCTGCAGGTTGCTGAGAATGCCGCGCAGGCCGCCGCCCTCGCCCGCCGTGTGCAGGACCTCGCGGCGCACCTTGGGATGCAGCGCATAGACATCGCCGTCGGCGCTGGCCTGCGTGACCACCATGACCTCGCTGCCCTCGGACGCCCAGTGGGCGCTCAGGTCGGCGGCGACGCGTTCAGCGCCCCCGCCGTGCAGGGAATGGATGAACAGCAACACGCGCGCCGGACGGGCGGGGTTGGCTACGGACATTCAATCGGCCTCCTTGGGTTCGGCCTTGCGCATCGCCACGGCCAGGTAGCAGGCAAAGGACAGCACATACATGAGGCTGGTGGCCAGCATGATGCCGGCCGCGCCCATGCGGGGCGCCAGCACGGTGTTCAGCACGGCCTTCAGCGCAAAATTGGCGACCGCGATGGCGGCCATGATGCGGTAGCGGTTCTGGCTGGCCAGGAGTTGCACCAGGATCAGCACGCCGAAGTAGAACGGCAGCTGCAGCAAGCCCCAGCGCAGCACGTGCGCGACGGCTTCGGTGTTGTCGGCGGTAAAGGCGCCGCGCTGGAACAGCACCGACACGCCCCAGGGCGCCAAAACCCAGCCCAGCGCCACGGCGCCGGCGCCGGCGCCCACCATCAGCAACGACCATTTGAGCGCCATGCTGCGCGCGCGCGCCGTGTCGCCGCGCGCCTGCACGTCGGCCAGCACTGGGAGCGCGGCGCGGCCCACGGACACGGCCCCGATGCCCAGCAACAGGGACAGCAGCCGGCTGGCATAGCCGAGCGTGGCGTTGGCATTGGCGCCCAGGTTGGCGGCCGCGTACTGGTCCAGCGGACCCACAAAGCTCATGGCGACCTGGCCGATCAGCATCACGCCGGCCGCGCCCATCAGTTCAGGCCAATGCGGCGACTTCAGTGTCAGTGACGGCGCGCCCCAGAAGCCGCCGTCGGCGCGCGCGGCCAGCCAGGCCAGCCAGACGGTCTGGATGGCGTATCCGACCAGCGTGCCCCACAGCAGCGGTCCCACGCCCTCGGCGCTGGCGGCCAGCATGACCCAGGCCAGCGTTGCCACGGCAGGCACGCTGTCCAGCAGCGTGTTGACGTGACGTTCCTGCGCACGCAGCCGCGCGGCGCTGATGCCGGCGATCAGCAGCAACGCCGCCACGGGGGCAAAGGCGATCAGCAGGTCGCCCGTCATGGCGCGCACTTGCGCCGACAGGCCCTGCCCCAGCCAATCCACCACATACGGCCAGGCGAACCACGTCAAGAGGGCCAGTGCGACGCCGGCGGCGGCGACCCAGCCCTGAAGTTCGCGAATGAAGCGTTCTTTCTCGGCCCCGCCGGTGCGCGCCAGGCGCACCAGCACCGGGATCAGCACCACCGACAGCACGCCCACGATCGTGACGGGCAGCCAGGTGCCCATGGTCATCGTGAACTGGTAGGCGTCTACGGCGTCGCTGACGCCGTAGCGGTACGCCACCGCCATCTCCTTGATGGCGCCGGCAGCCTTGCCCAGCAGCAGAAACACCGCCACCCGGAACGCGCCTTTGAAGATGCGCTGATGATCCGGGTGGATGTTGCCGAGTTTTCGGACGAGTGCTTTCAACGCAGGAACTGCGTGTACCAGGGCATGGCGACTTCCAGGCCTTGCAGCACCGTATGCGTGGGCGCATAGCCCAGCAGGCGGCCGGCCTTGCCGATGTCGGCCTGCGAGTGGCGCACATCGCCCGCGCGGAAGTCAGCGTAGACCGGCTGCTTGGTGTAGTTCACGCCCTGATTGCCCAGGGCCTGCACCAGGAAGCTGAACAGCTGGTTCAAGGTGCTGCGGCCGCTGACGGCCACGTTGTAGACCTGGTTGCGGGCCTCGGGCGCGGCCAGCGCGCCCAGGATATTGGCCTGCACCGCGTTTTCCACAAAGCAGAAGTCGCGGCTGGTCTCGCCGTCGCCATTGATGGTGACGTCCTTGCCCTGGATCATCGCGGCGGTCCACTTCGGGATCACGGCGGCGTAGGCGCCGTCCGGATCCTGCCGCTTGCCGAACACGTTGAAGTAACGCAGACCCACCGTCTCGAAGCCGTAGGAGCGCGCAAAGACGTCGGCGTAGAGCTCGTTGACGTACTTGGTCACGGCGTACGGCGACAGCGGCTTGCCGATGTTTTCCTCGACCTTGGGCAGCGCCGGATGGTCGCCGTAAGTGGAGCTGGACGCCGCATAGACGAACGACTTCACCTTGGCGTCGCGCGCCGCGACCAGCATGTTCAGGAAACCGCCGATGTTGACTTCGTTGGTCGTGATGGGGTCATTGAGCGAGCGCGGCACCGAGCCCAGCGCGGCCTGGTGCAGCACATAGTCCACGCCTTCGGCCGCGCGGCGGCAAGCGTCCAGGTCACGGATGTCGCCTTCGATGAAGGTGAAGCGCGCCCACTGCTGCGGCGAAACCGAAGCCTGGACTTCGTCCAGGTTGCGTTGGTGGCCGGTCGCGAAGTTGTCCAGGCCGGTCACGGTCTGGTCAAGCTTGAGCAAGGTTTCCAGCAGGTTCGAGCCGATGAAGCCGGCGCAGCCGGTCACCAGCCACTTGCGCGGCGCGGCGGACAGTTCCTGGGTGACAGTCTCGAATCGTGTGGTCATGGCGAAATCCTTTACAGACGCAGGTCGGATTCAGCGGGCGACAGCACGTACTTCAGGTCGTACAGGATGTGTTGCGGCTTGCCAAGCTTGCGGATGCCTTCGGCGCCCATGTCCTTGAACTGGTTGTGCGCCACGGCGAGGATCACGGCGTCGTACTTGCCTTCCTCGGGCTTGGCCACCGGGGTCAGGCCGTATTCGTGCATGGCTTCGTCGGCGTCCACCCACGGATCGTAGATGTCCACGTCGACGTTGTAGTCGCCCAGTTCACGGACGATGTCCACGATGCGCGTGTTGCGCAGGTCGGGGCAGTTTTCCTTGAAGGCCAGGCCCATCACCAGCACGCGGGCGCCCTGCACGTGAATGCGGCGCTTAGTCATGCACTTGACCAGCTGCGACACCACGTAGCTGCCCATGGAGTCGTTCAGGCGGCGGCCCGCCAGGATGATCTCGGGGTGGTAGCCGATGGACTGTGCCTTGTGCGTCAGGTAGTACGGGTCCACGCCAATGCAGTGGCCGCCCACCAGGCCCGGACGGAACGGCAGGAAGTTCCACTTGGTGCCGGCGGCCTGCAGCACGGCTTCGGTGTCGATGCCCATCTTGTTGAAGATCAGGGCCAGTTCGTTGATGAGCGCGATGTTCACGTCGCGCTGGGTGTTCTCGATCACCTTGGCGGCTTCGGCCACGCGGATGCTGGACGCCTTGTGCGTGCCGGCGGTGATGATTTCCTTGTAGAGCTTGTCGACCAGGTCGGCGACTTCCGGGGTCGAGCCCGAGGTGACCTTCTTGATCGTGCTGACGCGGTGTTCCTTGTCGCCCGGGTTGATGCGCTCGGGGCTGTAGCCGGCGAAGAAGTCCTCGTTGAACTTCAGGCCCGACACGCGCTCCAGCACCGGCACGCAGTCTTCCTCGGTGGCACCGGGATAGACGGTGGATTCATAGATGACGATGTCGCCGCGCTTGAGCACCGCGCCGATGGTTTCGCTGGCCTTGACCAGCGGGGTCAGGTCCGGCTGCTTGTATTCGTCGATGGGGGTGGGCACGGTCACGATGAACACGTTGGCCTCGCCCAGTTCGGCGCGATCGGCGGTGTAGCTCAGCTGCTTGGCCTCGGCCAGCTCGGCGTCGCTGACTTCCAGCGTGTGGTCGTGGCCCGCCTTCAGCGCGTCGATGCGGCGCGTGTTGATGTCAAAGCCAATGACCGGGCGCTTCTTGCCGAATTCCACGGCCAGGGGCAGACCGACGTAGCCAAGGCCGACGACAGCGAGTTTCACATCCTGGATTCGCAACATAACTCTCCCTTCACCGTAGAACGTTTACGGCATTTTAAAGATGGTCTGGTGATGGATACCGAGCCCCCGGCGGCTATCGCCGGGGCACTCAAACTAATCGGTGGTTCGCAGCACGGACGGCAGCAAGAGCCACCCCGGGCGGCGCCAGGAGACCAGGCGCGCGTACAGCCAGATATAGACGCTGGCAAAGACAACCAGGCTGGCGCTCAGGGCCCAGGCGTTGTCCCACCAGATCGTGGCTGGCACCAGCCCGATCAGCGCCAGGACCCACATGTACGGGGACGCCAGCGCATTGCAAAGCGCGGGGACGGCGTGGCGCCGGCCGCGGCTGAAGGTGACCCGGACCAGCCGGCGGAACACGAGCTGGTGCAAGTGCAGCGCATCGGGCTGATCCACCGGCACGCCGCGCTTGAAGCGGCGGCGCCAGATCGAGAAACCGGTTTCGAAGACGGGGTAGAACAGGACCGCCAGCGCGTAGAACGGCGACACGGACGGGTTGCGCACAACCAGCAGCACCGCCAGTTCGGCCAGCATGAAGCCCAGGAAGTACGCGCCGCCATCGCCCAGGAAGACCCGGCCAAACGGGAAGTTCCACACGAGAAAGCCCAGGGTGGCCGACGCCAGCGCCGCGGCGACCAGGAAGATCGGCACATCGCCGACCTGCAGGGCAACCAGGCTGATCGACACCGCCATCAGCGTGGCGACCATGCCGGCCAGGCCGTTCATGCCGTCCACGATATTCAAGGCATGGGTACAGCCGCCCACCGCGAACATGGTGAACAGCAGCGAAACAGGCCAGAACGAAAGCACGTAATCCACAGGGGCCATGCCGACACGGCTGACGCCGCCCAGCAGCCACCACGCGATGGCCGCGGATAGAAAAGCGGCCAGCAAACGCTTGCTGGCGCCGATGTCCTTGGTGATGTCTTCAAGCAGGCCGGCCACGAAAACGGGCAACGCCGCGACGAACAGCGCGGGCCACAGCCAGGTAAGGGTCATGTTGCTGGGTCCGAGGACCAGCAGGCCAGCCAGCGTACCGGCAAGCACCGCCAGACCGCCGACGCGGGGCGTCGCGCGGGAATGATTGGCTTGGGGCTTGTTGAGGTCGCTATCGCCGGTAAACGCGCCATGCCAGCGCTCGGACGCCACGATGAGTCCCCCCACCATGAACGCGACCACGCATATGTACAGCCAGGTCACTGGATCACCTCTGGTTGGTCTATCGAGACAGGCCCGCCATTATCGGAGGCAGGTGTAACGCCCATATATGGGAGGGATAAAGAAGTGCAATTCCGCGGCACAGAACGTAACGCGCGCAGGCGGGCAATCCGTCCGCCGCGCATGTGACTGGAACGCGCTGGCGCGCGAGCGCCCGGCAGTACTGGTTTCATGTGGGAGATTGTAGAGCGTTCCGCCTCTGGGCACGCGAATTATCCGAGGGAAAACGCGGGGGCCTGACGGCCCGCGCGCAACCTCGCGACCCACGGAAAATGCCGCGATCGCTTACAAATAGGGACGCAACGATTCGGGACAAAAAAAAGCCCGAGATCGTGAGATCTCGGGCTAAATCCACCAAAGGAGGAGGGTGGAGGAGACAACCGTGGCATGTTGGGAGCTGGCTTTCTGCTCGCTACGCTTCCGGGGTTTTCACCGCGCCGTCTGCGTTTCAACATCCGATGTGTGAATAGTACCTACGTTTTTTGTGCGTTGCAAGATTTTTTTTGATCTATTTTTGACGGCCCGGGACGCGTTGCTTTTTTGCTGCAAATTTTTCGCAGCCCTCTCGCAAAGCCGCGCCAATCAACGGCCTTGTGCAAAACCGGGTTTTTGCGAAACGGGTTTACCCCTTGCGGAATAACCCTGAATCATCGCGGGTAATCCCACCCTGGCCGCCGCACCAAAATGGTGCCTCAGGCACCATGAGGCGGCGGAATTTGCGCATTGCAACATTTTTTGCAGGCGCGGTTTCAGATCCAGTAGGCGGTGGTCGTCATGACCTTGGACATGGCGCGCATGGCCATTTTCACGGGCGCGGGCAGCGGAACGCCCCCTGCCTGCTCGGCGCTGGCGCGGTGCTGGGCCTCGTCGTCCTTCATCTTCTGGACGATCTGGCGCGAGCGCTCATCCTGCACCGGCAAGGTGCGCAGGTGTTCGTCCAGATGGGCCTCGACCTGCTTTTCGGTTTCGGCCATAAAGCCCAGATTGCGGGGCACACCCGCCACGCTGGCCATCACGCCCAAGGCAAACGAGCCTGCGTACCAGACGGGATTGAGCAAGCTGGGCCGGCTGCCCAGTTCGTTCAGGCGCTCGTTGCACCAGACCAGATGGTCGACTTCCTCGGCGGCGGCGTTCAGCAGCAGCGCGCGCGGCGCGGGCTCTTTGCAGACCGACGCCTGGCCGCGGTAGAGCGCCTGCGCGCAGACCTCGCCGACATGGTTGACCCGCATGAGCCCGGCGGCGTGGCGTTTTTCCTGTGCCGAGAGGGTTTGCGGCGATTCCTCCGCGGTGGCGGGATAGGCCCGGCCGGCGCTGGCGTTGCCGGACAGCACACGCAACGCCCGGTCGGTCTCGGCCAGCAGGGCATCCAGGGGGCCGTGGCGGCGACGCAGGGAAACGGGACCGGATTGGGACAACGTGGTGGACATGGCATCTCCTGGCAAATCGGTCACCCCGCACCCCTGATGCGAGGCGGGGTTCTCATGCCCGGGATTGTACGCAACGGGTATCATCAGCCATTGACTGCGCTCAAGCTCAAGGACTCACCAACATGGAATGCACGATCGACTGGGGCGGCCCAAGCGGCATGCTCTTTACCGCCAGCACGGGTAGCGGCCACGTGGCCGTGATGGACGGCGCCGTGGACGGCGGCGGCCACAACCTGGCGCCCCGTCCCATGGAAATGCTGCTGGCGGGCACGGGCGGCTGCACCGCCTACGATGTGGTGCTGATCCTCAAACGCGGCCGCCACGCGGTCACCGGTTGCAGCGTCAAGCTGCAGGCCGAGCGCGCCGACACCGACCCCAAGGTCTTTACCCGCATTCACTTCGCCTTCACCGTTACCGGCCGCAATCTGCCGCGCGCGGCCGTCGAGCGCGCCGTGCAGCTTTCCCACGAAAAGTACTGCTCGGCCTCGGCCATGCTGGAAAAGACGGCCGCCATGACATTTTCCGTCGACATCGTCGACACGCAGGACGCCGCCGCCACCGCCTGACCCGCCTCGCGCGGCCGTGGTGTAATTCGGCATTCACTATATATAGGCGCCGCCGCGACGCGTTCGTGGCGGCGCGCTTGCTTCCCGGACCGGGACAGCAGGCACAAGGATCGCCATGAAACAATACCTGGACCTCGTTCAATCCATCCTCGATACCGGCTCGTGGCAGGAAAACCGGACCGGCATCCGCACCCTCAGCATGCCGGGCGCCTCGCTGCGCTTTGACCTGCAGCAGGGCTTTCCCGCCGTCACCACCAAAAAGTTGGCGTTCAAGTCGGCCATTGGCGAAATGGTGGGTTTTCTGCGCGCCTCGCGCAGCGCGGCGGAATTCCGCGATTTGGGCTGCAAGGTCTGGGACCAGAATGCCAACGAGAACGCCCAGTGGCTGGCGAACCCCTATCGCGAAGGCCCGGACGACCTGGGGCCCGTGTACGGCGTGCAGTGGCGCCAGTGGCCGGCCTACAAGATGCTGGATGCCAACCGTCCCGCGCAGATCGAGGACGCGTTGTCGCGCGGCTACGCCAAGGTGGCCGACCTGGTTCAGGACGGCGAGCCGAAGGTGCTGCTGTACAAGGCGGTCGACCAATTGCGGCAATGCCTGGACACCATCCACGAACGCCCGGGCGACCGGCGGATCCTGTTCCATGGCTGGAACTGGGCGCAGATCGAGGAAATGGCGCTGCCCCCCTGTCACCTGCTCTATCAGTTCCTGCCCAACGCGACGACCCGCGAGATCTCGCTGTGCCTGTACATCCGCTCCAACGATGTGGGCCTGGGCACGCCGTTCAATCTGACCGAAGGCGCGGCGCTGCTGCACCTGGTCGGCCGCCTGACTGGCTATACCCCGCGCTGGTTCACCTATTTCATCGGCGATGCGCACATCTACGAGAACCACCTGCCGATGCTGCGCGAGCAACTGACGCGAACGCCATATGAGTCGCCCCGCCTCGTGCTGTCGGACCGCATTCCCGACTTCGCCGTGACCGGCCGCTACGAGCCCGAGTGGCTCGAGAAGGTCGAACCTGGCGATTTCTCATTGTCGGGCTACACGCACCACGCGCCCCTTACGGCCGCAATGGCCGTCTGACCCCGGCGCCGGCCTGGCCCGGCGCCCGCCTTTCAGGGCTGATCCGCAACCCGCCGGACGACCGTCCGGCGCCCCATTCCTTGCACGTCCCGCAGCAGGTGAAGATTGGTGAGCTTCTGGAAGCGTGATTTCGGTATAACCCATCCCTTAGCCTCGGACGCGCGTCCAGCATGCCGCGCGCCCCGTCGCTATCGACCGGCCCTCGCGGCGCGCCATGCCGAACGCCCGAACCGCGCCGACCGCTGGCGTTGCCCCGCCCAATCCCCCATCCCTATAAAGAGAGTGTGAGAATCGCCAGCGACGAGAGCAGGATCCTCCTTGCGACCGTAATGCAACTGTTGACTACCAATTGAATTGAAAATCGTGCCCCGCGCCGCCGCCGCATGCGCTTAGGACAGGACCCCACAAATGCTCGTTGGAACTTATAACCCTTCGCTCGTCCTCGTATCCTTAGGGGTCGCCATCCTGGCGTCGTATACGGCGCTGGGCATGGCCAACCGCGTGAAGGCATCGAGCGGCCTGCCTGCCGCGAAGTTCTGGCTGGCGGGTGGCGCGTTCGCGATGGGCATCGGGATCTGGTCCATGCACTTTGTGGGCATGCTGGCCTTCAGCCTGCCCATCCCGATGGGATACGACCTGCCGCTGACCGTGCTGTCACTCGCCATCGCGATCGCCTGCTCGGCCTTCGCGCTGTGGATGGTCTGCAAGGACGAGCTGCCGTGGCGCAGGCTGGCGGCCGGCGCGCTGCTGATGGGATCGGGCATCGCGGCGATGCACTACGTCGGCATGGCGGCCATGCGCATGTCGCCCGGCATCGATTACGACCCGACATGGTTCGCGCTGTCCGTGGTGATTGCCGTCGCCGCGTCGGGCGCGGCCTTGTGGATCACGTACCGGCTGCGGCAGGACGGGCCGCGCGTGGCGCTGTCGCGCCCGGCGGCCGCGGGTGTCATGGGGCTGGCGATCGTCGGCATGCACTACACGGGCATGGAAGCTGCGGGGTTCCCGGCCGGCAGCATCTGCATGGCGGCCGACGCCGGCATCTCGGCCGGCTGGCTTGCCATCGCCGTGACCGCGGTCACGCTAAGCGTGCTGGCCATCGCCCTGGTCGTGGCGGTGCTGGACAACCGGCTCGAGGCGCGCACGTCCGCCCTGGCCTCGTCGTTGGCCGAAGCGAATGAAGAACTGGTGCAACTGGCGCTGCACGACACCCTGACCAAACTGCCCAACCGCATCCTGCTCGAAGACCGCATGGAACAGGCCATCGAAAGCGCGACCCGCCGCCGCGGTCATTTCGCGGTGCTGTTCTTCGACCTGGACGGGTTCAAGGCCGTCAACGACGCCTACGGCCACCATACCGGCGACGCGCTGCTGATCGATCTGGCGCAGCGCATCCGCCAGGCGCTGCGCACGCAGGACACCGTCGCCCGGCTGGGCGGCGACGAGTTCATCGTGCTGAGCGAAGTCATTGAACCGACCGACGCGGCCAACGTGGCGGACCGGCTGATCGAGGCCATCGGCCGTCCGGTCACGGTGTACGGCCACGACGTGCTGGTGACCTCCAGCGTGGGCATCGCGGTCTTCCCGAACGATGGCGAGGACACCCACTCCTTGCTGACCAATGCCGACGCGGCGATGTACCACGCCAAGCGGCTGGGCGGCACCGGCTACAGCTTCTTCGAGCCGTCCATGAACGCGGACGCGCACGAGCAGATCGAGCTGCTGCACGACCTGCGCCTGGCGCAGGAGCGCGGCCAGTTCGTCCTGCACTACCAGCCCAAGTACGAGGCGCCGGCCGGCCCGATCATGGGCGCCGAGGCGCTGCTGCGCTGGAACCATCCCACGCGCGGCCTGGTGGGCCCGGACCAGTTCATTCCGACGGCGGAAAAGACCGGCCTCATCCTCTCCATCGGCGAATGGGTCATCAACGAGGCCTGCCGCCAGATGCGCGAGTGGATCGATGTCGGCCAGGGGCACTGGACCATCGCCGTGAACATCTCGGCGCTGCAGTTCTCGCATTCGAGCCTGGTGGAAACGGTGCGGTCGGCGCTGGCGCGCCATGGCGTGCCGCCTGCCTGCCTGACCATCGAAGTGACCGAATCGACCGCCATGCGCGACGCCGAGACGAGCCTGACGGTGCTCAAGCGCCTGTCCGAACTGGGCGTCACGATCTCCATCGACGACTTCGGCACGGGTTACTCCAGCCTGCTCTACCTGAAGCGGCTGCCGGCGACCGAGCTGAAGATCGATCGGGGCTTCGTGAACCAGCTGGACAACGACAACGAAGATGCGGCCGTCGTGTCGGCCATCATCGCGCTGGCGCAGCAGCTGAACCTGCGCATCGTGGCCGAAGGCGTCGAGACCGCCGCGCAGCAGAAATTCCTGACCGGGCTGGGCTGCGACTCGCTGCAGGGCTTCCTGCTGGGCAAGCCCATGCCGGCCACCGAGTTCCTGGAACACGCGGAAAACTGACGGGGCCGGCGCCGCAATTTGCTACGCTTACGGCATTCTTCCGGCCAAATCCTTATCCGTTCAAAGCACGCATGCCCGCCAGCCTTACCCTGATCGTCGCCTATTCCACCAACCGCGCCATCGGCCGCGACAACGCCCTGCCCTGGAAACTGCCGGGCGACCTGGCGCATTTCAAGCGCAGCACGCTGGGCCATCCGATCATCATGGGCCGCAAGACGTGGGATTCGCTGGGCCGTCCCCTGCCCGGCCGCAGCAACATCGTCATCAGCCGCAATCCCGATTTCAGTGCCGCCGGCGCCATCCTTGCGCCCACCCTTGAGGCGGCGGTGGCCGCGTGCGGCGACATCGACGAAGCCTTCGTGATCGGCGGCGCGCAGATCTACGCGCAGGCCCTGCCGCTGGCCAGGCGCGTTCTGGCCACGGAAGTCCATGCCGACGTCGAGGGCGATGCGTTCTTCCCGCTGCTGCCCTCGTTCCAATGGAAGGAAACGGCGCGCGAACCGCAGCCCGCCGAAAACGGCTACGACTACGACTTCGTCACGTACGAACGCGCCTGACGCCCCCCCTAGGCCGCGCCCGCATTGCGCATGAAGCGCCACAGCGCGGGCGCCGCCGAGTACGCCACGTTAAAGCGCACCCACGCCGTGTCGGCCTCGTCTGCTTCGAAATAGGAGCCGGGCGCCAGCCAGATGCCGTCCTTGAGCGCCAGTTCCGCCAGGCCGTTTGCGCCGCGCTCGCGCCACTGCCCCGCCACCTTTGCCCACAGGAACAGGCCGCCCTGCGGCCTGCCATGGATTTCAAAGCCGTGCTGACGCATCTGCTCGGCCACTTCCGTATGCGCCTCGGCCAGCCGCTCGCGGGTACGCGCGATATGCGCGCGGTAGCGGCCCTCCCGGATGACCTGGTGCACGATGCGCTCCATGATCTCGGGCGTGGTCAGGCCCACCGCCATCTTGGTGCGGGCGATGTCGCGCACCAGATCGCGGTGCGCCACCACATAGCCCACGCGCACGGACGGACTGATGACCTTTGAGTAGCCGCCCAGGTAGACGACCCTGCGCGCGCCATCCAGCGCCGCCAGCATGGGCGTGACACCCGGCGCCAGCTCGCGCGAGATGTCGTCTTCCACCACCCACAGCCCGTGCCGCTCGGCCGCTTGCAGGATGCGGAACGCATTGGCCATGGTGATGCTGGCGCCCGACGGATTCTGCAGCGCGGTGTTGATGAAGAGCGCGCGCGGCCGGTGCTGCGCCGCCACCTGCTCAAGGGCGTCGCAGTCCAGGCCGTCGGCCGTCCTGGGCACCGCGATGACGCGCAGGCCGGCCAGGCGCAGCATCTGCAAGAGATTGGCGTAGGCCGGCTGCTCGACGATCACCGTGTCGCCCGGCCGCAGCAGCGTGCGGATCACCGTGTCCAGCCCATGGGTCACGCCCTGCGTCAGCAGCACCTGCGACGCCTCGACTTCCATGCCCTGCGCGCTCAGGCTGGCCGCGATGGTCTCGCGCAGCGGCGCGTAGCCATAGGGATGCCCGTAATTGGCGATCCGCATCGCGGGCACCCGCCCCATGTGGCGCAGCGCCACGTGCAGGCCTTCTTCGTTCAGCCATTCGCCGGGGAGCCAGCCGCATCCCGATTTGATGGGGATGGAGTGGTCGGCAAAGATGTCCGACAGCAGCCACCCCGCATTCAGGCGCGGCGGCTCCCAGGACAGCGGTTCGGCGCGGCGCGTGGGCGCGTCGGGCGATGCCACCCGGTAGCCCGCGCCGGGCCGCGCAGCCAGCCAGCCCTGCGACACCAGCCGGCTGTAGGCGCTGGCCACGGTGAAGGTGCTGACGCCGTACTGGCGCGCGAACTCCCGGACCGAGGGTAGGGACATACCCGGACGCAGGGTCTGCGCCTCGACGGCGCGCAGGATCGCCGCGACCAGCTGTTCGACGAGGGTGGGCGCGGCCCCGCGGCCGCGGACGGGTTGAAAGTCGATCACGAGCAAACTGTACAGTTGTGGTGCTGACAACTATACAGTTAGCGGCAAATGCGCGGATCGTATATTTTCATTCCCGGCGGGACGTTCCAGAATCGTCCGAATCCCGCTGGCCGCGCGCGTGTTGCGGCGGCCACGGTTGTCCCTCTTCTGGAGTCACCATGAACGCCCCCGCCCAGTCGCCCGACCTGTCCCATCTCTGGATGCCCTTCACTGCCAACAAGCAGTTCAAGGCCCAGCCGCGCATGCTGGCAAAGGCCAAAGGCATGTATTACACGTCCACCGACGGCCGGCAGATCCTGGACGGCACGGCCGGACTGTGGTGCGTCAATGCCGGGCACGGCCGCGAGGAAATCGTCGAGGCCATCGCCCGCCAGGCCGGCGTCATGGACTACGCGCCGGGCTTCCAGCTGGGCCACCCGCTCGCCTTCGAGGCCGCCACCGCGGTGGCGGGCCTGATGCCGCAGGGCCTGGACCGCGTCTTCTTCACCAATTCCGGCTCCGAATCCGTCGACACCACGCTCAAGATCGCCCTGGCCTATCACCGCGCGCGCGGCGAAGGCCAGCGCACGCGCCTCATCGGCCGTGAACGCGGCTATCACGGCGTGGGCTTTGGCGGCATCTCGGTGGGCGGCATCTCGGCCAACCGCAAGACGTTCTCCGGTGCGCTGCTGCCCGCCGTGGACCACCTGCCCCACACCCATAATCTTGAGCAGAACGCCTACTCGAAGGGCCAACCCGCGTGGGGCGCGCACCTGGCCGAAGAACTTGAGCGCATCATCGCCCTGCACGACGCCTCGACCATCGCCGCCGTGATCGTCGAGCCGATGGCCGGCTCCACGGGCGTGCTGATTCCGCCCAAGGGCTATCTGGAAAAGCTGCGCGAAATTACCGCCAAGCACGGCATCCTGCTGATTTTCGATGAGGTCATCACCGCCTACGGCCGCCTGGGCGCCGCCACGGCATCCGAATTTTTCGGCGTGACGCCCGACATCATCGCCATGGCCAAGGGCGTCAGCAACGCGGCCGTGCCGGCCGGCGCTGTCGCCGTCAAACGCGAGGTGCACGACGCCATCGTCAACGGCCCGGCGGGCGGCATCGAGTTCTTCCACGGCTACACCTATTCGGCGCACCCGCTGGCGGCCGCCGCCATCCTGGCCACGCTGGACATCTACCGCCGCGAAGACCTGTTCGGCCGCGCCCGCAAGCTGTCGGGCGCATTCCAGGAAGCCGCGCACAACCTGAAGGGCGCGCCCAACGTCATCGACGTGCGCAACCTGGGCCTGGTGTCCGGCATCGAACTGGCGCCGCGCGCAGGCGCCCCGGGCGCACGCGCCGCCGAAGTCTTCCAGCGCTGCTTCGACAGCGGCCTGATGGTGCGCTACACCGGCGACATCATCGCCGTCTCGCCCCCGCTGATCATCGACGAGGCCCAGATCGGCCAGATCTTCGAACAGATCGGCAAGATCCTGAAAGAGGTTGCCTGAGTTGCCATCCTGTCGCGCGCCCGTGGCGGCGCGCCATCCGCACACGGGCGGCCGCCGGCCGCCCCACTGCATTTTCTGACGTATTCCCGCATCGAGCCTTGCACCCATGAAGAAGATTCCGCATTTCATCAACGGCCAGCCCTACGATGGCGGCAGCAGCCGCTACGCCGACGGCTTCAACCCGGCCACCGGCGAGATCGCCTCGTCCATCCCGCTGGCATCGAACGACGACGTGGCGATGGCCGTGGCCGCCGCCAAGGCCGCCTTTCCCGCCTGGTCGGAAACCCCGGCGCTCAAGCGCGCCCGCATCCTCTTCAACTTCAAGGCGCTGCTGGACCAGCACCAGGATGAACTGGCCGAACTCATCACCCGCGAACACGGCAAGGTGTTCTCGGACGCCAAGGGCGAAGTGATGCGCGGCATCGAGATCGTCGAGTTCGCCTGCGGCATTCCGCAACTGCTCAAGGGCCAGTACTCCGACCAGATCGGCGGCGGCATCGACAACTGGAGCATGCGCCAGGCGCTGGGCGTGGTGGCCGGCGTCACGCCGTTCAACTTCCCGATGATGGTGCCGTGCTGGATGTTCCCGGTGGCCATCGCCTGCGGCAACACCTTCGTGCTCAAGCCGTCCGAGCGCGATCCGTCCGCGTCCGTGCGCCTGGCCGAACTGCTTACCGAAGCGGGCCTGCCGCCCGGCGTCTTCAACGTGGTCCATGGCGACAAGCAGGCGGTCGACGCGCTGATCGCGCACCCCGATGTGGAAGCCCTGTCCTTTGTCGGCTCCACGCCGATCGCCGAATACATCTACGCCGAAGGCACCAAGCGCGGCAAGCGCGTGCAGGCCCTGGGCGGCGCCAAGAACCACCTGGTGGTCATGCCCGACGCGGACCTGGACCAGGTGACCGACGCGCTGATGGGCGCGGCCTATGGTTCCGCGGGCGAGCGCTGCATGGCCATTTCGGTGGCCGTGGCGGTGGGCGACGTGGCCGACAAGGTGGTCGAACGCCTGACGCCGCGCGTCAAGGCGCTGGTGGTCAAGGACGGGATGCAATCGGACGCCGAGATGGGTCCGCTGGTCACCGCACAGCATCGCAAGAAGGTGATGGGCTACATCGAGGACGGCATCGCCTGCGGCGCCGACCTGGTGGTGGACGGCCGCGACCTCACGGTGCCGGGCAACGAAAAGGGCTTCTTCCTGGGCGGCACGCTGTTCGACAACGTCAAGCCGGCCATGAACATCTACCGCGAAGAGATTTTCGGGCCGGTGCTGTGCATCGTGCGCGTGCCGGACTTCGCCAGCGCGGTGGACCTCATCAATGCGCACGAGTTCGGCAACGGCGTGGCCTGCTTCACGTCCGACGGCGGCGTGGCGCGCGCGTTCGCGCGGCAGATCAAGGTCGGGATGGTGGGCATCAACGTGCCGATCCCCGTGCCCATGGCGTGGCATTCGTTTGGCGGCTGGAAGCGTTCGCTGTTCGGCGACCATCATGCGTATGGCGAGGAAGGCATCCGCTTTTACTCGCGCTACAAGAGCGTGATGCAGCGCTGGCCCGACAGCATCGCCAAGGGCGCCGAATTCACGATGCCCGTCGCCAAATAACGCCCCCCCCGAGGCGCGTAGCGCCTCCCCCCAGGGGGCGTCGCAGCGGACCGGCGGAGCCCGGATCCGCGCGACCCCGCTTGGGACCGCATTGCCAGGTCGTGGCGCTGTGCCTCGTACGCGATATCTCAAATTGAGATGCGGCCGATGGATTAGCGCCTCGATGCACTGAACTGCGCGGCGTCTCGCCGCGCCTTCCGAATATCTGTACGACAGGGGGAAACCTGATGCGCATCGGGATCGGCGGCTTTCAGCATGAGACCAATACGTTCGCGCCGTCGCGCGCGGCGTGGGAGGATTTTGCGGACAAGGGTGGGGGGTGGCCGAAGCTGGTCAGTGGCCCTGCAATGTTCGAGGCGGTGGCGGGGGCCAATATTCCGGTGGCGGGATTTATCGAGGCGATGGGCGAGCATGCGTTGATACCCACGACGTGGGCGGCGGCCAGTCCCTCCGGGCATGTGACCCGGGATGCGTTCGAGCGCATCAGCGCGATGATTCTGCAAGGGCTGTCGCAGGCGATGCCGCTGGACGGCGTGTATCTGGACCTGCACGGCGCGATGGTCACCGAGCATCTGGACGACGGCGAAGGCGAACTGCTCAAGCGCGTGCGTGAACTGGTCGGCCCCAATGTGCCCATCGTCGCCAGCCTGGACCTGCACGCCAACGTGACTCGCGCGATGGTGCGCCATGCCGATGCGCTGGTCTGCTATCGCACCTATCCCCATATCGACATGGCCGAGACCGGCCAGCGCGCCGCAAACCTGCTGGCGCAGCGGCTGGGCGGCATGCCGCGTCATTACGTGGCGCTGCGCAGCCTGCCCTTCCTGATTCCGCTGTGCTGGCAGTCCACCGACATCGAGCCGGCCCGCAGCCTGTACCAGCTGCTGGGCGATCTGGAGGCGCGCGGCGCGGCCAGCAGCATCTCCTTTGCGACCGGATTTCCGGCCGCGGACTTTCCCGAATGCGCCCCCACGGTCTGGGCCTACGGCATGACGCAAGCCGAAGCCGATGCCGCCGCCGACGAGATGGCGCGCGCGGTCGAGAATGCGGAACAGGACTTCGGCGGCAAGCTCTACACGCCGGACGAAGCCGTGCAGGAAGCGCTGCGCCTGGCGCGCGATGCGTCCAAGCCCGTGGTCATTGCCGATGCGCAGGACAACCCGGGCGCGGGCGGCAGTTCCGACACCACCGGCGTGCTGCGCGCGCTCATCCGCCACGATGCGCGCGATACGGCGATTGGTCTGATTGTGGACCCGGCCGCCGCGCTGGCCGCGCACCGCGCCGGCGCTGGAAATACCATTCGGATTGCACTGGGTGGACATTCGGGTATTCCCCACGACGAACCCCTGGACACCGAGTTCATCGTCGAGAAAACTTCCGATGGACGCTTCGATACGCATGGTGCGTTCTATCGCGGCTTTCACATGGATCTGGGCCCCAGCGCGTGCCTGCGCATCGGCGGCGTGCGCATCATCCTGGCCTCCAACAAAGTGCAGATGGCCGACCAGGAGATGTTCCGCTTTGCCGGCGTGGAACCCACGCGCGCCGCGATCCTGGTGGTCAAGAGTTCAGCGCACTTTCGCGCCGATTTCACCCCGATCGCACACACGATCCTGGTGTGCGCGGCGCCCGGTTCCATGCTGATGGATGCGGCAAAACAACCATGGACACGGTTGCGTCCCGGCATCAGAATGGCGCCTTGCGGGCCGGTGTTCGACGGCCGGTCTGCAGCGACAGCCTGACCCTCGCGCGCCGCTTCATCGCGACGCGTCAACGACGTAGCGGCCCATGCGCCGCTCACAACGCTTCAAGGGGAAATACATGCTCAAGTTTGTCCGAGCGGCCGCGCTGGCCGGTGTCACTCTCGCGATGGCTCACGGCGCCTACGCCGAGACCGTCATCAAGACGGTGATGCACTCGCCACTGCGCCTGACCGATCCGCACGCCACCACCGCCTACATCACGACGTGGCACGGCTACATGATCTACGACACCTTGCTGGCCACCGACGCCGACAACAAGGTGCAGCCGCAGATGCTTGAGAAGTGGGAAGTCTCGCCCGACGGCAAGACCTACACCATGACGCTGCGCCCCGGCCAGAAATGGCATGACGGCCAGCCGGTGACCGCCGAGGACTGCGTGGCGTCGATCAAGCGCTGGGCCGCCGGCGACGGCATGGGCCGCACGCTGCTCAAGTTCACCGACAAGATCGAAGTCATCGACGACAAGAGCTTTCGCATCGTCATGAAGGAACCCACGGACCTGGCGCTGCGCGCCCTGTCCAAGCCCACCGGCACCGCGCCGTTCATGATGCCCAAGCGCATCGCCGAACAAGCCATCGGCAAGCCCATCACCGACATGACGGGCTCCGGCCCGTTCAAGGTCGCCGAGTTCAAGCCGGGCGTGAAGACCGTCTACGTCAAGAACACCGACTACGTGCCGCGCAAGGAGCCCGTCAGCGGCCTGGCTGGCGGCAAGATCGTGCACGTGGACAAGGTCGAGTGGGACGTCATGCCCGACGCCCTGACCACCGCCAACGCGCTGCTGGGCGGCGAGATCGATTTCGTCGAGCAGTTCCCGTATGACCTCTTGCCGATGATCGAAGGCAATCCGGACCTGAAGGAAGAGTCGCTCAGCCCGGTCGGCTACTTCACGATGTACCGCTTCAACTTCAAGTACCCGCCCTTCAACAACAAGAAGATCCGCCAGGCCGCCATGTACGCGATCGGCCAGGAAGACGTGATGAAGGCGCTGGTCGGCAATCCCAAGTACTGGAAGACCTGCGCCTCGCTGTGGGGCTGCGGCACGCCGCTGGAAAGCGATATCGGCAAGGACATGATCGTCCCGTCCAACATCGAAAAGGCCAAGGCGCTGCTCAAGGAAGCGGGTTACGACAACACGCCCATCCTGGTCATGCACGCCACCGACGTGGGCACGCTGTCGGCGCAACCGGTCGTGATGGCCGCGGCGCTGCGCAAGGCGGGCTTTAACGTCAACCTGGCGGCGATGGACTGGCAAAGCGTGGCCACGCGCCGCGCCTCGAAGGCCGCACCGGCCGAAGGCGGCTGGAACATCCACAACACCAATTGGTACGCCACCGACGTGATGGACCCGGTGCGCTCCGCCCCCGCGGCCGCCAACGGCGACAACGCGTGGTTCGGCTGGCCCGACTTCCCGCAGATCGAAGAACTGCGCACGAAGATGGCGCTGACCTCGGACCCGGCGGAACAAAAGAAGATCTCCGAGGAAGTGCAGCGCATCGGCATCGACGAAGGCCTGTACGTGCCGCTGGGCCAGATGTCCGTGCCCACCGTCTACTCGACCAAGCTGTCGGGCCTGGTGCACGCGCCGGTCTTCGCGTTCTGGAACGTCAAAAAGGCCCCTTGATGGGCTCGGGGCCTGCGCGCCGCAGCAAGCATTCCGCGCAGGCCTAATTGGTACAGGGGGAAATACATGCTGGCATTTGTCTCACGCCGGCTCCTCGCGACCATCCCAGTCCTGGTGATGGTCGCGGTGGTGGTCTTTGCGATATTGCGTTTCAGCCCCGGAGATCCGGCCATCATCATGGCGGGCGACGGCGCCACGCCCGAACGTATCGTCCAGATACGGCAGACGATGGGCCTGGACCAGCCGGTGGTCAAGCAGTTCTTCATCTGGGGCGGCAAGCTCCTGCAGGGCGACCTGGGCACCTCGCTGATGTCCGGCGTGCCGGTCACCAAGCTCATCGCGCAGCGCCTTGAACCGTCGCTCAGCCTGGCCGTGCTCACGCTGGTGTTCACGCTGCTCGTCGCCATTCCGCTTGGCGTGCTGGCGGCATGGCGCCAGGGCAAGCTGCTGGACCGCGCCGTCATGGGCTTCTCGGTGCTGGGATTTTCCGTGCCGGTTTTCGTGACCGGCTACCTGCTGATCTGGGCCTTCGCCATCAAGCTGGGCTGGTTCAACGTGCAGGGCTATGTGCCGCTGGAAAAAGGATTCTGGCCGTTCCTGCACCGGCTCATCCTGCCTTCGCTGGCGCTCTCCACGGTCTACGTGGCGCTGATCGCGCGCATCACGCGCACCAGCGTCATCGAGGTCATGGGCGAGGACTTCATCCGCACCGCCCGCTCCAAGGGCCTGGGCGAAACCGGGGTGCTGCTTGGCCATGCGCTGCGTAACGCGGCCGTGCCCATCGCCACCGTCGTGGGCGTGGGGATCGCGCTTCTGATCAGCGGTGTCGTCGTCACCGAGTCGGTGTTCAACATCCCGGGCCTTGGCCGGCTGGTGGTCGAAGCCGTGCTGGCGCGCGACTACCCCGTCATCCAGGGCCTGACGCTTTTCTTCGCGTTCGTCTACGTGTTCATCAATCTTGTTGTCGATTGCGCCTATACGGTGTTCGACCCGCGGATCAGGTACTGACACCATGAGCATGCAAACGCCAACCGATGCCGCCGCGCAGGCGGCCGCCGACCTCCCCGGAGGCGGCACCCCGCACATCACCGCCTGGCGGCAGATCCGCCAGGGGCTCAAGAGCTGGCCCGTCATGCTCGCGCTGGTGGTGCTGGCGGCGATCGTCTTCGTCGCCGTGTTCGCGCCGCTCCTGGGCACGGTCGATCCCACCCTCCTCAATCCGGGCGCTCGCCTGAAGCAGCCCTTCACCGACTATCTGCTGGGCACGGACGCGTTCGGCCGCGACGTGTGGTCGCGCGTCGCCTACGGCGCGCGCATCTCGCTGATCGCGGGCCTGGGCGCCGCCGTGGTCAGCGTGGTCATCGGACTGGTCATCGGCGTCATCGCCGGCTGGTTCCGGTCGCTGGACGGTCCGATCATGCGCACCATGGACGCCATCATGGCGATCCCCGGCATTCTGCTGGCGATCGCGCTGGTGTCGGTCACGGGCGCCAGCATCACGACCGTGCTCGTGGCCATCACCATCCCGGAAATCCCGCGGGTGGTGCGCCTGGTGCGCGGCCAGATCCTCAGCGTGCGCGGCGAGCCCTACGTCGAGGCCGCGCTGGCGCTGGGCACGCCGCTGCCGCTACTCTTGTGGCGGCACATGGTGCCCAGCACGATCGCGCCGCTGACCGTGCAGGGCACCTACGTCTTTGCGTCCGCCATGCTGACCGAGGCCATCCTGAGCTTCCTGGGCGCGGGCATCCCGCCCGAGATCGCGTCCTGGGGCAACATCATGTCCGAAGGCCGCATGTACTTCCGCATGCTGCCCGGCCTGATCCTGTTCCCCGGACTGTTCCTGTCGCTGACCGTGCTCAGCGTGAACATCCTGGGCGACGCCTTGCGCGACGCGCTGGACCCGAAAATGGTGCGCAGGATCTGATGCCGATGAACTATTCCCCCAATCCCCCCGCGGGCGATACCTCGTCCGCCATCCTGGCCATCCGCAATCTGTCGGTCGAAGTCGCCGGCGCGGGCAACCGCGTCGTGCGCAACCTGAGCCTGGACGTTCACGCCGGCGAAACGGTGTGCGTGGTCGGCGAGTCCGGTTCGGGCAAGTCCGTCACGTCGCTGGCCGTCATGGGCCTCTTGCCGCAAGGCATCCTGGGCATCAGCGCGGGCTCGATCCGCGTCGAAGGCGAGGACGTCGCCACGGCCACGCAGCGCCGGCTGCGCGAGCTGCGCGCCACGCGCATGGCGATGGTCTTTCAGGAACCCATGACCGCGCTGAACCCCGTGCACACGGTGGGCAAGCAGGTCGACGAGGTGCTGCGCCTGCACCGCAAGAACATGTCGGCGGCCGAGCGCCGCGCCAAGGTGCTGGACATGTTCCAGTCCGTGCACCTGCCCGACATCGAACGCATCTACGACGCCTATCCGCACCAGTTGTCGGGCGGGCAGCGCCAGCGCATCGTCATCGCGATGGCGCTGATCCTGGAACCCAAGCTGCTGATCGCCGACGAGCCCACCACGGCGCTGGACGTCACCACGCAAAAGCAGATTCTTGCGCTCATCAAGGAGCTGCAGGTCAAGCACCGGACGGCAGTGCTGTTCATCACGCACGACTTCGGCGTGGTGGCCGAGATCGCGGACCGCATCGTGGTCATGAACCGCGGCGACCTGATCGAAAGCGGCTCGCGCCACGAGATCCTGGCCGAGCCCAAGCAGTCTTATACGCGCCGGCTGGTGTCCTCGGTGCCCAGCCTGGTGCCCTCGCGCCGCGAACCGCCCGGCGGCACGCCGGTGCTGCACGTCAAGGGCCTGGGCCGCACTTATGGCGCCAAGGGCTCGCTGTTCTCGCGCAAGGCGGCGCAGCACGTCATTGCCGCCACCGACGTCAACCTGACATTGCGCAAGGGCGAGATCCTGGGCATCGTCGGCGAATCGGGGTCGGGAAAGTCGACGGTCGCGCGCTGCATCGTGCGGCTCATCGAGCCCACCGCCGGCCACATGATGATGGGCGGCGAAGACCTCAGCACGCTGTCCGGATCGGCGCTGCGCCCCGTGCGCCGCCGCATCCAGATCGTGTTCCAGGACCCGTACCGGTCGCTCAACCCGCGCCGCACGGTCGGCGAGTCCATCATCGAAGGCCTGCTGAATTTCGGCGTGCCGCGCGACGAGGCGCTAAAGCGCGCCAGCGAAACCCTCAGCGTGGTGGGGCTGAGCCCCGACACGATGCGGCGCTATCCCCACCAGTTCTCCGGCGGCCAGCGCCAGCGCATCTGCATCGCGCGCGCCCTGGTCATGGATCCGGAAATCCTGGTGGCCGACGAAGCCGTCTCGGCGCTGGACGTGTCGGTGCAGGCCCAGGTGCTGGAGCTGCTGGAACAGGTGCGCGAGCGCACCGGCGTGGGCGTGCTGTTCATCACGCACGACCTGCGCGTGGCCGCGCAGATCTGCGACACCATCATGGTGATGCAGCGCGGGCAGGTGGTGGAAACCGGCTCGGCCGAAACCGTGCTGACCGAACCCCGCCACCCGTATACCCGCGCCCTGATCGATGCCGCCCCGGGGCGCGACTGGGACTTCCGCAACTTCCGGCCGATCGCGCCTGGCCTCTTGCCCGTCGCTCCCCCCGCCGCCTCCCCGGCCGCCTGACGCCTTTTTCGCATCACTGGAACCGAGATGCCGCAACCGCATGAAATGTCCGCCCAGGAACTCCTGCAGGCGTATCGCAGCAAGACCCTGTCGCCCGTCGAGGCCACGCGTGCCGTGCTCGATCACATCGAGCGCTGGGAGCCCCGGCTGCACGCAACCTATGCGCTGGATCCGGAAGGCGCGCTGGCCATGGCCCGCGCGTCGGAAGCCCGCTGGATGAAGGGCGAGCCGCAGTCCTGCGGCGGATTTTCGCTCGATGGCGTGCCCGCCACCATCAAGGAGAACATCGCCACCCGCGGCGTGCCCGTGCCGCTGGGCACCGCGGCCACCGACCTTACCCCGGCGGCGGCCGACGCCCCGCCGGCGGCGCGCATGCGCGAGGCGGGCGCCGTCCTGCTGGGCAAGACGACCATGCCCGACTACGGCATGCTGTCCTCCGGCCTGTCGAGCTTTCATGAACTGACGCGCAACCCCTGGGACCTGACCAAGAATCCGGGCGGCTCCAGCGCGGGCGCCGGAGCGGCGGCCGCCGCCGGCTATGGCCCCCTGCATATCGGCACCGACATCGGCGGCTCGGTGCGCCTGCCCGCCGCCTGGTGCGGCATCGCCACGCTAAAGCCCAGCCTGGGCCGCATTCCCATCGATCCGCCCTTCATGGGCCGCTGCGCCGGCCCCATGACGCGCACCATCACCGATACGGCGCTGATGATGGGCGTGCTGTCGCAGCCGGACGCCCGCGACCACATGAGCCTGCCCTTCCAGGAGATCGACTGGCTGAACCTGGACCAGGACGTGCGCGGCCTGCGCATCGGCCTCTTGCTGGACGCAGGCTGCGGACTGCCGCTGGATCCGGAAACCCGCGATGCGGTCGAAGCCGCCGCGCGCGCCTTCGAAGCGGCGGGCGCCATCGTCACGCCCATGCAACCCTGGATGACGCCCGGCATGCTGGACGGCGTGGACCGCTTCTGGCGCACCCGTTCGGCCATCGACCTGGCTGCGCTGTCCGAAGAACGCCGCGCGAAGATCCTGCCCTTCATCCGCGCCTGGGCCGAAAGCGGCGGCGGCCACAGCGGCGAAGACGTGTTTCGCAGCTACTACGAAACGCTCAACGTGCGGGCGCGCACGGTCGCCGCCTGCGCGCCGTTCGATTACGTGCTGTCGCCGGTGGCGCCGGTGGTGGCCTACAACGCCGAGTGGCCCTCGCCCACCAACGAGGTCGCCACCACGATGCACCACATCGGGTTCACGCTGCCCTTCAACATGAGCGAACAGCCCGCGGCATCGGTCAATTGCGGCTACACGAAGGCGGGCCTGCCGATCGGCCTGCAGATCGCCGGCGCGCGCTTTGACGACCTGGGCGTGCTGCGCGTGGCGCGCGCGTGGGAACGGATGCGTCCCGCGCAGCGACCCTGGCCGCAGCCGGTGTCGGCCCACTGACTTTCCACGGCAACCCACAGGAACATCCCATGCGTTGGCTTTTGGCAATGATCAAGCACGAGACGAACACGTTTTCGCCCGTGCCCACCCCCCTTGAGCGCTTCTTTCGCGGCAGCCCCGAGATCCTGGCCGGCGAGCGCGCCATCAAGGCCTACGAGAACACCGACAGTGGCCTGGGCGGCTACATCGAGGTCGCCCGCCGCGAAGGCGCGGAAATGGTCGTGCCGGTCGCGGCCGAGTCCTGGCCCAGCGGTCCCGCCAGCGCGCAGACGCATGAGCGCCTGTGCACGCTGATCCTGGACGAGGTCAAGCGAGGCAGTTTCGACGCCATCCTGCTGGACCTGCACGGCGCGATGGTCGCCGAGGGCGTCGAGGATGCCGAGGGCGACCTGCTGCGCCGCCTGCGCGAGATCGATCCCACGACGCCCGTCGCCGTGACGCTGGACATGCACGCCAACATCTACGACGACATCGTGCGCAACGCCACGGTGATCAGCGGCTTTCATACGTATCCGCACGTGGACATCCGCGATGCGGGCGTGCGCGCGGCGAATGTCATCGTCCGCACGCTGAAGGGCGAGATCAAGCCGGTGATGACCTGGGCCAACAAGCCCATGCTGCCGCACATCATGTGCCAGGGCACGCATGCCGCGCCCAACAAGCCGCTGCAGGAGCGGTGCAAGGAACTGGAGGCCGGCGGCGTGCTGGCGGCCTCGGTTTTCGTGGGCTTTCCCCACGCGGACATCCGCGAGGCGGGCCTGAGCGCCGTCGTCTGTACCGACGGCAGCCTGGCCGAAGCCGAACAGCATCGCGACGAATTGCTGGACCGCGCGTGGCGCGGCCGCGCCGACTGGGTGTTCCATTCCGAGCCGCTGGCGCCCACCATCGCGCGCGCCAAGGCCATCGAACAGGGTCCGGTCGTGCTGCTGGACCACTACGACAACACGGGCTCGGGCGGCACGATGGACACGACGGCGGTGCTGGCCGAGGTCCTGCGCCAGGAGCTGGACAACGTCGTCTTCTACGCCATCTGCGATCCGCAGGCCGCGCGCGAAGCCGCCGCTGCGGGCGTGGGCAACACCATCACGCTCAAGCTGGGCGGCAAGCTGCCCATGCCGGCCATCAAGCAGCCCAGTGAACCGCTGGAGGTCACCGGCCGCGTCAAGCTGGTGTTCGACGGCGTCTACCTGAACCGGGGCCCCATGTATCGCGGCGTGCGCAACGACACGGGGCTGACGGTGGTCATCGACACCGGCCGGGTGGAGATCGTGGTGGTGTCCCGCCACCAGGAGCCCTTCGACATCAACTGCCTGCTGTCGGCTGGCATCGATCCGCTGCAAAAGCGGTATGTGGTGCTCAAGAGCCGCATCCACTGGCGCGCAGGATTCTCGGACATGGCCACCGAGATCATCGAATGCACCGGCGTGGGCGTCACGACCTCCGACTATGCCCAGCTTGATTTCAAGCACGTTCGGCGTCCGATCTATCCGCTGGACCCCATCTGAATCCAGGCTCTTTGTCGACAAAAAAGCCGGCGCACCCGCGCCGGCTTTCATTTTGAAATCTTCGGTAACTGCGCGCCTGCTTGGCGGGACACGTGTCTCGGTATACTCCGCCGCGGGCCTGACAGGCCGATGAACACGCGTATCCAGGAACGGTTCCGCTCGCGCGGACGCGAGTGGCGCAGTTGGCCGCCGCTGCCGGATATGACTCGACAATCAACGATATAAGCAGAGCGATGAAAAAGAGCGTAGCGATCACCCTGGGCGTGGTCATAGTGGGAGCGGGAAGCTGGGTCGGCGCCACGTGGTACACCGGCAAGCGCATCGAAGAAGACGCGCAGCGTTACCTGGCGCAAGCCAACGAGAAGCTGGCCAAGGTCACGCCCCTGTTCGGTCTGCGCATCGACCAGCTCAAGTACGAGCGCGGCCTGTTCTCCACGCAAGCGCGCTATGGCGTGTCGTTCATCAAGAACGACAAGGGCCTGGACGACCTGCCCGGCGGCATGATCGAGTTCGACGCAAACGTCGAGCACGGCCCCTTCCCCAAGAGCGCCCTGGCGCGCGGCGCCATTGCGCCCAAGCTGGCGTTCATCCACACCGAAATCGCCAAGACGGACAACATCAAGCCCGTGTTCGAGCTGACCAAGGACGTGTCCCCGCTGATGAGCGACGCGATCGTCAGCTATAGCGGCAATGCGGTGACGACCGCCGCGGTCGCTCCCGTTACCGTCACGCACGACGGCAACGCGCTCGACTTCAGCGGCATGCGCATCGAAGGCACCTTCGACCGCGCCACCCAGGCGGTCACCGCGCACGGCGTGATCGACAAGCTGGCCGTCGACGGCACCAAGAGCAGCGACCCGGTGAAGATAACCGTGGCGGGCCTGACCATGGACGTCGACAGCCGCATGGGCAAGTTCGGCATTTCCATGGGCAATTCGGACCTGAAGATCAAGCGCGTGGACGTCCTGCGCCCCACCGACGACATGAAGGTGGCGCTGGACAACTTCAGCTATGGCGTGAAGCTGTCCGAGGACGACAAGGCGATCAACGTGCAGGCCGCCTATCAGACGGGCGACCTTACCGTGAACGACGTCGTGCTGGGCAACGGCCAGGCCGTGGTGAAGCTTGCCCGCCTGGACGGCCAGGCCGTCAAGCAATTGTCGGACACCTACAACCAGCTCATGCGCCAGTACATGCTGGGCGCCAGCGACGAAGGCCTGAAGGACGAACAGTTCGACGTCCTGCTGGACAACGCCGGCAAGCTGCTGGCCGGCAATCCGTCGTTCAGCATCGATCCGCTGAGCTGGAAAACGGCCAAGGGCGAAAGCAAGCTGACGTTCACGCTTGAAATGGCCAACCCGGCCAACGCCAAGGACCTGACCCCGCAGGAAATCGCGGTGCAGGCGATCAAGAAGATCGACGCCTCGCTGGTGATCTCCAAGCCGATGGTGCAGGACCTGATGGTGCAGTACGCCATGAAGAAGGAAGGCCTGACCGCCGAGAAGGCCGCGGCCGACGCCGATGAGAGCATCCGCCAGATGGCCGGCATGGCCGAAATGATGAACGTCGGCAAGAACGACGGCGACAATATCGTCGGCAAGTTCACGTTCGCCGATGGCATGGGCGACCTGAACGGGCAGAAGATCCCCGCCGATGAACTGTTCAGCGGCCTGCTGGGCGCCACCGGCATGAACGGCATGGACGACGACGATGAGCTGTCGGGCATCGGCATGGATTCCGACGAGGAATCCACCGCCGCCGCACCGGTGGCGGGCGTCATGCAGGACTTCAACCTGGAAGACGTCGCCAACATGCTGGACGACATGGGCTACACCGTCACCCGCACCGATGGCACCGACGGCCCCGTGCTGGTCCTGAACCCGGGCACCACCGGCGCCACCGACCTGCGCCTGGAGTTTCTGTGCAACGACTTCACGGAAAAGTGCCTGGACCTCGTGGCGACCGCCACGTATGCCACCAAGAAGCCGATGTCGCTCAAGGCGATCAACGCCTGGAACCAGGAATACCGCTGGAGCCGCGCCTACCTGGATGACAAGAACCAGGCCGTCCTGCAGATGGACATGAACGCCGAAGGCGGCCTGGGCAAGGACAACCTGCAGATCCTGCTCAACACCTTCATCAGCATCGCCGAAGACTTCGGCGCCGCGGCGAAAGCGCCCGCGAAGTAATGCGCGGCCGGCCTGACGCCGGCCTCAAACAAAAGCCCCCGCCTGTGAAGGACGGGGGCTTTTTCATGCCGCTGCCAAGGTGTCTGATACCCGCTGAGACGCTGCCGCGAGTTGAAGCGCATCTCCCCAGGGTGTCAGACACCTCCAAATGCCAAGGACTATGCGTACGCTTCGATCGGCAGGCAGGCGCAGACCAGGTTGCGATCGCCGTAGGCGTTGTCGACACGTGCGACCGGCGGCCAGTACTTGCCGTCGCGCAGCGTGGCCACCGGGTAGGCGGCCTGCTGGCGCGGGTAGTCGTGCAGCCATTCCTCGGCCAGCAGCATCTGGGCGGTGTGCGGCGCGTTCTTCAGCACGTTGTCGACACGGTCGCGTTCGCCGCGTTCGACCTGCGCGATCTCTTCGCGGATGGCGATCATCGCGTCGATGAAACGGTCCAGTTCGGCCACGCCTTCGGATTCGGTCGGCTCGACCATCAGCGTGCCGGCCACCGGGAAGCTCATCGTGGGCGCATGGAAGCCGTAATCCATCAGGCGCTTGGCGATGTCTTCGGCGCTGATGCCGCTGGTTTCCTTGAGCGGGCGCACGTCCAGGATGCACTCGTGCGCCACACGGCCGTTGCGGCCCGCGTACAGGACCGGGTAGTGGTCGCGCAGGCGGGTGGCAATGTAGTTGGCGTTCAGGATGGCGACTTCGGTGGCGCGGCGCAGGCCGTCCGCCCCCATCAGCGCGATGTACACGAACGGAATCGGCAGGATGCCGGCCGAGCCGAACGGGGCGGCCGAGACCGGGCCGACCTTGGCGTCGCCGGGCAGCTTGCCCTGTTCGTTCACGACGCCCGGCAGGTAGGGCGCCAGGTGCGCGCGCACCGCCACGGGGCCCACGCCGGGGCCGCCGCCGCCGTGCGGGATGCAGAACGTCTTGTGCAGGTTCAGGTGGGACACGTCCGAGCCGAACTTGCCGGGCTTGGCCACGCCGACCATTGCGTTCATGTTGGCGCCGTCCAGGTACACCTGGCCGCCGGCCTGATGCACCAGATCGCAGATTTCGGTCACGGCTTCTTCGAACACGCCGTGCGTGGACGGGTACGTGATCATCAGCGCGGCCAGCTTGTCGCCGACCTGCGCGATCTTGGCGCGCAGGTCCGTGAGGTCCACGTTGCCATTGGCGTCCGAGGCCACCACCACCACATCCATGCCGGCCAGCTGCGCCGAGGCGGGGTTGGTGCCGTGCGCCGACGACGGGATCAGGCAGATGTTGCGCTGGTGCTGGCCGTTGGCCTGGTGGTAACCGCGAATGGCGAGCAGACCCGCGTATTCGCCCTGCGCGCCCGAGTTGGGCTGCAGGCTGATGTTGTCGTAGCCGGTGATTTCGCACAGCGCGGCCGACAGGCGGTCGATCAGTTCGACGTAGCCCTGGCTTTGCGAGGCGGGCGCGAACGGGTGGATCAGCGCGAATTCGGGCCAGGTGATGGGGATCATCTCGGCCGTGGCGTTCAGCTTCATGGTGCACGAACCCAGCGGGATCATCGTGCGGTCCAGGGCCAGGTCCTTGTCGGCCAGCTTGCGCAGATAGCGCAGCATGTCGGTTTCGGACTGGACGCTGGAGAAGATGGGATGCGTCAGGATGGCGCTTTCGCGGGCCACCGAGGCGGGGATGCCACTGGGGGCTGCGGCGTCGAGCGCGTCGATGTCGAGTTCGACGTCATCGCGCTCCAGGCCGGCGGCGAAGACGTTGACCAGCGCCTGCAGGTCGGCCACGGTCACGGTTTCGTCCAGCGAAACCGCCAGGCGCGCGCCGTCGACGCGGCGCAGGTTGATGTGGGCGCAGTCGGCGGCCGTCAGGATGGCAGGCGTTGCGGCGCCGGTTTCCAGCAGCAGCGTGTCGAAGAAGGTGTCGTTGACGACCTTGATGTCCAGCTTGATGAGTTCGGCGCGCAGGATCGCGGTGGCGCGCTGCACGCGCTGGGCGATGCGGCGGATGCCGGCGGGACCGTGCCACACGGCGTACATGCCGGCCATCACGGCCAGCAGCACCTGCGCCGTGCAGATGTTGGAGGTGGCCTTCTCGCGGCGGATGTGCTGTTCGCGCGTCTGCAGCGCCAGGCGCAGCGCGGGGTTGCCCTGCGCGTCCTTGGACACGCCGACCAGGCGGCCGGCCATGTTGCGCTTGAAGGCGTCCTTGCAGGCCATGAAGCCCGCGTGCGGGCCGCCAAAGCCGAACGGCACGCCAAAGCGCTGAGCCGAACCGACGGCGATGTCGGCGCCCCACTCGCCCGGTGCGGCCAGCACGGCCAGCGCCAGCAGGTCCGTCGCGCACGCCACCACGGCGCCTTGCGCGTGGGCGGCTTCGGCCAGCTTGCGGTAGTCGGACACGGCGCCCGTGCTGTGCGGGTATTGCAGCAGCACGCCAAAGCATTCGGGCAGGCCTTCGGCTTCGTCGCCGATGCGGATCTCGATGTCCAGGCCTTCGGCGCGCGTGCGCACGACTTCGATGGTCTGCGGATGCACGTGGCGCGAGATGAAGAACACCGGGCTCTTGGACTTGGCGCTGCGGCGCGCGAGCGTCATCGCTTCGGCGGCGGCCGTGCTTTCGTCCAGCAGCGAGGCGTTGGAGATGTCCAGGCCGGTCAGGTCGGCGACCATGGTCTGGTAGTTCAGCAGGGCCTCCAGGCGGCCCTGCGAGATCTCGGGCTGGTACGGCGTGTAGGCCGTGTACCAGGCGGGATTTTCAAGAATGTTGCGCAACACCACGTTGGGCGTCTGCGTGCCGTAGTAGCCCTGCCCGATGTAGCTGCGGTAGACCTTGTTGCGGCCCGCCACCTGCTTCAGTTCGGCCAGCACGTCGGCTTCGCTGCGCGAGGCGGGCAGCGCCAGCGGCGCCTGGCTGCGGATCTTGGGAGGCACGACTTCTTCGATCAGGGCGTCCAGGCTGTCGCTGCCGATCACGGCAAGCATGGCGGCCTGGTCGGCGTCGGAGGGGCCGATGTGGCGGGGAATGAAGTCGGTATGGGTGTCTAGGGCGCGCGACATGGGGAGATCTCGGGGTAGCGGGTGTCGTCCTGGAGACGGACGGTATTGCGTCTGGCGAGGGCGGCGGCGCCGAGGCGGCCCGCCTCCCTCGCGGGCGGCATCAGCCGTTGGCGACGGCTTCGTAGCCGGCGGCGTCCAGCAGCTTGTCGGCGTCGGCCGCATTGTCCGGCTTGATCTTGAAGATCCAGGCGGTGAAGGCCGATTCGTTGATCAGGTTGGGGTTGCTTTCCAGTTCTTCGTTGAAGGCAACGATTTCGCCGGACACGGGCGCGTAGATGTCCGAGGCGGCCTTGACCGACTCGACCACGCCAGCGGTTTCGCCCGCGTTCAGCTTCGCGCCGACGTTCACGTCGCCAACGAAGACCAGATCGCCCAGCTGATCCTGGGCGGTGTCGGTGATGCCGACGACGAACACGTCGCCCTCGGCTTTGACCCATTCATGGGACTCGGTGTACTTGCGATCGGTGGGCAGACTCATGGGAACTCCTGAGGGAATGCGGGTAGATGAATGGTGTTGCGCGCCTCGCGCGGGCGGCCGTCGCCCAGTCCGGGGCGGCGCACGCGCGAAGCTTCGAGTTTACGAGTGTTCGACGGCTTTGCCGTTACGCACGAAGGGCAGCTTGCACGCCACGGCGGGCACCCACTTGCCGCGGATATCGACCTCGACCGTATCGCCCGGGGCCACGCCTTGCGGCAGGCGGGCAAAGCCGATCGACACGCCCAGCGTGGGCGACATGGTGCCGCTGGTGAGTTCGCCCATCCCTTGCGGGGTGCGCACGGCCATGTGCGCGCGCATGACGCCGCGGTCCTTGAGCTTTAGGCCGATGAACGTGGCGGGCGTGGCGAATTGCTCAAGCGCATCGCGGCCGATGAAGCGGCGCTCGGCGTTCTTGAAGGACACGGTCCAGGTCAGGCCGGCCTGGCCGGGCTGGGTCAGTTCGTCCATGTCCTGGCCGTACAGGTTCATGCCGGCTTCCAGGCGCAGCGTGTCGCGCGCGCCCAGACCTGCCGGACGCACGCCCTGGGCGGTCAGGTCGCGCCAGAGCTGGACCACGTCGGCGGCGGGCAGGACGATTTCGAAACCGTCCTCGCCGGTATAGCCCGTGCGGGCGACCAGCGTGTCGTCGCCCAGGCGGGCGGCGACGAAGGGCGTCAGCGGTTCGGTGGCGGCTTGCCAGGCCGGGCGGGCCGCCCAGACTTTGGCGCGGGCGTTGGGGCCTTGCACGGCCACCATGGCCAGATCGCGGCGCGGCGTGATGGCGACGTCGAACGCGCCGGCCTGCTTGACGCGCTGCATCCAGGCCACGTCCTTGTCGGCCGTGCCGGCGTTGACCACCACACGCCATTCGTCGGCGGCGAAGAAATAGATGATGAGGTCGTCGATGACGCCGCCCTGCGGGTTCAGCATGCAGCTGTAGAGCGCCTTGCCCGGCACGGTCAGCTTGGACACGTCGTTGGCGACCAGGCGCTGCAGGAAGGCGAACGCGTCCGGACCCTGCACGTCGACGTTGAGCATGTGCGAGACGTCGAACATGCCGGCGTCCTGGCGCACCGCGTGATGCTCTTCGAGCTGCGAGCCGTAGGCAAGCGGCATGTCCCAGCCGCCGAAATCGACCATGCGGGCGCCGGCGGCGATGTGTTCTTCGGCCAGCGGGGTGCGTTTGAGGGGTGCGGACATGCGGGGAACTCCGGGACGGCGTGATGCCAGGGTTACGGAATGCCGCTGATTGCGGGCGGATGGCGCCCGCGCAACGGCTGAATCTTCCGCCCCTCTGTCCTTTTGCCTGAGAGTTGCCCCGCGTGGCGGGTTTGCACCTTCGGCGCCTGGGCTGCTCGCCATGTCCCTGTTTCAGGGGCGGCGCCAGGTCTCTCCAGAGTACTGTTTTGCCGCATCCGCAGGGCCATGAGGCAACAATGCGGGACGGGGCAAGCCTGCGCGGTATCGGTTACCTGAGCGATTCTGGGCGAATTGCGCCTTCGGCGGCGGCCGGGCTTGATGCCTTCGGCCACTCTCTCCCGCAGCATGCGTGACAGCGCCGAAAGCATACAACGAAAGCCCGGGGTAAGCCTAGGCCTGTCGCGCGCGGGGGGCGCTATCCCAGCGCCGTGTCCAGCAGCATCATCAGGACGAAACCCAGCATCAACCCGCAGGTGGCGTAGACCTCGTGCCCCTTGCGGTGCGATTCCGGGATGATCTCGTGGCTGATGACGAACAGCATGGCCCCCGCGGCAAAGCCCAACCCCCACGGCAAGAGCGGCGCCGACCACCCGACGACCGCGGCGCCCAGCACCGCGCCCACGGGCTCGATCAGCCCGGACAGCATGCCCAGCGCCACCGCGAAGGTCCGCTTGTAGCCGGCGGCCAGCAAGGCGACCGCCACCACCAGTCCTTCGGGGATGTCCTGGATGGCGATGCCGGTGGCCAGCGCCGTGCCGCGCACCGGGTCGCCCGCGGCATAGCCCACGCCGATCGCCAGCCCCTCGGGCAGGTTGTGCAGCATGATCGCGAACACGAACAGCCAGGTGCGGCGCAGACGGTGCGCCTCCATCCCTTCCCTGCCCTTGATGAAATGCTCGTGCGGCAGCGTCCGGTCCATGAGCAGCAGCACGCCCCCGCCAAGCAGGATCGCGGCGCCCACGGTCAGGCCCGCGCCCCACGGGCCGTAACCCAGGTCCTCGCCCGCGGCGATGCCCGGCGCCACCAGCGAAAACGCGCTGGCGGCCAGCATGACGCCGGCGCCAAAGCCGAACATGCTGTCCTGCGCCTTTTGCGGAATGGTGCGGGCAAAGAGAATGGGCAACGTGCCGAGCGCGGTGGCGCCGGCCGCGACAAGCCCGCCAAGCAGCGCGTCCGCCACGTGCGGCGCCCGCACGTCCAGGTAAACCCAGAGTTGGTATAGGGCCAGGCAGGACACCATCACAGCCAGCGTCCAGACGCTGATGCTGGTGGCTGCCGGCCGCACGCGATGGCGGCTGAAGGTATTCATAGGCGGCTGCGCTCCTTCGTGAAGATGCGCTCAGCCCCGTGCTGCGGCGTAGCGGCGCGAGACCTCGGCCCAGTTCACCACGTTGTAGAAAGCGCCGATGTATTCCGGCCGGCGGTTCTGGTACTTCAGATAATAAGCGTGTTCCCAGACATCCAGCCCCAGGATGGGCGTGTTGCCGTCCATCAGCGGGCTGTCCTGGTTGGCGCTGCTTTCGACCACCAGCTTGCCGGCGGGCGTCACGCTCAGCCAGGCCCACCCGCTGCCAAAGCGCGTCAGGGCCGCCTTGGTGAAGGCTTCCTTGAAGGCGGGCAGTCCGCCCAGGTCGGCGTCGATGGCCGCGGCCAGCGCGCCGTCCGGTTCGCCGCCGCCCTGCGGCGACATGACGGACCAGAAGAGGCTGTGGTTGGCGTGGCCGCCGCCGTGGTTGCGCACCGCGCCGCGCACGGCGTCGGGCAATTCCTTGATGCGGGCGACCAGCGCCTCGACCGGCTCATCCGTGTCGATGCCGGCGCCTTCCAGCGCGGCGTTCAGGCCGTTGACGTACGTCTGGTGATGCTTGGTGTAGTGGATCTCCATCGTCATCGCGTCGATATGGGGTTCCAGCGCGTCATAGGCGTACGGCAAGGGAGGGAGGGTGTAGGCCATGCGAGTCTCCGGCTGATCCGTCCCGGGCGGGACGAGCTTGATAAAGATCAAAACCTAAATGATATGTATTTTTATTTGATATCACAATGCCGGATTGACGATGCGTGCCGCAGCGGTGTCCGCAAAAGCGGAATGCGCGTCGCAGATTGGCGCTAAGCGCGCCGCGAAATCAAAGCGCCTGTCCGCAGGCGACGCCCGACGCCCACGCCCATTGGAAGTTGTAGCCGCCCAGCCAGCCGGTAACGTCCACGGCTTCGCCGATGAAGTACAGCCCCGGAACCGACTTGGCCTGCATCGACTTCTGATCGAGGCCGCGCGTGTCCACGCCGCCGCGCATGACTTCGGCCTTCTTGTAGCCCGCCGTGCCGCTGGGCACGAGCGTCCACTGATGAATATCCTGCGCCAGTGCGCGCAGCGTCTTGTCGGGCGCGTCGGCCAGGCGCAGGGCCGCCAGGCCGGGCTTGCCGCCCTGCTCGGCCAGGTGCAACCAGCGATCGGCCAGCCGCTTGGGCCACAATCCCCCCAGCACCGTGTGCAACTGCTGGCGGTTGCCGGACTTGGAGGCCAGCAGTTCCTGCGCCAGGTCACGCCCCGGCGCCAGGTCGATCACGATGGGTTCGCCCGGCTTCCAGTAGCTGGAGATCTGCAGGATCGCCGGACCGGACAGCCCCCGGTGCGTGAACAACAGGTCTTCCAGGAACTCGCCGCGCGCCTTGCCCTGCCCGGTTTGCAGGTTCACTTCCAGCGCGACGCCAGACAGTTCCGACAGCGGCTGCCACTGCACGGGGTCGAAGGTCAGCGGGACGAGCGCCGGGCGCGGCTCAACGACCTTCAGGCCGAACTGGCGGGCAATCTTCATCCCGAAATCCGTTGCGCCCAACTGGGGAATCGCCATGCCGCCGGTCGCGACGACCAGCTTGGCGGCCCGGATGACACCCTGGCTGGTGCGCAGTTCGAAGCCGGCCTCGCCCTGCGCGATCTCGGTCACCGAGCAGCCCATGCGCCATTGGACACTGCCCGCGCCGCACTCGGCGCGCAGCATGTCGATGATGCTTTCGCTCGAGTCATCGCAGAACAACTGGCCGCGATGTTTCTCGTGCCAGGCGATGCGGTGGCGCTTGATGAGCGCCAGGAAGTCCTGCGGCGTGTAGGCCGACAGCGCCGAACGGCAGAAATGCGGGTTTTCCGACAGGAAATTGGCGGGGCCGGCGCCGATGTTCGTGAAGTTGCAGCGCCCGCCGCCGGAGATGCGGATCTTCTCGGCCAGGCGCTGCGCGTGGTCGACCAGCACCACGCGCAGGCCGCGTTGACCAGCGACCGCCGCGCACATCATGCCCGCGGCGCCCGCGCCAAGCACTGCAACATCGAACATCAAGATTTCCGGCCCGCCCGTGCTTACTCTTCGATCAGGCAGTCAACGTAGTAACGCTTTTCGCCGTCCGGACCCACTTCGTCGGCCAGGCCGTGGATATAGGTTTCGAAACCGGGGAAGCGTTCGTTGAACTCGCGCGCGAACTGCAGGTACTGCACGATGGTGCGGTTAAAGCGTTCGCCCGGGATCAGCAGCGGAATGCCCGGGGGGTACGGCGTCAGCAGCACGCCCGTGACGCGGCCTTCCAGCTTGTCGATGTCGACGCGTTCGACCTCGCGGTGCGCCATGCGGGCAAAGGCGTCCGACGGCTTGAGCGCGGGCACCATGTCGCTCAGGTACATCTCGGTCGTCAGACGGGCCACGTCGCGTTCGCGGTAGGCTTCGTGGATCTGCTGGCAGAGGTCACGCAGGCCCATGCGCTCGTAGCGGCGATGGTCACGGCAGAACTCCGGCAGGATGCGCCACAGCGGCTGGTTGCGGTCGTAGTCGTCCTTGAACTGCTGCAAGGCGGTCAACAGCGTGTTCCAGCGGCCCTTGGTGATGCCGATGGTGAACAGGATGAAGAACGAATACAGGCCGGTCTTTTCAACCACCACGCCGTGCTCGGTCAGGTACTTGGAGACCAGCGCCGCGGGAATGCCGGTTTCACCGAAGCTGCCCGACATGTCCAGCCCCGGCGTGATGACCGTGGCCTTGATCGGGTCGAGCATGTTGAAGCCTTCGGCCATTTCGCCGAAGCCGTGCCAGTGGTCGTTGGCTTCCAGGATCCATTCGTCGCGGTTGCCGATGCCTTCGGACACCAGGCGGTTCGGGCCCCAGACCTTGAACCACCAGTCGTTCTTGCCGAACTCGGATTCCACCTTGCGCATGGCGCGGCGGAAGTCCAGGGCTTCGCGGATGCTTTCCTCGACCAGCGCGGTGCCGCCCGGCGGCTCCATCATGGCGGCCGCCACGTCGCAGGACGCGATGATCGCGTACTGGGGCGACGTGGACGTGTGCATCAGGTACGCCTCGTTGAAGACGTTGCGGTCCAGCTTGCGGGTCTCGGACTCCTGCACGATGATCTGCGAGGCCTGCGAAATGCCGGCCAGCAGCTTGTGCGTGGAGTGCGTGGCAAACACCATGGCGTCCTGGCTGCGCGGGCGGTCCTGGCCGATGGCGTGCATGTCCTGGTAGAACTCGTGGAACGACGCGTGCGGCAGCCAGGCTTCGTCAAAGTGCAGCGTGTCGACGTAGCTGCCGAGCTGCTGCTTGATCATTTCGACGTTGTAGATGACGCCGTCGTACGTGCTCTGCGTCAGCGTCAGGATGCGCGGGTTCTTGTTGACCGCTTCGCGCGCGAAGGGGTTGGCTTCGATCTTCTTGCGGATGTTGTCCGGGTGGAATTCTTCGAGCGGGATCGGGCCGATGATGCCCAGGTGATTGCGCGTGGGGCGCAGGAACACGGGGATCGCGCCCGTCATCGTGATGGCGTGCAGGATCGACTTGTGACAGTTGCGGTCTACCACCACGACGTCGCCGGCAGCAACGTTGGCGTGCCACACGACCTTGTTCGAGGTCGACGTGCCGTTGGTCACGAAGAAACAGTGATCCGCGTGGAAGATGCGCGCGGCGTTCAGCTCGGACTCGGCCACCGGGCCGGTGTGGTCCAGCAGCTGGCCCAGTTCGTCCACGGCGTTGCAGACGTCGGCGCGCAGCATGTTTTCGCCAAAGAACTGGTGGAACATCTGGCCGACCGGGCTCTTCAGGAACGCCACCCCGCCCGAGTGCCCCGGGCAGTGCCACGAATAGGAACCGTCCTGCGCGTACTTCACCAGCTCGCGGAAGAACGGCGGCGGCAGGCTGTCGACGTAGCTGCGGGCCTCGCGGATGATGTGGCGCGCCACGAACTCAGGCGTGTCCTCGAACATGTGGATGAATCCGTGCAGCTCGCGCAGGATGTCGTTCGGAATGTGTTCCGACGTGCGGGTTTCGCCGTACAGGTAGATGGGAATGTCCGCGTTGCGAAAGCGCAGTTCGCCGATGAAGGCGCGCAGGTTCTTGATCGCGCTGGCCACGTCCTCGGGCGAGTCCACGTCGAACTCTTCATCGTCGATCGACAGGATGAAGGCGCTGGCGCGGCTTTGCTGCTGCGCGAACGAGCTCAGGTCGCCATAACTGGTCACCCCGATCACCTCGACGCCCTCGGCCTCGATTGCTGCGGACAAGGCACGGATACCCAAACCGGACGCGTTCTCGGAACGGTAGTCCTCGTCGATGATGAAGATGGGGAAGCGGAATTTCATGCAGGCGCTCCTGGGGGCATGGCGAATCGGACGCGTATCGCGGCGCGAATGTACTGCGAGTAAAAAACCGTCCGAAGTCAGACGGCGCGAGCACCCGCCGGCGGCGGGAATTGCGGAATTGTAGGGCTGTTTTTCTTACAGCCCTAAGGGAAATCCCCAGAAGCGCCGGATCGGCCTATCGGATGGTCCGGGCTTCGCCCGTTTGCAGGGCTGTCATGAACATTTCAAAGTAGGCGGGGATGGCTTCGGCGGCCCCGTAGCGGATGCGCCGTTCGACCTTGGCGATGGCGCCAAAGCAGACTTCCGAGCCCGGTTCTCCGCAGACGAGAACCACCGGATCTTCGTCGTCGCAGACCTCGTACAGTCCGCCGTGCGCGCGGCGGCCGACTTCGTAGAGATAGGCGGCGGCGCCGACGGTTTGCATGGGGGTCAGAGGCAGCGTGCCCAGATGGGCGGCCTCCAGCGCGTCGTCCAGCGCATGGACGCTGGACGGGGAGTAGTCCAGCACGGCGCCGGTGGAACCGGCTGCCTCTACAAAGTCCTGCGCGGCACCCGCGACACGTGCCACGAACTCTTCCTGCACCTCATGGCGCGTCGCATCCTGGTTTGTCTTGAGGAAACCGAACATCAGTGGCCCCTTGTTCAAAACCGCAAGCGGCGATGGGGCCATTATAGGCAAGCCCGTCCTCCTATACTGCCCAAACGTTCCCTATTCCCAACACTTTGATTCCGCCATGAACGCCCCTGCCGTCCGCCGCCTGACCGCCCCCGATGCCGCCGCCCTGCGGCAATTGCGTCTGAACGCGTTGGTCGAAACGCCCGAGTCCTTCGGATCGAGTTACGAAGAGGAACACACGCTGACATTGGCGGACATCCGCGCGTGGATCTCGCCGGCCGACGACGGCGCCATGTATGGCGTGTTCCTGGGGGACACGCTGGCCGGCATCGTCGGCGTCAGCCGCCAGCGCAAGCTGAAGCTGCGCCACAAGGCGCACATCTGGAGCATGTATGTGGCGCCCGCCCATCGCGGACAAGGGCTCGGCCGGCTGCTCATGCGCGCGGCGATCGACCACGCGGCAACCATGCGCGGCATCCGGCAGGTGCAGCTGAGCGTGACCGCCAACAACACCGCGGCGTCCGCGCTGTACGCCAGCCTGGGGTTCACGGTATATGGCCACGAACCCGACGCGCTTTGCGTGAACGGACAGCTCTACGATGAAACGCTGATGGCGATGCCGTTGTCGGACGGATGACCCGGCGGGTCAGCCCGCGCCTGCCCGGCGCCGCGCGCCGAACGCGCATACCTGATTGCGCCCGCCGTCCTTGGCCTTGTAGAGCGCCTGGTCGGCCGCCTTGATGACGGCGTCCGGCGCGCGCAGGGCATCGCTGCGCTCGGCCACGCCGATGCTGACCGTGACGCGCAGGGGCCGGGCGCCGCGCCCAACCCGGCCGCCACGCCGGCGCTGGCCGATCTGGTCCGCCTTGGGACGGGCCGGCTTGTCGCGCAGGCGCATCTGGTAGGCCTCGATGGCGCGCCGGACCGTTTCCAGATGCGGCATGGCTTCGGCCGCGGTCTTGCCGGGAAACACCAGCGTGAATTCCTCGCCGCCGTAACGATAGGCTTGGCCGCCGCCCGGCACGCGCCGCAGCTGCGAGGCCACCATGCGCAGCACCTGGTCGCCCACGTCGTGGCCGTGCGTGTCGTTGAACGCCTTGAAATGGTCGACGTCGGCCATCGCCAGCGTGTAGACGCGGCCCATGCGCTGCAGCCGTTCGTTCAGCGCGCGTCGGCCCGGCAGGCCGGTGAGCTCGTCGCGAAACGCCATGTGAAAGCCTTCATGCGCCAGCGAGATGCACAGGGACGTCAGCGCCGCGGCGGACATGAGGGCCAGTTCGAGCGGCTGGGCCGCCCCGCGGGGCAGCGCCAACGCCATGCAGACAAAGCCCAGCCACTGCCCCGCCTGCTGCGGACGTCCATAGCGCAACAGCAACAGCGTCAACGTCAGGCCGGTGGCCAGCAGCGCAATCAGCGCCTCGGCCGGCACGCCCATGCGCGCCAGCGTGCCCTGCAGCGCAATGGTGCTGAACAGCTCTTCCACGCCGTCCTTGCCGGCCAGCGCGATGATCGCCGCGCCCGCGGCCATCAGGCCGACGCGCAGCGCTACGTCGATCAGCATGCTGGACCGTTCGGACCACATGGCGTTGATGGTGTAGACGAGCGACCACCAGGCCAGCACAGGCCCCATCGCCCAGGGCGCGTCCCGAACCAGCGTGGGCCATGCCGCCGTGACGGCCAGCACGCACAGCATCAGCGCCATCGTTTGAGAGCGCTGATACATCAGGCAGATTGCCGAGCCGATCAGCGCCATCACCCACGGCACGAACGGCACGATCAGGCTCACCGCCGGCGGCCATTCCCGCCAGAACAGCAGTCCGATCGCGGCGGCCACCGGCAACGCGGGATAGAACAACAGGGGCAGCCAGGGGATGTGGGGGTAACGCACGGATTGGGCCTTGCTAACGCTTGCAGAAATGACGTCGCCAAATCGGCAAACACATGTAATCTTTTTACGGACGCGGCAGGAGGTTCTTTAGCGCAGGCCGCGTAACGACGCGGCGCTCCACCATCACAAGGCCTCCATGAGAATCCTGGTCAATATCGATGTTCCTGATCTCGAACACGCCATCGGCTTTTATCAGGCCGCTTTCGGTTTGACGCTGAACCGCCGGCTGGGCGCGACGGGCGCCGAACTGCTGGGCGCCGACGCCCCCATCTACCTGCTCGAGAAAGCCGCAGGCACACCGGCGGCCGGCGCAGTGCGCCAGCCGCGCGACTACGCGCGGCACTGGACGCCCGTGCATCTGGACGTGGTGGTGGACGACGTGGACAGCGCGGTCGCCCGCGCGGTGGCCGCCGGCGCGCGCCTGGAGGATCCGCCCGCCACGCACGCCTGGGGCCGCATCGCGCATCTGGCGGACCCTTACGGCCACGGCATCTGCATCCTGCAATTCCTGGGGCGCGGCTACGACGAACTGGCCAGCGAAACGCAGGCTGGCGCCGCGCCGCTGCGCTTTACGCCCGCAACGCAGGCGGATTTCGAGGCGCTGCTGGCCTTGCGGATCGACGCCATGCGCGACAGCCTGGAGCGGCTGGGCCGCTTCGATCCGGACCGGGCCCGTGAGCGGCTGCGCGGCACCTTCCGCCCCGAGTGCACCTGGCACATCGAGGCAGACGGCGATCGCATCGGGTTTTATTGCCTGCGCCCGGACGGCGAAGGGTTGCGGCTGGATCATCTGTACGTGCATCCCTGTGCGCAAGGACGAGGCGTGGGCGGCCAGGTGCTGCGCCGGATCTTGCGGGACGCCGACCGCGACCGCCAGGCAGTGACCCTGAGCGCGTTGCGGGGCAGCGATTCAAACCGCTTCTATCGCCGGCACGGCTTCGTGCAGACCGGCGAAGGAGAATGGGACATCGAATACCTGCGGCCGCCGGCCGCAGGCTGAGGGATCAGGTGCGCGGCAGCGTGACGCCGCGCTGGCCCTGATACTTGCCGCCACGATCGCGGTACGAGGTCTCGCAGACCTCGTCGCTTTCCAGGAACAGCATCTGCGCGCAGCCTTCGCCGGCGTAGATCTTGGCAGGCAGCGGCGTGGTGTTGGAGAACTCGAGCGTGACGTGGCCTTCCCATTCGGGTTCCAGCGGCGTCACGTTGACGATGATGCCGCAGCGCGCGTAGGTGCTCTTGCCCAGGCAGACCGTCAGGACGCTGCGCGGAATGCGGAAGTACTCCACCGTGCGCGCCAGCGCGAACGAGTTGGGCGGAATGATGCAGACGTCGCCCTTGAAATCCACAAACGAGCCTTCGTCGAAATTCTTGGGATCGACGATCGTGGAATTGATGTTGGTGAAGATCTTGAATTCGTCGGCGCAGCGCACGTCGTAGCCGTAGCTGCTGGTGCCGTAGCTGACGATGCGCCCGCCATTGGCCGTCCGGACCTGACCCGGTTCGAAGGGTTCGATCATGCCGGCTTCGGCCTGGCGGCGGATCCAGCGGTCGCTCTTGATGCTCATGGTGGGTGTGGTGCTAGGGATTTGAATGGGCGTCATTTTATCCCGACCGCGCCGGCCGCCTTGATTTGAGGCGGGACAGGCTTGTCCCGCCTCAAGCTTGGGCGTCCGCTCAATTGCCGAACAGCGTGCGATAGACCAGCGAAATCCCGTTGACCGAGCCGCCCTTCAAATCCAGGGACAGACCACGCGCCAGCCGGTAACTTGCCCGGCCCACGGTGTCGCTGCCCGAGAGCGCCTGCTCGACGCTCAGCGTGATGCCATTGGCGAAGTTCTTGCTGGCCACCAGGAATTGCGTGGACAGGTCGCTGCCGATATCGCGGTTCACGTTGCCGGCCACCGTGCGGTCGGGCAGGATGCTGCCCGAGCTGCCCATGTTGCCGGTGCGCACGGCCACGTCGTCCAGGCCGAACTGCTTGTAGAACGGCTGCCCGCCGCCCAGGAGCGCCGTGCCGATCGACACGAGCAGGGCCGCGTCGCCGCCGCTTTCGTCCGGCCCCCGGCCCAGCAGCAGCCACGACAGCTTTTCGACGTCGCTGACTTCGGGATAGGACACCAGGTCGATGCGCGGCCGCTGGGCCGTGCCCACCACCCGCACGCCGGCCTCGACCAGTTCGCCCGTGCGCAGGGCCTCGATGTCCAGGATGGGATTGTCCAGCCGGCCCTGGAAGGTCAGCGTGCCGCGGCTCAGGCGCAGCCGCTGGCCATAGGCCTCGATGCCGCCGCCGCGCGTGCGCAACTGGCCCCAGCCCGTCAGCCGGCCCTCATTCAGGCGGATCTGGATGGAGCCGAGCAGACCGGCGTCCAGCCCCATGCCGGTGATGTAGAAGCGCGGCCCCATGTCGAACTTCAGGTCCATGCTGGTCTGCAGGGGCGTGGACACCTTGCCGGGTTCGTCGCCCGCGCGGATCACGCGCACGTCGTCGTCCAGCGTCGGCACGCCCTGCAGGATTTCCAGGCTGAACCAGCCGGCATCGGCGCTCAGGTCGCCCACGATTTCCAGGCGCGGCATGGCCGCCCGCACGTCGACCGTGCCGGATACCATGGCGTAGCGGTCCGAGCGCTGCAATGCCGGGAAGCGGAACAGCGTCAGCCGGATTGCGCCGCCGCCGTCCATGATGTTCCAGTCGCCCTTGGCTTCCGCGTACCCGCCCTTCGCGCCGGGGTTCGTGGTGATCCATTCCTTGGTGCGCCATTCGGCCGGCATGACGCGCAGCGACGCCGGAAAGCGCAGGTTGTCCAGGATCAGCCGCTGGCCGTCCAGACGCGCGGACAGCGTGCCGTCGATCAGCCGCACGCCGTCGTCGATGCGGACCAGCCGCAGCTTGTCGCCCCGGATGGTGCCCGTCGCGCCCCATTGGCCCGCCAGCGTGCCCTGCACGTCGATGTTGGCCTTGAGCGTGCCGCCGACCTCCATGGCGTCGCCCACGAAGAGGCCCACCCAGGCGAGGTCAGCGATATCCGCGTTCAGCCGCGCCCGCAGCGGCTGGCGCGTATCCAGCGCCATGCCGCCTTGGGCGTCCACCAGCAATACCGCCGTGCCAGTGCCGTTGATCGAGCCCATCTTGTCCGTCGACAGATCCAGGCGGGCATCCAGCCGGCTGGCGTTGGCCGACGTGGGCGTGGCGGTCACGTCGACGACCAGCGTCTTCACTCCCAAGGGGATGGGCGGGTCGCCCGGAATCAGCAGATCGCCCGTACGGCGCGCGATCCGGGCGCGGCCCGCCAGGCGCCCGTCGAATTTCAGATCCCACAGCAGGTCGAGCGCAATGCGGCGCTGGCCGTCGGGCACGACCGCGTTCACGCGGCCGGCATTGCGGCCCAGCTTGGCCGCGGCTTCCGGATCGAATGCGCCGATCACCTGGCGCGCCACGGTCGCGGTGATGACCAGATTGTCGGACTGCCCGGCGGTTTCCCAACGCTTGCCGCCGCCGCGCGAACCCTGATGCGCCACGGTGAGGCGCTCCTTGCCCGGCAGGACGAGGCTCAGCGCGGTCTGGCCCACCTGCCATTGCCACTGCGGCGCCACCGCCGCAGGCAGGAAGGACAACGTGACCGGCCGGTCCAAGGAGACGGCGAACCCGGCGGTATCCGCGCCCAGCCGCGAGAACGTGCCGCGCCAGCCCACCAGCGCCGCATCCGGCTGGCCCGCAGGTCCCCTGCCCCAGCCGCCGTTGAAGGTCAGGTTGGCCTGCGCGCGCGATTGCCCGATGATGCCCGGCCGGGGCCGGGGCGGCGTATAGCTGGCGGTGATCTCGCCGCGGTGCGCGGCCACCGTGCCGTCGATGCGGGCGCGCACCTCCGCGCCGCCCGGCACATCCGGCCAGAAGGCGTCCAGCTGCGGGGCCTGGGCGTCCAGCGTGATCGCGCCGTTTGCCGCGCCCAATTCGCCCGTCGCGCGCACGCGGTTGCGGCCCAGCCGCAAATCCACGTCCAGGTCGTGGATCCGCAGACCGGCCAGCGGGTCTACCGACGGATCCGGCGCGGCGCTGCGGGCAGGCGCCGGCGGGGAGCCTGTCGCCGCGGCATTGGTCGCAGCAGCGGGTTGCGCAGCACCGGCTGCCGCGGCATCGGCTGGCGCAGCACCGGCTTCCGCAGCACCGGCTGCCGCAGCGACGTCCACCTGCGCCTTCAGATTCCCGCTCAGCGCCTGCCGGTTCCAGCGGCTGCCTTCTTCAAACCGCAGATTGACGGCGGCATGGCGCAGCTCGCTCAGGTTCTCGATATCGGCCTGTACATCGGCGCGTACGGTAAGCAGCGCCGGCGGTATGGCAGGGCCCGTCCAGGGCGCAAGATCGAGCCGCTGCGCGTCCAGCGAGCCGACGATCCGGTTGCGCCCCGGCGCGTCGCCCGCCTGCAGGTCAAACTGCGCGGCCAGCGTGGACTTGTCCGGCAGTTGCGCGCGCGCCCGGGCGCTGCGCAGCACCAGCGCCGTGCGCGGCGCCAGATCGGCCACCACATCCAGCACCAAGTTCGAACCCGTGCCGTCCACCTTCGCCTGAATGCCGTCGAGCGATCCGGCAGCGTCGGCGCGCAGCACGACAAGGCACGTGGGCGCGGGCGGGCCCATCGCCGGCGCCGCGGGCTCGGTTTTGTCCTTGTTGCCCTTGTCGCCTTGCGCGGCGTCGGCAGGGGACTTGGCCGCCGCTGCCGGCTTGACGGCAGTTGCGCCCTTCGCGCCCTTGCCCCCCGCATCCGCCGCACGCGCGCCTGCGCGCTTCGCGGCGTTCTGGGCCTTGGGCGCTTCCGCCTTTTTCACCGGTTCGCCGGCCTTGGCGCCGGGCTGCGCTTGCCCCGCCACCGGCCCGAACACGCCGCTCAACCGGTCGGCCTGGCACAAGGGGGAATCGGGGCCCGCGCCGCGCGCCGTGACGTCCAGGCGCGCCGCGAACGGCCACGGGTCGGCCAGGTCCTGCAATTGCGCCTGGCCAGTCACATCGGCCTCGCCCACTTCGTGTCCGACCCGCAAGCTGGCGATACGCAACTGCGCGCCCTGCTGGCCCGCGGCGAACGTGGCGTTCAGGTCGTTCAAGGTGACGGGCAGCGGCTGGCCATCCTGAGTGAACTGGAAATCGCCCAACGCCAGCCGGTCCACGGCGATGGTCACCGGCAGCTTGGGCAGGGTGAAGGGTTCGCCGTTGTCTTCGGCAGGCGGCGCCTCGGGCGAGGACACCATGTCCACGCGCACAGAACTGGCCGACAGATTGCGCACGTGCAGCAGCCGGTCGCCCAGGGCGCGCCAATGCACGGCCAGGTCCAGATCATGGATATCGACGTGCGTGCCGCCGGCCGTCAACGTCAACTGGCCCACGGTCACCCCGCGCAAGAGCGAGCCATTCACGTCCAGCGCCTGACCGTCCAGCTGCTGCGCGGCCGTCGTCAGCAAGAGGCGCGTGCCGTTCTGCGAGGCCACGAGCCAGAAGATGAATCCGGCCGCCAATGCGGCCAGCATGGCAAGCCCGGGCAGCCACCACACCAGCACATGGCGCAGGAATTTACGCACGAACTTCAAAACGCGATCCCCAACGAGAAATGCAGGCGCAGGTCGCGTTCGCGCTGGCCGTAGGCCACGTCCAGGAACAACGGGCCGGCCGGCGTGCGCACGCGCGCGCCGACGCCGTAGCCCACGGACATCTTCATGTCGCCGAACGATTCGGCGGCATCGCCCGCATCCACGAACACGCCCATGCCCCAGCGCTCGTCAAAATAGTGGTCGTATTCAATGCTGCCCACCAGCAGCGTGGGCGCGCCCACCACGGCGTTGTCGCGGTGCACGCCAATGCTCTGGTAACGGTAGCCGCGGATAGTGCGCGCCCCGCCCGTCCGAAAGCCAAAGTCGTCCGGAACCTGCACGTCGCCGTTGGACCACACGCGGCCGACTTCGCCGCGGATCGTCAGCACGTCCAGCTTGCCGATCGGCCACCACTTCTGGCCGCGCAGCCGCAGGCGCGTGTAGGGCTCGCCCGTATCCAGCGTAATACCCACGCCGCCACCCACGGCGATCAGGTTGCCTTCGCGCGGATCGTATTTGTTGTCCACGTCGCGCCGCAGCCATTCGGCCGTGGTGGTCACGGTGGGCAGCGTGTAGCTGTCGCCGCCGTCGATCTTGACGTGGTCCTGCGCCAGCAGCACGCCGTAGCGCGTTTCGTATTCGACCCGGCTGTCGCCCGCGCCCTTGCGCTCCTGCGTTCGCGTGGCGCCCAGCGCGTAGCGGGTCACCTCCAGCCCCTGGATGTCGGAGCGGTCCGCCAGGATCCCGAACGAATCGCGGTAGCCGCGCTCGGACGGCGGCAGCAGGATATCCATGAAGGCGCGCTGGCGCAGCCGGTCCACGCCAAAGCCGGTTTCCATCGTGACCGGCTGGCCGAACACGACGTTCTGCCGATACAGGGACTCCACCCGCACGCCGGCCTCGTCGTCCACGCCGATCGACGCGGAAAAGCGCTTGGGCGGGGCCTCGACCACGCGCACCTGCACGGGCAGCGTGATTTCGCCGTCCGAATCGAACTGCGCGGGCGGCGGGGGCAGGCCGCCCGACACCGTGGGATCGCCTGCCGGCGCGGCCGCGGCGGCGTCTTCGGCGCCCGGCCCGCGGGCGCGGTCAGAGATCGGGTCCGTGGGCTGATCGGTCTGGCTGGGCGGCTCCTGCAGCGAAACGAACGCGCCGCGGAAGAAGGCGGTCGATTGCAGGTCCTGCTGCCACTGATCGAGCCGGTTCTGGTCGAACGCGGCCCCCACGTTGTAGCGGACGTAGCGATCGATCAGCGTTTCGGGCACCCGCTTCAAGCCCTGCGTGTTCAGTTCGCCCATGCGCACCTGCGGCCCGCTGTCGATGGTGACATGCAGATGCGCGACCGCGTTGTCGGCATCGATGTCGGCGCGCGAGGACGTCATGCGCGCCAGCAGGAAATCGCGCGTGGAAATTTCGTCCAGCAGCGTGGCCTTGGCGCGGTTCCAGTCGCTATTGATGAAGGGCTGCCCTTGCCGCAAGCTCCAGTCGTCGCGCAGCCGCTGCACGCGCTGCGCGTACTCGGGACGCGTGATGCGGCCCGTGAACGCCAGGTCCACGGATTCGACGGTCGTGCGCTTGCCGGGCACGATGGCGATGTCCCAGGTTTCGCCGCCGATATCGGTGCCGGCCTCGAGCGTGACCTTGGGCGAAAAATAGCCCTGGGTGGCCAGCGCCGCCAGCGTCGCATCGCGCGCGCGCCGGCGCAGGCGGTTGATTTCACCGCCGTCCTGGTCTTCGGCCAGCCGCGCAATCGCATCGACCGCCTGGGTGATCGCCTGCAGCGCGGCCGGGGGCACACCCCCCGGGTCCACAATGACTTCGGGGCGCTTGGCCAACGCCTCGCCCGCCAGCATGCACAGTCCTGCCAAAAAGGCGCGGGCAGCCCACCGCATGCTTCAGGTCGGTTGCTGGACGACGATGGAAGGAAACTTTCCGGCCATGTCGCGCGGAAGCGCCGCAACGCCCGCGGCCAGCTTCCGAGCGATCGCGCGGTACAGAGACGCGGCCTCGCTGCCGGCGTCGGACACCACCGTCGGCGTGCCGGCGTCGGTCTGCTCGCGAATCGCAAGCGTCAGCGGCAGGCTGCCCAGCCACGGCGTCTGATATTGCTCAGCCATGCGCTGGCCGCCGCCTTCACCGAAGATGTGCTCGGCGTGGCCGCACTGCGAGCAGATATGAATGGCCATGTTCTCGACCACGCCCAGAATCGGCACTTCGACCTTCTGGAACATTTTCAGGCCCTTGCGCGCGTCCAGCAGCGCCACGTCCTGCGGCGTGGTGACGATGACCGCGCCCACGACCGGCACCTTCTGCGCCAGCGTCAGGGCCACGTCGCCCGTGCCGGGCGGCATGTCGACGATCAGGTAATCCAGATCGCGCCAGTTGGTCTGGCGCAGCAGTTGCTCCAGCGCCTGCGTGACCATCGGACCGCGCCAGATGGCGGGGGAATCGGCGTCGATCAGGAAACCGATGGAGTTGGCCTGCAGGCCGTGACCGGTCAGGGGCTCCATGCTCTTGTTGTCCAGGCTTTCGGGACGCCCGGAGATGCCCAGCATCGTCGGCACGCTGGGGCCGTAGATATCGGCGTCCAGCAGGCCGACCTTTGCGCCCTCGGCCGCCAGGGCCAGGGCCAGGTTCACGGCGGTGGTGCTCTTGCCCACGCCGCCCTTGCCGGAAGCGACCGCAATAATGTTGCGCACGTTGGGCAGCGGCTTCAGGCCCTTCTGCACCGCGTGGGCGGCTACCTTCCAGGTGACGGTGACCTGCGCATCGGGCGCGCCGGCTTGCGCCAGCGCGCGCACGGCGATGTCGCGGACCTGTTCGCGGACGGCGTCGGCGGGATATCCCAGCTCGAGCGTCAACGCGACACGGCCGCCAGCCAATTGAATGTCACGATCTTTTACAGAAACGCTCAAATCCAAACCGGTATTCGGGTCTTGCGCGGCGCGCAGTGCGGCGCGGATGTTTTCTATCGTTATACTCATGTCACTATGGTTCCGTAGGCAGCGCGGCGTCTGCGGGCCGCCATCCCCTAAAGGATAGCGGATACACGGGAACCTTTCGCTGCGTTTTGCATCCGACATTCATGACCAACACACTTATCCGCTTCTTTCGTGCCGTCCTATTCGCCGCCCTGGCCTTGATCGGCATGGCGATGGCGCTGGTGTTCATGCTTTCCACGGCATTCGCCGTGGCGATCCTTTATGTGGTCGCCAAGGTGCGCGGCAAGCCCTTCGGCGTTCGCGCCTATTGGAGCCAACGCCAAGGCGCCCGCCCTGGACCCTTCCAGTCCGCCACCGCTCCGTTTGCCACGCAACCGCGTGGCGACGTGATCGACGTCGAGGCCCGCGAAATCCGCTGACGGCGGTTTTCCACTGGCTTGCGCGTCACTGCGCGCAAGCTGGCCGTTTCGTGTTGCGCAAGGTCGCACCAGACGCCACGGCCACTTTTCCCTCAACCCGCCTGATTCGCATCGATGCGATGGGCGGGTTGTGTGCTTTCCGGGGCCCCGCCGCGGGCAGGCCTGCGCGCTTGCCCTAAAATGGCCGCCAAATCCCTTTTCCCCTCAACCTCAGTCGACAACCATGTCTCGCACCCTCTTTGTCACCACTGCGCTCCCCTACGCCAACGGATCCTTCCACATCGGCCACATCATGGAGTACATCCAGGCCGATATCTGGGTTCGTTCGATGCGAATGGCGGGCCACACGGTGCACTTTGTGGGCGCGGACGATGCGCACGGCGCGCCGATCATGCTGAAGGCCGAAAAGGAAGGCATCACGCCGCAGGCGCTGGTTGCGCGCTACGCGGCCGAGCGCCCCCAGTATCTGAACGGCTTTCACATCCGCTTTGACCACTGGCACTCGACCGACTCGGCGGAAAACGTTGCGCTGTCGCAGGACATCTACCGCGCCCTGAAAGCCCAGGACCTGATCGAAACGCGCTCCATCGAGCAGTTCTACGATCCGGTCAAGGGCATGTTCCTGGCCGACCGCTACATCAAGGGCGAATGCCCCAAGTGCCACGCCAAGGACCAGTACGGCGACTCCTGCGAGGTCTGCGGCGCGGTTTACGCGCCCACCGACCTGATCAACCCGTACTCGGCGCTGACGGGCGCCACGCCCGTCCTGAAGTCGTCCGACCATTTCTTCTTCAAGCTATCCGACCCGCGCTGCGTTGAATTCCTGCAGCAGTGGACCACGAGCGCGAACCGGCACGGCGGCAAGCATCTGCAGCCCGAAATGCTGGCGAAGACGCGCGAGTGGCTGGGTGGCGAAGACGGCGAGGCCAAGCTGGGCGACTGGGATATTTCCCGCGATGCGCCCTACTTCGGCATCGAGATCCCCGACGCGCCGGGCAAGTATTTCTACGTCTGGCTGGACGCGCCGGTGGGCTACCTGGCGTCGCTCAAGTCGTATTGCGCGGTCAAGGGCATGGACTTCGACGCCCTGCTCGACCCCAACGGCGACACCGAACAGGTTCACTTCATCGGCAAGGACATCGTGTACTTCCACGCGCTGTTCTGGCCCGCCATGCTGAAGTTCGCCGGCCGCAAGACGCCGGACGCCGTCAACGTGCACGGCTTCATCACCGTCAGCGGCGAAAAGATGTCCAAGAGCCGCGGCACCGGCATTTCGCCGCTGCGCTACCTGGAACTCGGCATGAATGCCGAATGGATGCGCTACTACATCGCCGCCAAGCTGAACGCGCGCGTCGAAGACGTGGACTTCAATCCCGAGGACTTCATCGCGCGCGTGAATAGCGACCTGGTCGGCAAGTACGTCAACATCGCCAGCCGCGCCGCCAGCTTCATCACCAAGCACTTTGACGGCGTGCTGGGTTATTCGGGCGACACGGCCGCGCTGTCCGCCGAATACGCCGAGCAGGCCGAGTCGATCCGCGCCGCGTTCGAGGCTCGCGAATACAACCGCGCCATCCGCGAGATCATGGCCTACGCCGACCGCATCAACCAGGCGTTCGACACGGCGCAGCCGTGGGTGCTGGCCAAGGGTCTGGCCACGGCCGAAGACGCGCAGAAGGCCGCGCTGCAGGACATCTGCTCGCGCTCGCTGGCCGGCTTCAAGGCCCTGTCGGTGATGCTGGCCCCCGTGCTGCCCCAGCTCGCCGAACGCGTTGCGCTGGAATTGTTTGGCGCGCAGGCGCCGTTCACGTGGGCCGATGCCGCGGTGCTGCCGCAGCGCGTCGCGCCGTTCAAGCATCTGATGCAGCGTGTCGAGCCGCAGATGCTGGAAGACCTGTTCGAGCCGCCCGCCGCGCCCGTCGTGGTGCCCGGCGGCGAGCCGTTGGCCGAGACTATCTCCATCGACGACTTCGCGCGCGTCGACCTGCGCATCGCGCAGATCGTCAATTGCGAACACGTCGAAGGCTCGACCAAGCTGTTGCGCCTGACGCTGGACGTGGGCGAAGGCCGCCACCGCAACGTGTTCTCGGGCATCAAGTCGGCCTACAAGCCCGAAGACCTGATTGGCAAGCTGACCGTCATGGTCGCCAACCTGGCCCCGCGCAAGATGAAGTTCGGCGTGTCCGAAGGCATGGTGCTGGCTGCCAGCCATGCGGATGAAGCCGTGGACGCCGGCATCTACGTGCTGGAACCGTTCCCCGGCGCGAAGCCCGGCATGCGCGTGCGCTAAGCGGCGCCCCCCATGCAAAGAGCCCGCAAATGCGGGCTCTTTTTCCTTGCAGCGCCGGATCGAATCAGGCGTTGCTGGGCGCCAGCGCCGGATCCAGCGAGATGCGCTCGTCGAAAACGAAGCACTTGCCTTCGTAGCCGGGTCCGCCCGTTTCCTCGAAATACTTGAGAATGCCGCCGTCGAGCTGGTAGACGTTTTCGATACCGGCCTCGTTCATGAAGATGGCGGCCTTTTCGCAGCGGATGCCGCCAGTGCAGAAACTGACGACGGTCTTGCCCTCGAGCTGGGCGCGGTTCGCCTGCACCGCCGCAGGAAACTGCGTGAATCGGTCGATGCGCCAGTCGATGGCGTTCTTGAACGTGCCCTCGTCCACCTCGAAGGCGTTGCGCGTGTCCAGCATGACCACGGGACGGCCCTCGTCGTCCACGCCGGCCTCCAGCCAGCGCGCCAGCGTGTGGGCGTCGACACCGGGCGCGCGGCCCGCCGCCGGACGGATGGCGGGGTGGTTCATGCGGATGATCTCGCGCTTGATCTTGACCAGCAGCTTGCGGAACGGAACGTCGGTGCTGTGGCTGAACTTGACCTCCAGGTCCGCGAAGCGCGGATCGGCACGCAGCCCCCGCAAAAAGGCGTCGATGCCGTTGGCCGCCCCCGCGAGGAACAGGTTGATGCCTTCCTCGGCCAGCAGGATCGTTCCCTTGAGCCCGGCGGCGGCTGCCTCGGCGAGCAAGCGCGCGCGAAGGTCGGGCAGGTCATCCAGCGAAACGAATTTGTAAGCGGCGATATTGACGACGGCAGTCATGGCAAAGCAGTGAAGATGGGCGATGAAGACCGTAATAGTAATCGCTGGGCGGCGCACGCCTTCCCGGCCGCTGCCCGGCCGCAGCACTCAAGGGCTGACGACCTGCTGCTCCACGACAGCGTCCAGCACCCAGCGCAGCGGGGACGCCCCCATCGGCGGATTCGGATCCTCGATTTCCACCACCCGCAGGCGATACCGCACCCCGGGCTGGAAGTTGAATCCGGTGATCTCGCCATGCCAGACCTGCCAGGGTTGCGATGCGCTGTCGCGGACCTGATAGCACAGGGCGCGGCCAGCGCCGGTCTGGCAAGGCACGCGCTCGGCGTTCACGTAGACCAGTTTGGCGGCGCCCAGCTGGCCACCCGCGACGGGATCCACGCGCCGTCCGAAATCCAGCGTGTCGCCGGTGCTGAGCTTCCACGTCATGCGCTGCGGGTTATTGGTGTTATCGAACGACGTGGCGGTGATGCGGGTGAGCGCCGCCAGATACGCGTGCTCGATCTGCATGACGTTTGGGGCACAGACCATCCGGGTGGATACGGGATCGGCGCGCACGATCAACAGTCCGTTGGCAATGGTGTAGGGAGCGTTGTAGGTATTGCAGCCGGCAAAACCCATGAGGCGCGGCGAGCCCTGGTCATGGATGAACGCGGCCGTGATGGGGCGTTGCGATGCCGAAGGATGCGGCACGGGGCGCAGCGCGCCCCCGGGCAGCGTCCAGCGCGCCAGCTCCCAGTTCGTCTGCACCAGGACGTCGGATGCCGAGGCCGGCTGGAACCGTGGATCCTGGCCATCGGCCGCGCGCATCGGCGGCGACGAGCAGGCCACGAGACTCGCGCACAGCAGGCCGGGCGCCAGTCGGCGCAGAAAAGTTGGGTTGCGCATGCAGGTTCTCGAATCGCGCCTGGGCGTCGGGTCAGGGTGTCGGCGGATCCTGGCGGCGCTCGAACTCCAGCACGTCGCCGCCACGCAGATTGAACGTCAGGTGGCGCGGCGCGCCACCGCTATCCAGCGTGAACGTGTCGATGGCACGCAGCGCGCGCAGGTAATCGGCTTCCAGCTTCGCGCGCTCGGCGGGCACGCACGCCATGCGCGTGGAGGCAGGCGCGTCGATGACGAGCTTGTTGCGCTCGAGCTTGTACGTGCCGGTGTAACGGTTGCAGCCGGAGAATCCGTTGACCTGGTATTGCTTGCCCTGCGCGAGAAAGGTCAGGCGAATGGGTTCGCCGTTGTCGCCGTGCGGAATATCGCGCAGCGCGCCGCCGGGCTGCGCCCAGCGGACCAGTTCCCAACTCGTCTGCGCCAGCGAATCCTTGCTGGTGGCGGCGCTGGCGGCTGCGGCGCCTTCAGGGCGCGCACCGCCGGTGCCGGCGCAACCGGCCAACGCCGCAGTAAGCAGCGCGAGGCAGAGCAATCTGCCGTGCGGGGACAGGATGGTGGGCATGGACGGGACTCCAATGGTTCGTACCGTCGTACTGTAACCGGCCTCGCCCAGAGACGCGATTTTCTCCGTCCGACAGCGGTATCCAAAAGATGCACGATTGAGCCGGAGGTTCTAACGCTGATGATCTCCGGTTCTGCATCGAATGCCGCATGGCGGGGGGTCAGGCCGACGCGCAGAATCGATGACAGTTGATGACTCCGGCCTAAAAAGTAATACAGGGAAAGAGGAGCGGAGCCCGCGACGACCGCATGCGCAGTGTCCGGCCATCGGGCCTGAGAACAATATCCACCGGGGAGATGCGCGATGGGCTTTTTGAGAACCTTACTGGCACTGTCAGTGGTGCTGGACCATCTGGGTGGCGGCTACGCCGACCAGTTGGTCGGCGGCAGGCTTGCCGTGCAGCTCTTCTATGTCATCTCCGGCTTCCTGATCTCGTACGTGCTGACGGCCACGGACCACTACCAGGGCGCCACCGGCAAATTCTACGCAAACCGCTTCCTGCGGCTTTTCCCCATCTACCTGTCGGTGGCGGCGTTGACGCTCACGGCCCACATCGTGAGCGGCGGCTCGTTCTTCCGCATCTACGAAGCCCTGCCCTTCAGCGCCGAAGTCTTCCTGTTCCTGTCGAACCTTTTCATCTTCGGCCAGGACTGGCTGATGTTCTTCGGCATCCGCGACTCGGCCCTGGCCTTCACGGGCAGCTTCGCAAACAGCGACGTGCCGCTGTACAAGGGCCTGCTGGTGCCGCAGGCCTGGACGCTGGGCGTCGAAATGAGTTTCTACCTGGTGGCCCCGTTCATTCTGCGGTCGCCGCGCAAGCTGCTGGCGTTGCTGGCGGCATCGCTCGCCCTGCGCGCCATCTTGATCTGGACCGGGGTCGGGCGTTCCGATCCCTGGACCTACCGGTTCTTCCCCACCGAGCTGGCGCTGTTCCTGATCGGCTCGCTGTCGCACCAGGTGGTGTTGCCGCGAATGAAGGCGTGGACACAGCGCGTCAAGCGCCTGCCCGAGCTGGGCACGGGCATCCTGTTCCTCTACGTCGTGGCACATTTCTCGATCGGCATCAATCCGACCGTGCGCGATGGCCTGGCTGTCCTGCTGTTTGCGGCGCTGCTGCCGCTGGCGTTCCTGTTCCAGTCGCGCCACCGGCTGGACAAGGCAATCGGCGAGTTGAGCTATCCGCTCTACATCTGTCACATGCTGGTGATCATGGCGTTCAGCTGGCTGATGCACGACGTGCAGGAACACCAGCCCATGCTGTTTGCGGCCATGTCGATCACGGGTTGCATCGGATTCTCGGCCGTCTTGAACTACCTGATCGCGGATCCGGTGGAGCGCCTGCGCAGCCGTCTACGTGCCGATCCGGCGGGCGGCACCGCGCCCGCGGACGCCTCGCGGCGCCCGCAAGCGCCCGCGCAGCCGATAGGGACTATTCACCGCGTGCCTTGATGTAGGCGCTGAGCACCAGCTCGATCTGCCGCTTTTCCTGTTGGCTGAGGCGGGCGTAGGCCGAATACGAGATCGTCTCGAAAGGCCAGGCGGCAGGGTTGGGGGTCTCGGCGGCGGAACCCGCGGCAGTGTGCCCGTGCGGGGTGTCCACCATGGGGCCTTCGCCGGTACTAAGCCACAAGGGATTGACGCGCAGCGCGCGCGTCAGCTTGATCAGCGCATCGCTGGAAGGCTGCTGGCGCTGCCCGCTTTCGTAGTTGCCGATGGCGCTTTGCGACAGGTTGCTTGCGACCGCCAAGTCTTTTTGAGTCCATCCCTGAAGCATTCTTGCGTTGCGCAGACGATGGCTAAACGTGTCCAATCGATCAACCCGAGACATTAATTGTTTGGTTTTATTTGATTAAAGCATTTCAGTTCCGCGGCCAAATAAACGGATTAGGCCCCTATTTCCGGGCTAATCCATAAATCGCCGTGAGGCCCCCCTGGCCCCGCGTACAAGCTGCTGCGTACGCGCCCCTTCCGATGCAAGCCGCCCTTAAAAAATTCATATATTTCATCGGCTTGCAATACTTCACCAGTCATCGCGCCGGCCCCATGAGCGAGCCCGCGACAAGCGCAGTGAGCAAAAAAGACGCCTGAGTTTATGAGCGCAGCCGCTGGCGGAAGAGAAAATAATGTATCGGTAATACATAATACTTTTCTGATGCAAATTGGGGATCAAACGCCGTTTCAATGGCTGCAGGCGAATTCCTCCCCGGACGGACTGTTACTGTCCGAAACCATAGAAACGTATCTTCACAAAAAAACACGCCCGTGTTTAAATGAAACACAGGCGTGCCTCCCATGAGGACTCGCGCCAACAACGGCCGGCAACGGCATGGCATGAGCCAGGCGTCCGGCATTTTCCTGGCGCCCACGGCCTGCCCGCGCCGCCTCATTGGAAGCATCAATGAACAACACGCTGGATGTCATTTTTCTTGGCAGCGACGACGCCAGGCATGCCAGACTGGTCGAGTCCCTGTCCCATCTGGGATTCAACGTCCGCCGCTGCCCCGATCTGGTGGACGTCTACGACAGATTTTCCCGCCGGCCCAGCCCGCTGGTGGTCCTGGAAGCGCCGCTTCCCGATGTCCACAACGCCGCCGTGCGCCTGCGCGCGATCGACCGCAGCCTGGGCATCGTGGCCATCGCTCCATTCCTCGACGCCGAAAGCCGCATCCGCACGCTGTTGTGCGGGGCGGACGCGTGTCTGCCGCCGGATGTCACGGGGCTGGAACTCGCAGCCGTCCTGCAGGCGCTGGTACGTCGCGCGGTCGGGCTGGATGGCCTGGAGACGGGCGCGGATCCGCACACGGCCGAGGAGTCGGCCCAGGAAGGCTGGCGGCTGGCGAACAAGGGGTGGACACTCATCAGTCCCAAGGGCAGGACGCTGGGGCTGACGACGGGGGAACGCGACTTCCTGTCCAGACTGGTCAACGCGCCGGACCGCAAGGTCAGCCGCGACGCATTTCTTGCCGATGGGGCAGACGAAGCCGACAGCGGCATCACGCGCCGGCGCTTCGTGGATGTGATGATCAGCCGATTGCGGCGCAAGGCCGCGGCCAACCAGATGACGCTGCCGATCCGCGCGGTGCACGGATGGGGCTACATGTTTGCGGCCGACATCACGCTGGATCTGGAATACCGGGTCACGGCGCCGACCCCGCGCGCCGACGGGCGAGACGCCTGGCGCAGCGAAGAAGCGGACGCGAACGCGTCCGTGTAACCGCAGCAGCGGACGCGCCACGCGTGGCTGCAAGGGTGGCCCGGCGCGAATCGCCGGGCGAAAAAAACGCGGCGCTGCCCCCGAAGGGTAAGACGCCGCGCTAAAACAACACGTGAACCCGGAGTCATCGGCCGGCACCGATGCCTTCTACCTGGATCACGCGATTCCAACATTCGTGCCTCATACTACTCACGCACGGTCCAACCGTGGCCCGCGCCGGGTCTCTAGTCCCTGCACTGGCTGCAACGTGATCAACGCCTGGCAATTCGTCCACCCTGACTACTGGTAGGCTTTACTGCCATATCGGCGGGGTTCCTTCCGGATAGCCGCCTGATGAGGAAAGTTTATGACCTCGGACGCGTTTGCAGTAATTCTTTGTTGATAGTCTTCCATACCATATTGATATAGGAAGCTTGTGCCCTCGATGCCCCTGCCCCAGCCTCCTCTGCGCCATCGGCTCCGTAAGATACTGGCGTTCTTCCCGCCGAACTGGTGCCTCGCCTTCCTGGTGGCGCTGGACGGATACGCCTTCATGCACCCGGTGCTGCGCGAAGTCCGCGCACGCGAATATTCGTTCTGGCTTGCGCTGGACAACTGGCACGAGATCATGCGCGTGGTCGGGTTGCTGGAGATTCCGCGCCTGGTGCTTGGCGTGGGCCTGCAGGTGATTGCGCTGGGCCTGATCCTGAAAGCGCGCATTGCGTGGGCGTTCTCGCTGGTGCTGCTGATCGGCATCGGCACCTTCGCCATCCTGGGCGATGGCGGCCGCGCGGGGCTGGGCATCTATACCTTGGTGCTGGTGATTGCGCTGGTGGCCTACTGGCGCCGTTTCGACCGCGCCAGCGTGACGGCCGGGTCGCTCTTCGCCCTGGTGAGCGTGCTGTCGCTGATGATCTACGCCGTGTTCGGCACGCTATACCTGGGCAATGAATTCAATCCGCCGATCCTGGATGCCGGCACCGCGCTCTACTTTTCGATCGTCTCGATGTCCACGGTGGGCTATGGCGACATCACGCCGCACAGCGGCACGGCGCGGCTGTTCACCGCGTCGATTATCATCCTCGGCATCACCGTCTTCGCAACCTCCGTCAGCGCGATCGCCGGCCCGGTGATCGGCGGCAACCTGAAACGGCTCGTCAAAGGCAGGTTTTCCTCGGCCATGAGAAAGAACCACATCATCATCGCCGGCGCCACGCCCCTCGCGTTGAGCGTCTACCAGGGCCTGCGCAGCCGCAACGAAGAAGTCACCGTCATCGTCCCGACCGGCGTGGCGCACGACTACCCGGCCGCCACCGACCTGATCGAAGGCGACCCCTCGAGCGTGGACGTGCTGCACGTGGCGGGCGTGGCGCGGGCGCGCTATGTGCTGGCGCTGCGCGACGACGACGCCGAGAATGCGTTCATCGTGCTGGCCGCCAAGGAAGCGACCGGCGCGGACGGCGCCAAGACCGTGGCGCTGGTCAACACCAGCAAGCACCTCGAAAAGATCCGCCGGGTGCAGCCCGACCTGGTGTTCTCGGTGCAACTGCTGGGCGCGGAAATGCTGACCCGCGCAATCAATGGCGAGCCCATGGACAGCCAGGCCATCACCGACCTGTTCTTTGCCAAGCCTTCAACCGACGCCAAGCCCGCTTGACCGCAGCTGCGGCTCGCCCAACGGCGCGTGCCGCGCATACCACGCCACGAATTGATCCGACGGCATGGGCCGCGCAAACAGGTAACCCTGGATGAACGCCACGCCGCGGCCGCTGAGATAGCGGAACTGCAGGTCGGTTTCGACGCCTTCGGCCAGCACCGCCAGACCCAGCCGGTGCGCGAGTGTGATGATGACGTCCAGCACCGGCGCGTCTTCGCCCGTGGGTTCGATGGCATGCACGAACCCCTTGTCGATCTTCAGGTAATCCACCGGAAACCGCTGCAGATACGATAGCGAACAATGGCCGGTGCCGAAATCGTCGATGGCCACGCGCACGCCCTGCGCGCGCAGGGCCTCGATGTTGCGCCGGGCCTGCCCGTCGTCGGTGACCAGACTGCGCTCGGTGATCTCCAGCACCAGGGTCGGTTCACGCTGGGCGATGTTGGCGGCAAAGCGCTCGATGTCGCCGGTGAATTCGGGGCAGGACAAATGCGCGGCGGCAATGTTCACGCCCACATGAAAGCCGGGCGGCGTATCCCAGTCGCGCATGTCCCGTTCGATCAGCGCGAACAGATGGCGCGTCAGCGGAACGATCATGCCATTGGTTTCGGCGGCGGCGATGAAGACGTCGGGCCGCACGGCGCCCACGCCCGGCCGGTCCCAGCGCAACAAGGCCTCGACCCCGCTGCACTGGCCCACCGCATGGCCGTATACCGGCTGGTAATGCACCCGGAATTCGTCGGCAACGATGGCGCGGCGCAACTGTTCCTTGAAGGACTGGCGGTTGACCTGTTGGCGGAACGCCGCCACGGCCAGGCCGAGGCCAAGCAGCGCCGCGGCGGGCAGGTAGGTCATCAGCAGTTGCTGCCACGCCTGCACGACCGCTTCGGCCGGCGCGCTGACACTGAGGGTAACCGGCGCGCGGCCGTCGGGGTTCGTCGTCTCGGTGTAGATCACTTCGCGGGGCGCGCCCGCTGCCCCCTTGAGATCGTTGTGGATGGGCACGCCGCCCGCTCCCACTTGCACGTCGATCTGGTAATCGCGCAGATTGGATAGCGCGTTCAGCAGATCCTGCACGTACCGGCCGTCGACCACCACGACCGCGCTGTGGCCTTCGACCCCGGGCCGGCCCAACAGAACGGCGGGACGTTCCGGCGCCAGCGGAGTTCCGGCCACCGTGATGAGCCAGTGGTCCGGGGACCCGCCCACCGACCATCTGCGAAATTCCGACACCGCGTAATCGACCTTGCCGACCGCCGACGAACAATACATGCGCTCGCCGCGGACCAGCACCAGGGACCGGACATACGGGTTCAGCGACCCCCAGCGTTGCAGATCGGGCAGTGCCTCGTCGCAGGACAGGGCGGTCAGCGGCGCCACGCGGTCCAGAAGTTCCCAGGACTGCGTCAGGATGTGTTGCGTCTGGACTTGAACGATGCGCGCGGCCGACTCGGCGTCATGGCGCTGTTCTTTCTGGGCATGCCACCAGGTCCAGGCCACGCAGGCGATCACCGGCAAGACCAGCGCCAGGGCCACGGGCAAATAACGCCACGACGGTACGCGTTCCATCAGGCCTGGTGTCGGCAAGGGGTCTCCGCGGCAGTAAAGGGGCCATTAGTGCGGGTGCATCGATGCGATGGGACACCATGCGCGGCGCGGCGTCAAGAACTGCGTGCAGCCCGCCGCTGCCGGGCCGCCGGGGCCAACAGTTCGACGATCATCGCCACGTGGGCCTCGCGGCGCGCCGCGAGGCCGAGCTCGTCGTCCGGCCCCAGCAGCGCGGCCATGACCACGGTGTGCACCACCGGCGCCAGCAGCAGCCACGGTTCGCGCAGCGCGACGCTGTCGCGGCACAGCCCCCGCCGGCGGGCCAGCGCCAGCAGACGGCCCAGGTCGGCAAGATGCGCCTCGGCGGTTTCGTGGCGCCAGCGCGCCGCCAGATGCGGCACCCTGCCGCTTTCGGCGAGCAGCAGTCGCAGCGTGCTGATCATGGCGGGTTTGGCGAGGCTTTCATGCAGATGATCCGCGATGCGCTCGGCCAAGGCCTGCACCGAGTCGGCGCTGTCGACGATAGCCGGGATATCGAGGGGCGCGGGCGCGAGGTGGCGTTCGAGCAGCGCCTCGAAGATGGCTTCCTTGCTTGCGAAATGCGCGTACAGCCCGCCCTTGGACACCCCGGCGCGCAACGCGATGTCGTCCATGCGCGTGCCCGAGTAGCCCGCCCGCGAAAATTCCCCCAGCGCGGCGTCCAGGATCTGGCCGATCCGTACTGGCGGCGGCAGGCGAGTGCGCGGCCTGTCCATGTCTGATTGCTCCAGGGTCACGATGCGCCCATTACATACCGACCAGTCAGTCGCTAAATTGATTCGCGTCAAGGAATTTTGCGGCCGGATGGGCACAATAGGCACACGCCCTGGCGCCGGAACCGTCCGTGCCGCAAGGCCAAAAGCCTGCCGCGCGCGAGACGCTTCCGCCCCCCGAGCCGGAGACCCGCCGCATGACAGCAACCGCGTTTTCCGCTTCGATACCTCCTCGTCTAGCCGCCGCCGCCCTGACGCTGCTGATGGCCGCCGGCTGCACCTCGCTCGCGCCCGAATACCAACGCCCTGCCTTGCCGGTGCCGCAGGCATATCCCCGCGACAGCCAGCCGCCCGCCGGCCCGCTGGACGCCGCCCAGCCCGCGGCGGCCCCCGCGTCCATCGCCGCGCCCGCCGCCGCCCGCATCGCCTGGCAGTCCTATTTTCCCGACCCCGCGCTGCAAGGCCTGATCGCCACCGCGCTGGAAAACAGCCGCGACCTGCGCGCGGCGTTGCTGCGGGTCGAGGAAGCGCAGGCGCTGTACGGCATCCAACGGTCCGACCAGTTCCCCACCGTGGGCGTGCAGGCGCAAGGCTCGCGGGCGCGCGTGCCGGGCGACCTGAATGTGACGGGCCAGCCGCAAGTTTCCAGCCAGTATCAGGTCGGCCTGGGCATGGCGACCTGGGAACTGGATTTCTGGGGACGGGTGCGTAGCCTCAGCGATGCGGCGCTGGAAAACTATCTATCGACGCAGGCGGCGGCGCAGGCGGCCACGCTGAGCCTCATCGCCCAGGTGGCGGACGGCTACCTGCGGCTGCGCGAACTGGACGAACGCCTGGAGCTCACCCGCGAGACCATCGACTCGCGCGCGGAATCGCTGCGCATCTTTCGCCGCCGCTTCGAGGAAGGCGCCATCTCGAAGCTGGACCTGACGCAGGTCGAGACGCTGTGGCAGCAGGCCAAGGCATTGGGCACGGAACTGGAACGTTCGCGCGCCGCACAGGCGCACACCCTGGAATTGCTGGTGGGTGCGCCGCTGGATCTGCCCGCCGGTCCGGCGCGGCTCAATGACGAGGCGGTGATGCGCGACCTGCCGGCGGGGCTGCCGTCCGACCTGCTGACCGACCGGCCCGACATCCTGGCCGCGGAGCATCGGCTAAGGGCCGCCAACGCCAACATCGGCGCGGCCCGCGCCGCCTTTCTGCCCAGCATTACGCTGACCGGGGCCTTCGGCACCGCCAGCGCCGAACTGGACGGACTGTTCGCGGGGGGAAGCCGCGCCTGGAATTTCGCGCCCAGCATCAACCTGCCGATCTTCGATGCCGGCCGCCGGCAGTCCACGTTGGACCTGACCGAAGCGCGCCGGGATCTGGCCGTCGCCAGCTACGAACAAACCATACAAAGCGCATTCAAGGACGTGTCCGACGCGCTGGCGTCGCGCCGCTGGCTGGCCGAACAGGTGGACGTGCTGCGCGCCACCGTGGCGGCGCAGGCCGAACGTACCCGCCTGGCGCAGTTGCGCTACGACCATGGCGCCTCTCCGTACCTGGAAGTGCTCGACGCCAAGCGCGATCTGCTGGCCGCGCAGCAGCAGCTGGTCGAAACGCGCCGCGCGCTCCTGTCCAGCCGCATCGGCCTGTATGCCGCGCTGGGCGGCGGGTCGCTGGCGCCTGAAGCGCCTGACGCCGGCACGGCCCAACGCTGACGGGCTCGACGCTGAAAAGCCCAAAGATCAAGGACACGCCGACATGCCTCTACCCAAACGAAAACTGGTCTTCCTGATTGCCCTTGTGGTTGCCGCAGCCGCTGGCTACTACGGCTGGCGCATGTTGGCGGACACCGGGCCGGGGCCTGGCTTTGTCAGCGGCAACGGCCGGATCGAAGCCACCGAGATCGACGTGGCCACGAAGCTGGCAGGCCGCGTGCAGGAAGTGCTGGTCACGGAGGGCGACTTCGTCGCGGCGGGCCAGCCGCTGGCGCGCATGCAGATCGACACGCTGCAGGCGCAGCGCGAGGAAGCGCGGGCGCAGCATCAGCAGGCGGTCAATGGCGCGGCCAGCGCGGCGGCGCAGGTGGCGCAGCGCGAGAGCGACAAGCGGGCCGCCGAAGCCGTCGTGGTGCAGCGGGAAAGCGAGCTGGACGCGGCGCGCCGGCGCCTGGCCCGCTCGGAAACGCTGTCCAAGGAAGGCGCCTCGTCGATCCAGGAACTGGACGATGACCGCGCCCGGGTGCGCAGCATGCAGGCGGCGGTGAACGCGGCCCGTGCCCAAGTCACGGCGGCCGCCGCGGCCATCGACGCCGCGCGCGCCGCCCAGGTCGGCGCCCAATCGGCGATTGCGGCCGCGCAGGCCACGGTTGCGCGCATCGATGCCGACATCGCCGACAGCGAGTTACGGGCCCCGCGCGCCGGCCGCGTGCAGTACCGCGTGGCGCAGCCGGGCGAAGTGCTGGGCGCGGGCGGCAAGGTGCTGAACATGGTCGACCTGGCCGACGTCTACATGACGTTCTTCCTGCCCGAGCAGGCCGCGGGCCGCGTCGCGCTGGGCCAGGACGTGCGCATCATCCTGGATGCCGCGCCGGAATACGTCATCCCCCGCCACGGTCTCGTTCGTGGCCAGCACCGCGCAATTCACGCCCAAGACCGTCGAGACCGCCAGCGAACGCCAGAAGCTGATGTTCCGCGTCAAGGCGCAGATCAGCCCCGACCTGCTGCGCCGCCACCTGACGCAGGTCAAGACAGGGCTGCCCGGCGTGGCCTGGCTGAAACTGGACCCGGATGCCCAATGGCCCGGCTATCTTGACGTCAAGGTGCCCTGATGTCCCCGGCCGTCCCGCCCGTCGCCTCGCTGTCCGATGTCGGCCTGCGCTATGGCAAGACCCAGGCGCTGGACGGCATCACGCTGGATATTCCCGCCGGACGCATGGTGGGACTGATCGGCCCGGACGGCGTGGGCAAGTCCAGCCTGCTCGCGCTGGTGGCGGGCGCGCGGGCCGTGCAGCAGGGCAAGGTCATGGTGCTGGGCGGCGACATGGCCAGCCGAAGGCACCGCGAGACCGTCTGCCCGCGCATCGCCTACATGCCGCAGGGCTTGGGCAAAAATCTCTACCCCACCTTGTCCGTGGAAGAAAACCTGCAGTTCTTTGGCCGCCTGTTCGGCCATGACGCGGCCGAGCGCCGCCGCCGCATCGACAGCCTGACCCGCAGCACCGGCCTGTCGGCCTTCCTGTCCCGGCCCGCGGGCAAGCTGTCCGGGGGCATGAAGCAGAAGCTGGGGCTGTGCTGCGCGCTGATCCACGATCCGGACCTGCTCATCCTGGACGAGCCCACGACCGGCGTGGACCCGCTGGCGCGCGCGCAGTTCTGGGATCTGATCAACGAGATTCGCGCGCAGCGGCGCGGCATGAGCGTGATCGTGGCGACCGCCTACATGGACGAGGCGCAGCGTTTCGATTGGCTGATCGCCATGGACGACGGCCGCGTGCTGGCCACCGGCACGCCCGCCGAATTGCAGGACCGCACCGGCGCGCAGACGCTGGAAGCGGCCTTCATTGCACTGCTGCCCGAGCAAAAGCGGCGCGGCCACAAACCCGTCGAGATCGTGCCGCTGGCCCTGGACGAGGACGCCGGCATCGCCATCGAGGCGCGCGACCTGACCATGCGCTTTGGCGACTTCGTGGCCGTGGACCACGTCAACTTCCGCATCCGGCGCGGCGAGATCTTCGGGTTCCTGGGCTCGAACGGCTGCGGCAAGTCGACCACCATGAAGATGCTGACGGGCCTCTTGCCCGCCAGCGAAGGCCAGGCCTTTTTATTCGGGCAGGAGGTCGATCCGCGCAACATCGACACGCGCCGGCGCGTGGGCTACATGTCGCAGGCCTTTTCGCTGTACGGCGAACTGACCGTGCGGCAGAACCTGGTGCTGCACGCGCGGCTGTTCCACGTGCCGGAGGCCGACATCCCCGCGCGCGTCCAGGAGATGGTTACGCGCTTCGGGCTGGACGGCGTGCTGGACGCGCTGCCGCAGAACCTGCCCATGGGCGTGCGCCAGCGGCTTTCGCTTGCCGTGGCCATGGTGCACAAACCCGAGCTGCTCATCCTGGACGAGCCAACGTCGGGGGTGGATCCGGTCGCGCGCGACGGATTCTGGAACCTGCTGATCGAACTGGCCCGCAAGGATCACGTCACGATCTTCATCTCGACGCACTTCATGAACGAGGCCCAGCGATGCGACCGCATTTCGCTGATGCACGCGGGCAAGGTGCTGGTCAGCGCCGCGCCTGACGAAATCATTCGCTTGCGCGGCGCAAGCTCGCTGGAAGCCGCCTTCATTGCCTACCTGATCGACGCAGGCGCCGGCACTGCGGCCGACACGGGCGCGGCGCCACCCGTCGAGGACGCAGCCCCGCCCGCCCAGCCGGCCCGGCGCGGGTTCAGCCTGCATCGCGCGTTCAGCTACATGTGGCGCGAATCGCTGGAACTGCAGCGCGACCCCGTGCGCGCCACGCTGGCGCTGCTGGGCTCGCTCTTGCTGATGTTCGTGATGGGCTACGGCATCAGCCTGGACGTCGAGGACCTGCGCTATGCGGTCATGGACCGCGACCAGACGGGCCTGAGCCAGAACTACAGCCTGAATCTTTCGGGGTCCCGCTACTTCATCGAACATCCGCCCATTGCCGATTACGCGGACCTGGACGCGCGCATGCGCAGCGGCGAGCTGTCGCTGGCCATCGAGATTCCGCAGGGCTTCGCGCGCGACATTGAGCGCGGCAAGCCCGTGCAGATCGGCGTCTGGATCGACGGGGCCATGCCGCAACGGGCCGAGACCATTCGCGGCTATGTGCTGGGCATGCATCAGGGCTGGCTGGCGCAGCAGGCGCGCGAGCGGCTGGGCGCCAGCGCGCAGCTTCCCGTCAGCGTGGAGACGCGGTTCCGCTACAACCCCGATGTGCGCAGCCTGCCCGCCATGGTGCCTGCCGTCATTCCGCTGCTGCTGCTGATGATGCCGGCCATGCTGACGGCGCTGGCCGTGGTGCGCGAAAAGGAATTGGGCTCGATCACCAATCTTTACGTCACGCCGGTGACGCGGCTGGAATTCCTGCTGGGCAAGCAGGCGCCGTATGTCGCGCTGGCGATGCTGAACTTCCTGCTGATGGCCCTGCTTGCCGTGACGCTATTCGGCGTGCCCATCAAGGGCAGCTTCGGCACGCTGTTGCTCGCCGCGCTGATCTACAACGTGGTGGCCACCGCCATTGGCCTGTTGGCCTCCACGTTCACGCGCAGCCAGATAGCCGCGCTGTTCTTCACGATGATCGGCACCCTGGTTCCGGCCGTGCAGTTTGCCGGGCTGCTCAACCCGGTGTCGTCGCTGGAGGGCGCGGGCCGGCTGATCGGACAGGTCTATCCCGCCACCCATATGCTCATCATCAGCCGCGGCGTGTTCAGCAAGGCGCTGGGCCTGCATGACCTCTACGCCTCGTTCTGGCCGCTGCTGATCTCCATTCCCATCATCCTGGGCGCGTCGGCGCTGCTGTTGAAAAAGCAGGAGACCTGACATGCGGCACCTGGCGAACATCTACCGCCTAGGCGTGAAAGAGCTCTGGAGCCTGGCGCGCGACCCGATGATGCTGGTGCTGATCGTCGTGTCGTTCACATTGATGATCTACACGGCGGCCACCGCCGTGCCCGAAACGCTGCACAACGCGCCCATCGCCGTCGTGGACGAGGACCAGTCGCCGCTGTCCGCGCGCATCGTCTCGGCTTTCTATCCGCCGCATTTCACGCCGCCGCAGCTTGTGACCCCGGCGCAGGCGGACGCCAACATGGACGCAGGCCGCCAAACGTTTACCGTCAACATCCCGCCCAATTTCCAGCGCGACGTGTTGGCCGGCCGGCCGGCGCAGATCCAGCTGAATGTCGACGCCACTCGGATGAGCCAGGCGTTCACGGGCAGCAGCTACATCCAGCAGATCATCACCGACGAGATCAACGAATTCGTCAGGCGCTATCGCGCGCCCACCGAGCTGCCGGTTGAACTGGCGGTGCGCATGCGATTCAACCCGAACCTCACCCAGTCGTGGTTCGGCGCGCTGATGGAGATCATCAATAACGTCACGATGCTGTCCATCATCCTGACCGGCGCCGCGCTGATCCGCGAGCGCGAACACGGGACCATCGAGCACCTGCTGGTCATGCCCGTCACGCCCACCGAAATCATGGTCGCGAAGGTCTGGTCGATGGGGCTGGTCGTACTGGCGTCCGCTGGGCTATCGTTGACGTTCGTGGTGCGGGGCCTGCTGCACGTGCCGATCGAAGGATCGGTCGCGCTGTTTCTGGCCGGCGTGGCGCTGCACCTGTTCGCCACGACCTCGATGGGCATTTTCATGGCTACGCTTGCACGCAGCATGCCGCAATTCGGCATGCTGCTCGTACTAGTGCTGTTGCCCCTGCAGATGCTGTCCGGGGGCACCACGCCGCGCGAAAGCATGCCGGCGTTCGTGCAGAACATCATGCTGGCCGCCCCCACGACGCATTTCGTGGAACTCGGCCAAGCCATCCTGTATCGCGGCGCGGGCATCAGCGTCGTATGGCAACCCTTCATGGCGCTGGCGCTGATCGGCGCCGTCCTGTTTGCGTTATCCCTGGCGCGTTTTCGCAAGACCCTCAGCCAGATGGCATGAGGCCCGTGTGTATTCGTTTCCCCTTACCACTTTCATAAAAGGACGGATGATGAAGAAAGCAAATGCCTCCCTGCCCGACGGCCTGACCGGCGCCAATATCGCCTTCTGCCAGCGCCTGGCCCAGCTTGCGCAGGAAAGCCAGCAGCGCTGGCTCGAAATGGGCCAGCGGCTGGCCAGCGACAGCTCCGGCCAGTATCTAGCCGCCTTTTCCCCCATGCCCCCCACCGCCAACTGGCAGGACGCCATGCCCGCCATGGGCGAACTCGCGCGCAAGCGCTGGCAGGCCCAGCTGGAAGCCAGCCAGGCCCTCACCCACGCGGCGCTGCAGGAACAGGCCACCTTGGCCGCCGGCGTGGGCGAAGCGATGTGCGAATGGTTCAAGCAGGCCAACGGCGCGGCTGCCGACAATTTACCGCTCGCGCAGATGTGGTCCGTGATGACCAAGCAGATGGCGGCCGCCTGCGCCGCCATGCAGGACGCCAACCAGCAAGGAGGCCGCCATGACCTCTAAGCGCACGGCGCTCATCACGGGCGGGACCGGATGCCTGGGCCGCGCCATCGCCGTGGCGCTGCACGATGCGGGCCACGACGTCATCGTCACCTACCATTCCAGCGAGGCCGCCACGCGCGACTGGATCAAGGAGGAAGCGGCGAAAGGCCGAACCTTTTCCTCGTACAAGGTGGACGTGGCGGACTTCGACGCCTGCCAGGCGCTGGCCCGCCGGCTCGAAGAGGACGGCCGCCAGATCGACATCCTGGTGAACAACGCGGGCATCACGCGCGACGCGAGCCTGCGCAAGATGAGCGCGCAGGATTGGGCGGACGTCATGCACAGCAACCTGGATTCCATGTTCAACATGACCCAGCCGCTGTGCGGTCCGATGGCGGATCGGGGCTGGGGCCGCATCGTCAACATCTCGTCGGTGAACGGCAGCAAGGGCGCATTCGGGCAGACCAACTACGCTGCGTCGAAGGCGGGCATTCATGGGTTCACGAAGTCGCTGGCGCTGGAAATGGCCCGCAAGGGCGTCACGGTGAACACGGTGTCGCCCGGCTATCTGGCCACGCGGATGGTGCAGGCCGTGCCGCCGGAAGTCATGCAGGAAAAGATCCTGCCGCAGATCCCGGTGGGGCGGCTGGGCGAACCCGATGAAATCGCCGCGCTCGTCGCGTTCATCTGCAGCGATGCGGCCGGTTTCATGACGGGCAGCAACGTGGCCATGAATGGCGGCCAGCATATGTATTGATGCGCGTTGATGCGCCGCGATGCCGAACGATCCCTGACCGCGATGTCCCCGGCCGTGGCATCGCGCACGGCGCGGTGAGCCGGACGCGCCCCCCGGGGACGCTGTGCTGCTTTTTTTGTAACGGCGGTCGCCTGCCTCCCATCCAGGCACAGCACGTTTGCCCATGAAAACGTGTGCTTCCCGCGTCGCGGCGCGCAAACTGATCCGCTTTTTTCCGCGCTCTCTGAATCTGTACTGTTCGCTGCGCAAGGCCTAACTTGGCGGGGTAGTTCAAACACCCGTCAGCGCCCGCCGCCTCGTGGCGATCCGTCCGTGCTGCCGATGAAAGTCAGGAATACCGTCATGGACAGCGACGCGCTATTGCTCGCACGAATACAGTTCGGCTTCACCATCTCGTTTCACATCGTCTTTCCCGCCATCACCATTGGCCTGGCCAGCTACCTGGCCGTCCTCGAGGGATTCTGGCTTCGGACCGGCAAGACGGTCTACCGGGACCTTTATCACTTCTGGACCAAGATCTTCGCCGTCAATTTCGGCATGGGGGTCGTGTCGGGCCTGGTCATGGCCTATCAGTTCGGGACCAACTGGAGTTTTTTCTCCGACTTCGCGGGCAGCGTCACCGGGCCGCTGCTGGCCTACGAAGTGCTGACCGCCTTCTTCCTGGAAGCCGGCTTTCTGGGCGTGATGCTGTTCGGCTGGTCGCGCGTAGGGCCGGGGCTGCACTTTTTCTCGACCATCATGGTGGCGCTGGGCACGCTGGTGTCCGCGACCTGGATTCTTGCCTCCAACAGCTGGATGCAAACGCCCGCCGGATACGAGATCCTGGATGGGCGCGTGGTGCCGACCGACTGGCTGGCCGTCATCTTTAACCCGTCATTTCCCTACCGCCTGGCGCACATGGGCATTGCGGCGTTCCTGGCCACCGCGCTAATGGTCGGGGCGTCCGGCGCCTGGCATCTGCTGCGCGGGGACCGCAGCCCGGCCGTGAAGAAGATGTTTGCGATGGCGATGGGCATGCTGCTGCTGGTGGCGCCGCTGCAGGCCGTGGTGGGCGACTTTCATGGCTTGAACACGCTCAAGCACCAACCCGCCAAGATCGCCGCCATCGAAGGTCATTGGGAGAACGAGTCCGGGGCGGGCGTGCCGCTGACGCTCTTCGGCATCCCCGACATGGCGCGCGAGGAGACGCGCTATGCGCTGAACATCCCTCGGCTGGGCAGCCTGATCCTCACGCACAGTTGGGACGGCCAGTTTCCGGGCCTGAAGTCCTATCCGCCCGAAGACCGGCCCAATTCCACGGTGGTGTTCTGGTCGTTCCGCATCATGGTGGGCCTGGGCCTGCTGATGATTGGCCTGGCGGCGTGGGCGCTGTGGGCGCGCTGGCGCCGCCGCCTGTACGAAGCGCGCGGGCTGCATCGCTTCGCCTTGTGGATGGGGCCTTCGGGCATCGTCGCCATGCTGGCCGGCTGGTATGTCACCGAGATCGGCCGCCAGCCCTGGATCGTGTATGGCGTCATGCGCACCGCCGACGCCGCCACGCCGCATGGATTGGGGGAGCTGACGCTGACGCTGGCGCTGTTTGTGGTCGTCTACCTGTTCGTGTTTGGCGCGGGCGTCTCGTACATGCTGCGCCTCATCCGCATGGGCCCCACGCCCGCGCCTGGCCACGCGCCGTTGTCCGGCGGACCCGGCGAGCCGCGCCAGCCTTCGCGGCCGCTGTCGGCGGCCTCTACCCTCGCGGGCGCCTCGCCCGCGCAACCCAAGCATTCCGGAGCCTGACGCCATGGGTGTGGATCTTGCATTGATATGGGCCGTCGTCATTCTGTTCGGCGTGATGATGTACGTCATCATGGATGGCTTTGACCTGGGCATCGGCATCCTCTTTCCGCTGGTGACGGACCCGGAGGAACGCGACGCGATGGTCAACACCGTCGCCCCCGTCTGGGACGGCAACGAGACCTGGCTGGTACTGGGCGGCGCGGGCCTGATGGCGGCGTTTCCGCTGGCCTACTCGGTGATCCTCAGCGCGCTGCACCTGCCGCTGGTGTTCATGCTGCTGGGCCTGATTTTCCGCGGCGTGGCGTTCGAGTTCCGCTTCAAGGCCGACGCGCATCACCGCCCGCTGTGGGACAGGGCCTTCGTCCTGGGCTCGGTGTGCGCCACGTTCTTCCAGGGTGTCACGCTGGGCGCGTATATCGAAGGCATTCCGGTGGTGGGGCGCGCGTACAGCGGCGGCCCGTGGGATTGGATCAGCCCGTTCTCTGTCTTCACCGGCGCCGGCCTGGTGGCGGCGTACGCGCTCCTGGGCTGCACCTGGCTCATCATGAAGACCGAAGGCCGGCTGCATCGCCACATGTGCCGCCTGGCGCGCCCGCTGACGCTGGCGCTGCTGGCGGTCATCGCCGTGCTGAGCGCGTGGACGCCGTTGGCGCAACCGATCATCGCGCAGCGCTGGTTCAGCCTGCCCAATATGTTCTGGTTCTTTCCGGTGCCGTTGCTGGTGGCCGCCGCGGGCTTCGAACTGATGCGCCGCGTCAAAGGCGCCCCAGCGGCCGGCCCGTTCGTGCTGTCGTTGGCGCTGGTGTTTCTGGGCTACACCGGCCTGGGCATCAGCATCTGGCCGGCCATCATTCCGCCGGGCGTGTCCATCTGGGCGGCGTCGGCGCCGCCGCAGAGCCAGGGTTTCGCGTTGGTCGGCGCCCTGGCGATCATTCCGATTATTCTGATGTACACCGCCTGGTCGTATTACGTCTTTCGCGGCAAGGTGCGCACTGGCGAGGCCTTTCACTGATGAACGCATCCCCCGCTTCCTCGTGGCGCTCGCGCCTGCTGTGGCTGGCGATGATCTGGGCGTGCAGCGTCGCGGCGCTGGGCGCGGCGGCCGGCGCGCTGCGGCTTGTCATGCGCGCGATCGGCATGTCCGCCTGAACCCGCCTCACGCATCCGGATGCCGACATGAAGCGCTATGAACGCCTGACCGAAGAAATCACCGCCTCGATCCTGTCCGGCCTGCTGCAGGTGGGCGACCGCCTGCCTTCAGTGCGGCAGACCAGCGCCAGCCGCGGCGTCAGTCCGTCCACCGTGTTCAAGGCCTACTACCTGCTGGAAGCGCGCGGCCTCATCCGCGCGCGCGACCGGTCGGGCTATTACGTGCAGCGCGCGCCGCGCGCCGCATTGCCCGAACTGGACAGCGTGTCCAGCGCCACTGCGGGCCGCCATCCGGTGGACGTCAGCGACAACGTGCTTCGCGTGCTGAATGCCACGCTGCGCCGCGACATGCTGCCGTTTGGCTCGGCGTTTCCCAGCCCGTCCTTGCTGCCGTACAGCCGGCTGGCACGCTTCATGGCGGCGACGCTGCAGAAGCTGGATCCGTGGGGGTCCATCGATGACCTGAGCCCCGGCGACGCGGCGCTGCGGCGCGCCATTGCGCTGCGCTACCTGGCCGACGGGCTGACCGTGCCCGTGGACGAGATCATCGTCACGAACGGCGCGCTGGACGCGCTGAACCTGAGCCTGGCGGCGGTGACCCGCCCCGGCGATGCCGTGATCGTGGAGTCCCCCACCTTCTATGCCGCGCTGCAATCGCTGGAACGCAACGGCCTGCATGCCATCGAAGTCGCTACGCATCCGCGCGTGGGCATCGATCTGGACGCCCTGGAAGACGCGATCCTGCAGCACCGGCCGCGCGCCTGCTGGCTGATGACGACGTTCCAGAATCCGCTGGGCAGCCTGATGCCCGACGAGAAAAAGGAAGCGCTGGTCAAGCTGTTGACGCGCCATGACGTGGCGCTGATCGAAGACGATGTGTACGGCGAACTCTATTTCGGCGAGTCCCGCCCGCGGCCCGCGAAGGCCTTCGACACCGAAGGCATCGTGATGCACTGCGCGTCGTTTTCGAAGACCCTGGCGCCGGGGTACCGCGTCGGCTGGGTGGCGGGTGGACGTTACACGCGCCAGATCATGCGCAACAAGCTGACCACCAGCCTTGCCACCCCCGCCCCCACGCAGGCGGCCATTGCGGCCTATCTGGAAAAAGGCGGTTTCGATCGCCACCTGCGGCAGTTCCGGCAGGCGCTGGCGCTGCAGCAGGGCGAACTGCTGCAAGCGGTGGCGCGCTACTTCCCGAAGGGCACGCGCGCCACGCGGCCGGCCGGCGGCTACTTCGTCTGGGTGGAATTGCCCGCGCACATCGACACGCTGAAGGTGCACCGCGCCGCGCTGGACCAGGGCATCAGCATTGCGCCGGGGCCGCTGTTTTCCGCGACGGGCGGGTTCGGCAACTTCCTGCGCCTGAATCACGGCCATCCGTGGAACGACGGCATGGAGCAAGGGATGGCGACCTTGGGCAAACTGCTGGCCGGCTGACGGCGGGCGTTCTTTCAGCGTTGCGCCGCCTTGCGCTGCGCCTGCATCTGCGCCCGCAACGAGATCGCATCCGGCCGCATGGGCAGCGCCAGCCGGCCCTGGCGGTCGATGGCGCCCCATTCTCCGCCCGTCACGACGCTGTGTTCGCCGTCGCGCGTGCGCTCGATGCGGCAGCCCTTGCAGACCGCGGCCAGGCCGCCTTCGAAGCGGTCGACCCAATCGTAGGGCGTGGCCAGCACGCGGTTGAGCTGCTTGTCGTAGTAGGCCATGCCGCCGGCCCAAGGACCGCGGGTGAGGCCTTCCTCGAAGTCGTCGGCGCTGTTGTCGAACGTGACCACGGCCACGGCGCGTCCGTCGGGCCGCACCCAGTGCCACGAGCCGTTGGCCGTGGCGGGCGACAGGCCATCGTCGCCGAAATCCATGCGCGCCAGCACGGCGGGCCGGAACTCGACGCTGTCCTTCGTGGCGCGGGCACAGTGCTCGACGTGTTCCAGCGAGCCTTGCGCCTGCCTGTCCGCAAAGAAGCACGCGAGGTCGTATTCAACGGCGTGGCCCGGGGTGAGAGCCAGCGAGGTCAGCAGGGCGGCGATCAGCATGCGGGGCATCCTAGCATGGCGCCCGCGTGCCGATCGGCATGCTCGTCGTCGGGAAAAAAGCGGCCCGCGGGGACCGCCCTGCCGGTCAGTTGGCCGTGGCGCCCGAATCCTTGACCGCCTTGGCCCAGGCCGCCATCTCGGTCTGGATGAATTTGCCGAATTCCGCCGTGTTCACGCCGGAGGCGCGCGCGCCCTCCTCCATCAACCGCTGCTTGACCTCGGGCGCCGCCAGCGCGCCGGTCAGCGCCTGGTTCAGCCGCGCCACCACCGCGTCCGGCGTGCCGGCCGGCGCGACGATGCCGTGCCAGGACACCGCCTGGAAACCGGGCAGGCCGGACTCGGCCATCGTCGGCACGTCGGGCATCGCGGACGAGCGCTCGGGCGAGGTCACGGCCAGGGCGCGCAGCGATCCTGCCTTCACGTGCGGCAGCACGCCCGGAATGGTGGTGAACATGAAATCGATCTGGCCGCCGATGAGATCCGTGATGGCGGGGCTGCCGCCCTTGTAGGGCACGTGCGTGAACTGGAGCTTGGCTTCGCTCTTGAACATCTCGCCGGCTAGATGCCCCGGCGTGCCGGCGCCTGCCGAGCCCATGTTGGTCTTGTCGCCTTGCGAACGGATGAAGGCGATGAGTTCCTGCACGTTGCCGGCCTTGACGTTGGGACCGACGACCAGCACGTTGGGCACGGTGGCCAGCAGCGTGACGGGCGTGAAGTCCTTGCCCGCGTCGTAGGAAACGCGCGAATAGAGCGACGGGTTGATGCCGTGCGTGCTGGCGGTGGCCAGCAGCAGCGTGTAGCCGTCCGGCGCGGACGAGGCCACCTGCTTGGCGGCGATGGTGCCGTTGGCGCCGCCCTTGTTGTCGATCACGATGGTCTGGCCCAGCGTCTTGGCGGCTTCGGCAGCGACGGTGCGCGCCAGGATATCGGACGTGCCGCCGGCCGAATGGGGCACGACCAGCGTGATCGGCTTGGCGGGATAGGTTTGCGCCATCGCCGCAGGCAGGGCGGGCGTCAGACAGGCGGCCAGCGCGCAGCGCGCCAGCAAACGAGTGCGGAACATTGATGTCTCCAGGGTTGTGGCCGGCTGCGGCGCCTCGTGCGGGCGCCGTCAGGCTGGCGATAAGGCCGGTCCGGTCAGTCCGAACCGAGCTGCAGCTTGTTGGGCTGGCGTTTCTCGATGGACCACTTCAAGAGCGCGGCCGAGCGGTAGATGCCATGCGCGAACTTGCCGTAGGGCAAGGTCAGAAACAGCGCCATCACGACGCCCAGGTGGATCGCCAGCAGCAGCGCCATTGCGCTGCCGTCGCGGCCGGCCAAGAGCGCCAGGCCCGTCGCGCTGGTCAGGAACAGCAGCACGATGAAGCCACGGTCCATCGGCTTTTGCGCCGCGTCGCCCTGTAGCGGATGACGCTTGACGTTCAGCCACAGCAAGCCGGCCGGCCCGATCAGAAGGCCAATGCCGCCCGCGGTGCCCAGCAGCACGGGCGCGCTCAGGATCGGATACGGCGCCTGCTGGCCCAGCAGATAGTGGTACAGCGTGGCGACACAGGTGGCCGCAAAGCACAGCATGAAACCGTAGAACGTGAAATGGTGGAACCGCCGGCGCCACAGCGTGAAGGCATCGTCGGCGTTGTTGCAGCCCTTGCCGTGGCCGCCGTCCAGGTAGCGCAACCGCAGCGCGTCGTGCGCCGCCTCGGCCACCGCCGCACCGGAGGCCGCCCCCGGGCTGACGTTGCGCCAGAAGCGGGTCACCCCCACCGCCAGCGCCAGCATCGAAAAGCCGAACACCACGCCGAACATCAGCGCCAGCGTGTTGTGCGGAAAGACGGCGTAGAAGTTGCCGGCCATCGGTTCATGGAAAAGGCCACCCGCCATCACCACCGCCAGCACCAGGAACAGCGCCAGGCCTGCGGCCGTGGCCAGCGACAGCGCCAGGCCATTGCGCTTGTACAACGTGCCCAGCGCGGCGGGCCACGCGTAATCGGTGTACGTCTGCATCCGCACCTTGGCCATTGCCTGCGGCACGTTGACGGCGAATTCGTGCGGCGGCGCGTATTGGCACGCGTGCAGACAGGCGCCGCAGTTGTGGCACAGGTTGGCCAGGTAGTTCAGGTCCGCCTTGCCGAATTCCAGGCGGCGGGTCATGGCGGGAAACACCGCGCAGAAGCCTTCGCAGTAGCGGCAGGCGTTGCAGATCTGCATGACGCGCGCCACTTCGGTTTCGTCGCCGGTCAGCGTTTCGGTCAGCGGCTTGGCGCCCCGGGCATGAAAGCGCACCGGCTGCTCGGCCGGGGCCGCGGGCTGGGCAGGCGTTGAACCCGTCTGACTGCTGGAAAAGGACTGCGCCTCGCGGGCCAGGGCTTCAAGCTGCTTCATGGTGTGCTCCCGCATGTTTCTGGCTGAGCGCCGCCGCCGCGGCGCGGGTGCCGGCAATGCGGCCAAATGCCGTGCCGATGGACATGCCCACCCCGGCGGTATAGCCCTTGCCCAGCACGTTGCCGGCCATCATTTCGCCGGCGACAAAGAGGTTGCCGCTGGGCGTGTCGTTGAACCGGACCGCGGCGGTGTCGTCCACCTTCAGGCCCAGGTACGTAAAGGTGATGCCGGGGCGCAGCGCATAGCCGTAGAACGGCGCGGTGTCGATCGGCCGCGCCCAGTGCGTCTTGGCGGGCGTCACGCCTTCGGTATGGCAGTCGTCCAGCGCCGTGTGGTCGAACTTGCCCACGCGGCAGGCGGCGTTGTAGTCGCCGATGGTCTTGGCGAAGGTGGCCGGATCCAGGCCCAGTTTTTCGGCCAGTTCGGGCAGCGTGTCGGCTTTCACGCCCGGAAACACGGGCGGCATGAAGCGGCCGATTGCCTTGGCGTCGATGATGGAATAGGCGATCTGGCCGGGCTGCATGGCGGTCAGGCGGCCCCAGATCGCGTAGCGCTTGGGCCAGAAGTCCTCGCCTTCGTCGTAGAAGCGCTCGGCGTCGCGGTTGACGACCACGCCCAGCGACACGCAATCGATGCGCGTGCAGATGCCGCCATCGTACAGCGGCGCGCGGGCGTCGATGGCCACGCAGTGCGATTGCGAAGGATCGCCGATGCCGTCGGCGCCGGCATCCAGCATGAACTTGAGCAGCACGCCCATGTTGAAGCGCGTGCCGCGGATCAGGAAGTTGTCGGCCGGCCACTCGCCGCGCTCGTTCTGGCCCCAAGCCTCGCGCAGCCATTCGCGGTTGGACTCGAAGCCGCCCGCGGCCAGCACACAGGCGCGGGCCTCGATGCGTTCGGCGCCGATGCGCGCGGCCACGAAGCGGCCGTTGTCCAGCTCCAGCGAATCGACCGGCGCGTTGTAGCGGACCTGTACGCCCAGCGCTTCGGCGCTGCGGTAATAGGCATTGACCAGCGCCTTGCCGCCGCCCATGAAGAACGCATTGGTGCGGGCCACGTGCAGCGCGCCCGACAGCGGCGGCTGGAAGTTCACGCCGTGGCGGCGCATCCAGTCGCGGCAGGTGGAGGATTCGCGGATGACCAGCCGCGCCAGGTGTTCGTTGGTCTGCCCGCCCGTCACCTTGAGCAGGTCCTGCCAGTATTCTTCTTCGGGATACGCGTCGATCAGCACGTCCTGCGGCGCATCGTGCATGCAGCGCAGGTTGCGCGTGTGCTGCGAGTTTCCGCCCCGCCATTCCTTTGGCGCCGCTTCCAGCAGCAGCACGCTGGCGCCGGCTTCGCGCGCCATCAGGGCCGCGCACAGCGCCGCATTGCCCCCACCAATCACCAAGACGTCAACCATGCCATCTTCCCCAGTTCAAGGGGCAGACTCTACGCAGGGGCGCGGCGCTGCGATATCAGGCGGGCGTCAACGGGTGTTCACGATTCGTGAAGAGTCACCACCGCCCATTTGCCCTCCCGCGCCAGGGTGCGGGAGACATCGGCCATGACCAGGCGGGCGGCCAGCGCCGCGGGCGACAGCTCCTCGTCCGACAGGCTGGCGAGCAGGTTGGAGCGAAACAGGTGGGCATCGTCGATGCGCGCCATCTGCAACTGGCCGGGCGCGATGCGCGCGGTGGCCGAGCTGGGCTGGATCGTGGCCGCGCCGCCCTGCCGCACCACGTCCATGAGCAGCGACAGGCCGTCGACCTCGGCCACCACCCGGGGCGTGCGCCCCAATTGCTGGAACGCGTTGTTGACCAACGCCCGCAGGCCGTGGCGGCCGCTGGGCAGCACCAGCGGCAGGTCGGCAATTGCCTCCAGCCGCGTCGTGTCGCCAAACGGCGCGCCGGGCATGTCGGGCCGGGCGAACAGGAACAGGGGTTCGTCCAGCAGCGGCATCACGCTCCAGCGGCGCGCGGATTCGGCGTGGAACACGATGGCCAGGTCCAGCAGGCGGCCGTTGAGCATGTCGGTCAGATGCCCGGACAACGCCTCGACCAGGTGCAGCCGGATATCGGGGTAGCGCTCGTTCATGGCCTGCAGGAACGGCGCCCCCAGCACGGCGGCCGTGGTGGACGGCAGGCCGACGCTGACGTGGCCCGCCAGACGCGCCTGCTGGGCCGCCTGGACGGCGTCGTCGGCGTGGCGCAGGGCCAGTTGCGCCTGCCGGAAGAACGCCAGCCCCGCGTCCGTGGGCACGACGCCGCTGGCGCTGCGCTGCAAGAGGCGCGTGGACAGCTCGCCTTCAAGGCGGCTGATCTGCTGGCTGAGCGCCGAGGTGACCATGCCGATCGACATGGCCGCCCGGCCGATGCTGCCTGCCTCGACCACCCGCACAAAGTAACGAAGCTGGCGCAGTTCCATGGGTCAGCCCGGGATGGTCAGTCCCTTGGCGACCGCCGGGCGCGCAACGAAGGCGTCCAGCACGCGCGCGACGTTCTTGAACGACGAAAAGCCGACGAGATCGCCGGCGTCGTAGAACCCCACCAGGTTGCGCACCCAGGGAAAAATCGCGATATCGGCGATGGTGTACTGGTCGCCCATCACCCAGTCGCGCCCTTGCAGGCGCTGGTCCAGCACCGTCAGCAGGCGCTTGGACTCGTCGACGTACCGGTCGCGCGGCCGCTTGTCCTCGTAGTCCTTGCCCGCGAACCGATGGAAAAAGCCCAGCTGGCCGAACATCGGCCCGATGCCGCCCATCTGGAACATCACCCATTGCAGCGTTTCAAAGCGTCCGGCCGCGTCGGCAGGAATGAACTGGCCGGCCTTGCTGGCCAGGTACACCAGGATCGCGCCGGACTCGAACAGGCCCAGCGGCTTGCCGTCCGGCCCGTTCGGGTCGAGGATGGCCGGAATCTTGTTGTTCGGGCTGAGCGACAGGAACTCGGGCGTGAACTGATCCTTGGTATCGAAGGCGACACGGTGGACCTCGTAGGGCAGACCCGTCTCTTCCAGCATGATCGACGCCTTCACGCCGTTGGGCGTCGGCAGCGAATAAAGCTGGATGCGGTCGGGGTGCTGGGCGGGCCACTTCTTGGTGATGGCAAAGTCGTCTAGGGAGGACATGCGGGGTTTCTCCGGGGCAGGCGGGGGTTGGGTGACGACAATCCTAGCGCAAAACCCGGTGCAATCCCCACCGCAGCGCGGTTGCCGCCACCGCAATGAGCAGCACCATGGGCCATTGCGCCAGGAACAGCTCGCGTGTCGCCTCGCCGGGTGCCCAGGTGTTGCCAAACACTTGCGGTGACGGCGGCGCCAGATACAGGGCAACGAGGGCCGCGGCAAAGGTCGCCAGCAGGCGCCAGGGCGTGGATCGCCGCAGCCGGGCCGGGCGCTCGGCCAGGATCAGCACGATGACGCCCGCCAGCCCCGCCAGGACGGCCTCGGCGTAGAAGTCGCGCACACCGTACAGATAAGGCGCGACGGGGACGACCCAGCCATAGGCGCCGGTCGTCAGCACGGAGGTCAGGCAAGCGCCGAACAGCGCGGCGGCGAAGGACAGGAGAAGCAGGTCGAGGGTTCGCGCTAGGAGTTTGGGCATGAGCGGATGGCGGCAAAGACGTGGCGGGAGAATGCCATACGTTCCTGCCCAGCGCCGGGTGGGGCGTGAAACAGGTTTGTGATGCACAATCCGCCTCGCGCCCGCAAGGCGGCGCCCTGCCCCGCAGGTCACCCCCATACCGCCGTGGCGTCCGCCGCGCCCGGCGCCACTGGCAGTCTCCATGAAGCACCCGCAGCAACGTTCCGGACAACCCGCCACTTTCCATCGCCGCCTGATCCCGGCCCGCGCAGATTGGCGCATGGGGGCCGCGGCGTCATGCCTGGCCGCCGCAGCGTGGCTGACCGGTCCGGCCGCGCACGCCGCGGGTCAGAACACCGCGCAAGCGGTATCCGGCACCCCGGCGGCGCCGGCGGCTGACACCCTGCGCACCACGCGCAGCCTGACGCTGACCCTGTGGGATGGCAAGCGGCGCGCCGCCCCCGCGCCCCACACGCCGTACCGCGCCTTCGTCACCGGCAAGGACGACGCCATCCTTGATACGCCTTCCGGCGACGGCATCCTGCACGGCGTCACCGATGGCGAAGGACGCACGGCGCCTATCCGCACGACGCTGCCGCACGCGGAGGACGACTTCACCCTGATCCGCCGCATCGGGGATGGCCCGTGGGGCCACTTCTTTCAGCTGCACAGCAGCGGCTCCCCCGAGCCCTTGCCCGGCTGGCCGTACATCATGACCATGCGCCAGCGCTGGGGCGAAGCCTGGGTGGACCTGGGCTACACCAACCGCCAGGGCGCGACGGCCTACTTCAGCCACGACGTGCCGGCCGGCGCGATCTCGCTGCACATCGACGCGCAAGTCACGCGCGACGGGCCGTGCTTTGCCGAGCTGGACGCCGTCAACCGCGCGTTCGCCCGGAACGACGCCGAGGGCGCCCGCGCCCTGATCGACGGCATGCGCTGCACCCGCAGCGCCGACCAGAAGCTGGACCTGGCGCGGCTGCTGCTGGCCGCCGGCCAGCCCGGCCTGGCGCGCCATTGGCTGCTGCAGGCACGCCAGCGGCCATTTCCGGACATGTTCAAGCCCGTCGACCCGGGCGAGCGGCGCAAGCGGCTGGAAGTGGCGCGCCTGCTGGGCATGCCAGATCTGGTGTTGCAGGAGTCGAACGTCCTGCAGGACCTCGCGGCAGGCAAACGCGGCGCGCGTGCCGCCGGCGCGGTGGACCTGGCGAACAACACGGCCTACTACCTGGCGGACTTCCCGGACTACCTGCCGCAAGCCGAGGAGCAGGCCCGCCGCTCGCTCGACCGCGTCGGCCCGCGTCCGTACAACCAGGGCACGCTGGGGTGGATTTTGGCCCTGCGCGGGCAGACCGCCGATGGCCTGCGCCTGATGCACACGGCGTACCGCGACCTGCCGCGCGACGAGGAGATGGTGGCCGACTACGGCCTTGCGCTGTGGCGTAGCGGGCAACGGGACCAGGCCACGCGGCTGTGGGACGAGGCGCAGCGCGAATGCGTGTGGGGCGTGCGCATGCACGCCGCCTTGCGGGAGGCGGGATACCCGCACCCGTACTTCCTGCCCGCCGATTCCGATGCGGTGAACGACTATCGCGCACGCTGCGCGAAACCGCGGATCAAGGCGAAGACGGCAGGCCTATAATCCTGCCCATACGCTGCGAGTAACGCGCCTGCTGAGGGGCAGCCGCAGGAGACCTTTATGAAATCCTTCCCGACGCGCCTGCTTTCTCTCCTTGCCGCCGCCCTGCTCCTGGCCGGCTGCGGCGCCGGCCCCGGCGGACCGCCCCACCCCGGCGCGGTCAATCCCTACAGCACCGGCGGCTTCCGTGACGCGGGGCCAAACTATCCCGATACCGGCCGCTGACGCCGCCGCACCCTCCCGCCGTGCTGGACACCTTGCCACCGCTGTGACGGCCCGAACCGCATAACAGCTTTGCGCCCGCGGGCCCCTCCCGCGGCGCCCGCCAACTCCTAGACTGCCTGCACATACCGCAGTCAAGGAGAAGGCTTTGCAGCCGCTGTTATCGAATCTCAAAGTGCTGGACCTGAGCCGCATCCTGGCCGGTCCGTGGGCCAGCCAGATCCTGGCCGACCTGGGCGCTGACGTCATCAAGGTCGAGCGGCCAGGCCAGGGCGACGACACGCGCACCTGGGGCCCGCCGTTCCTGAAGGATGAAGACGGCCAGGACACCCGGGACGGCGCCTATTTCATTGCCACCAACCGCGGCAAGCGCTCCATCACGCTGGACCTGCAGACGCCCGAAGGCCAGGCGCTGGTCAAGGACCTGTGCCGCGACGCGGACGTGGTGCTGGAGAACTACAAGGTCGGCACGCTGGCGCGCATGAGGCTGGACTACGAGTCGCTGTCCAAGATCAATCCGCGCCTGGTGTACTGCTCGGTCACCGGCTTCGGCCAGACCGGACCGCGCGCCGCCGAACCCGCGTACGACTTCCTGATCCAGGCGATGGGCGGCCTGATGAGCGTCACGGGCGAACGCGACGACCGCCCCGGCGGCGGCCCCCAGAAGGTGGGCGTGCCGATCGTGGACCTGACCACCGGCGTGTACGCCGCGCTGGGCATCGTGGCCGCGCTGTTGCGCCGCGCGCAGACCGGCAAGGGCGAGTACATCGACGTCGCCATGCTGGACGTGCAGGTGGGCCTGCTGGCCAACCAGGCCATGAACTTCCTGCTGGGCAACAAGGTGCCGCGCCGCACCGGCACCGCGCACCCGAACATCCAGCCGCAGCGCACGTTTGCCTGCGCCGACGGCGACATCGTCATCGTGGTGGGCAACGACGGGCAGTTCGCCACGCTGTGCGAGATGCTGGGCAAGCCCGAACTGGCGCAGGACCCGCGCTACATCACCAACAGCCAACGCGTGCGCAATCAGGACACGCTGGATCCCGTGCTGGACGCCATCTTCGCCACCCAGCCGCGCGCCCATTGGCTGGCCGCGCTGAAAAAGGCGGGCGTGCCGGCGGGGTCGATCAATACCGTGCCCGAGGTCTTCGAAGACCCGCAGGTCGTGCACCGCGGCATGCTGCGCCGCCTGCCGCATCCGGCCGCCGGCTCGGTGCCGCAGGTGATGAACCCGCTGCGCTTTGGCAGCTCGGCGCTGCGCGCCGATGCCGCGCCGCCGCTGCTGGGCCAGCACACCGCCGACGTGCTGGCCGAGCTGGGCCTGTCCGCCGAGCAGATCCAGGACTATCGCGACCGCAAGATCATCTGAACAACAAAGGAGAGAGACATGAGCATGCCGGAGAACCTGGCCGGGCCGTACACGGCGCTGGACGTCGCGATCGCCGACGGCGTTGCCACCATCCTGCTGGCCAACCCGCCCGTCAACGCGCTCAGCACCGAGATGATGAACGAGCTGTCCTGGGTGCTGGACCGCATTTCGGAAACGCCCGAGGTGCGCGCAGTGGTGCTGTCGGGCCAGGGCAAGACGTTCTGCGCGGGCGCCGACCTGAAGAACCGCGCGGCCACCATCAAGGGGCCGGGCGACCTGCCGCAACACTCGCGCCGCACGCGGGAATGCTTTCATGCGATCCGCGAGTGCGCCAAGCCCGTGGTGGGCGCAATCAACGGCGCAGCGCTGGGCGCGGGGCTGGCCATCGTGGCCTCGTGCGACATCCTGATCGCCGCCTCCACCGCGGTCGTGGGCCTGCCGGAAATCAACGTCGGACTGCTGGGCGGCGGCCGCCACGGCATGCGGCTCTTTGGCCACTCGCGCCTGCGCCGCATGATGCTGACGGGGCTGCGCGTGGACGGCGACGAACTCTACCGGCTGGGCATCGTCGAGGCCAGCGTCCCTGCTGAAGCACTGATGGACCGCGCAATGGAACTGGCGCGCGAGTTGGCCAGCAAGAGCCCGCTGGCGTCCGTGCTGGCCAAGCAGACGCTCAACGCCATCGAAGACATGAGCCTGCGCGACGGCTACCGCTACGAACAGGACATGACGGCGGCCATCGCCAAGACCGAGGACGCGCAGGAGGCGCGCCGCGCCTTCCTGGAAAAGCGCGCGCCGGTGTTCCAGGGCAAATAACGGGAGCCGCCATGACCAGTGCATTGGAAGGCGTGAAGGTCCTGGACCTGAGCCGCGTGTTTTCCGGGCCGTGGGCTGCGCAGATGCTGGCCGACTTCGGCGCCGAGGTCATCAAGGTGGAGCGCCCCGGCCGCGGCGACGACGTGCGGCACCAGGGCTATCCCATGCCGGACCGCGACGGCAAGCCCAGCCGGGAGACCTCTTCGTTCGTCGCGATGAACCGCGGCAAGAAATCCGTGACGCTCGATATCTCGCGGCCCGAAGGCCAGGCGCTGGTGCGCCAGCTTGCGCAGAAGGCCGACATCGTCATCGAGAACTTCAAGGCGGGTGACCTGAAGCGCTACGGGCTGGACTATGCCTCGCTGTCGGAAGTGAATCCGCGGCTGGTGTATTGCTCGATCACCGGCTTCGGCCAGACCGGCCCCTACAGCCATCTGCCGGGCTACGATCCGATCTTCCAGTCCATGAGCGGCCTGATGAGCGTGACGGGCGTGCCGGATGGCGAGCCCGGGGCGGGACCGGTCAAGGCGGGCTATTCCGTGTCGGACCTGACCGCGGGCTTTTATGCAGTGGCGGCCATTCTTGCCGCGCTGCGGCACCGCGACCAGATCTCCGGCGTGGGCCAGCACATCGACCTGGCGCTGCTGGACGCGCAGATCGCGGCCATCTCGCACATCGGCATGAACTATCTGGCCAGCGGCCAGCTGCCCGCCCGCATGGGATCGGCCTCGCAGATCACCGCGCCGTTCCGCGCCTTCGAGTGCCGCGATGGGCACCTGATGGTGGCGGTGGGCAACGACTCGCAGTTCCGCAGCTTCTGCAACGTGATCGGCCTGCCCGACCTGGCCGCCGATCCGCGCTTTGACACCAACCCCAAGCGCGCCGCGGCGCAGGCCGATCTGTCCCGCCAGATCGAGCCGGCGATGCTGGCGCGCACGGTGGCGGACTGGAACCAGGCGCTGGCAGCCGCCAATGTGCCCTGCGGGCCGATCTACACCATGGATCAGGTTTTCGAGGATCCGCAGGTGCGGCATCGCGAAGTACTGGGCAGCGTGACGCATCCGGCGCTGGGCAGCATGCCGGTTGTGCGCAATCCCATTCATTTTTCCGGCACGCCCATCGCACTGGGATTGCCGCCCCCCATGCTGGGCGAGCACACGGCCGACGTCCTGCGCGCCGAGCTGGGCCTGACCGACGCGGCGATCGCGCAGCTGCACGCCGAGGGCATCGTATGAGCGCCGCCGACCACGAACTGATCGAGGAAATCCGCGACAGCGCGCGCGACTTTCTGCAGCGCCGCAACCAGCGGCAACGCAAGCGCCGCACCCCGGGCGGCGATCGCGCGTACTGGCAGGAGATTGCCTCAGTCGGCTGGCTGGGCATGAGCGTGCCCGAAGCGCTGGGCGGTCTGGGACTGGGCTGGCACGCGATGGCCGCCGTGCTGGAGGAAGCGGGCCGCGCCCAATTGCCAGAGCCCCTCGTCGGGGCGGGCGTACTGAGCACCGCGCTGCTGGCGCGCATCACCCCGGCGGGCGATGCCGCCGTTCGGGACGCGTTGCTGCAAGCCTTGTGCGCCGGTGAAAAAGTGGTGGGCCTGGCCTGGCAGGAAACCGAAGGGCAGCTTGAGGCCGGCGAATCCGCCGGGGCGTTCGGCGTCACGTTCACCGCGCGCGAAGGCGCCTATGTGCTGAACGGCGAAAAGCGCCACGTCGTCCCCGGCGCGGACGTGGACGGCTGGCTTGTCACGGCCGATGGCGAAACGGGGTCTGCGCTGTTCCATCTGCCCGCCGGCACGCCCGGCGTCACGGTGCGGACGCACGAACGCGCGGACGGCTCGCCGGCCTGCCATCTGACGATCGAGTCCGCGGTGGTTGGCGGCGAGGCGTTGCTGGCGCGCGAGGGCGTGCTGGACGCGGTTGACGAGGCGCTGGACTACGGCCGCCTGATGCAGTCCGCGGAACTTGTGGGCATCGCGCGGCAGGTGCTGGCCGATTCGGTGGCCTACCTGAACACGCGCAAGCAGTTCGGCCAGACGCTCTCGTCGTTCCAGGCGCTGCAGCACCGTCTGGTGGACGCGACCCTGCAGGTCGAGCTGGCGTCCAACAGCCTGCTGGACGCGTTGAACGCCCTTGCCGCGGCGCCGGGCGACGTCAAGGCGCGCAAGGCGGCGGCCAGCCGGGTCAAGGCCCGCGCCGCACGCGCCGGCATCGACGCGGCGCGGCTGGCCATCCAGCTGCACGGCGCCATCGGCTACACCGACGAATGCGACGTCAGCCTGTATTTCCGCAGCGCCCTGCACCTGGCCGCCTGGCTGGGCAACGCCACGGCGCATCGCCAGCGTTATGGCGTGCTGGCAGCCGACCCGGCGCCGGAGACGGACGATACGGCGGAGGATGCCGCCGACGGCAACGACACCACCGATTTCCCGCGCGACGCAGATTGGAACGCCATGCCGGAAGCGGCGTTCCGCAAGCTGCTGCGCCGGTTCTTCCGCGCGCATTACCCCGATCACCTGCGGCACGTGCCGTGGCGGCTGCATTGGGACGAGATCAAGGCGTGGTACTTCACCTTGTCGCGACAAGGCTGGATTGCGCCGTCGTGGCCGCGCGAGCATGGCGGCATGGCGCTGTCGCCCGCCCGGCAGATCGCGTTCATCGAGGAAGCCGAACGCTACGGCGTGGCGCGCGCGCCGGACCAGGGCCTGGTCATGCTGGGTCCCATCCTCATCCGCTACGGCACCGAGGCGCAGCGCGCGCGGTTTCTGCCGGGCATCCTGTCCGGCGAGGCGGTGTGGGCGCAGGGCTACTCGGAACCGGACGCTGGATCCGATCTGGCCTCGCTGCGCTGCGAGGCGGTGATCGACGGCGACGAACTGGTGGTCACCGGCCAGAAAACCTGGTCCACGCTGGCGCAGGACGCGACGCACATGTTCATGCTGGTGCGCACCGACAAGACCGTGAAGAAACAGGCCGGCATCAGCTTCCTGCTGGTGGACCTGAATAGCCCGGGCGTCAGCCGCCGGCCGATCCGCACGCTGTCGGGCCACGAGGAGTTCTGCGAGGTCTTCTTCGACCAGGTCCGCGTGCCGCGCGGCAATGTGGTCGGCGAACTGAACGCGGGCTGGGGCATCGCCAAGGCGCTGCTGGGGTTTGAGCGCCTGTTCAGCGGCAGCCCCAAGCACGCCAGCCACGCCCTGCAGCAGATCTTCAGCCTGGCGCGCCAGCGCGGCCTGCTGGCCGATCCGGCGTTCACCGACCGGCTGGCCGAGTTGCGGCTGGACAGCGCCGACCTGACCGCGATGTACCGCGTGTTTGCGGACATGGCCAAGGCCGGGCGCCCGCTGCCGCCGGAACTGTCGCTGCTCAAGATCTGGGCCACCGAGACGCACGAGCGGCTGGGCGCCCTGCTGATCCAGATCGCCGAGGAATACGGCGGCGCGGCGATGCGCCTGGGCTATGGCAATGGCGGCGTGCAGGCGCTGGCGCCCTACGTCAATGCGCTCGCGGCCACCATCTTCAGCGGCACCAACGAGATCCAGCGCAACATCTACGCCAAACAGGTTCTGGGCCTGCAAGGCGCCTGACAATGACAACGCGCCGGCCCGAGCCGGCGCAACCGGAGAGAGACACATGAAAAAAGCAACCGTACTGGCGGTGGCGGCAATGATCCTGGGCGGCGCCGCCGCGCCCGCCGCCCACGCGGCCCAACCTTGGCCAAGCCAGCCGATCCGGCTGATCGTGCCCTACCCGCCCGGCGGCTCGGTGGACAACCTGGCGCGCCTGCTCGCCCCGTCGCTGGGCGAGCGCCTGGGCCAGACCATCGTGATCGAGAACAAGGCCGGCGCCAGCGGCACCATCGGCGTGGACGCCACCGTGCGCGCCACGCCCGACGGCAATACGTTTGGCTTTGGCGTGCCGGGCGCCATCACCGGGCTGCCCCACGTCATGAAGGTGCCGTACGACGTGTCCAAGATCCAGTACGTGTCGCTGGTCGCGCGCATTCCGCAAGTGATCATGGTCAACCCGTCATTGCCGGACACCACCCTGGCCGCCTTTGTCGACAGCGCCAAAAAGCACCCCGGCAAGTACAACTACGGCTCGGCCGGCAACGTCACCACCCCGCACCTGGGCGGCGAACTGCTCAAGCAGCAGACCGGCATCGACATCATGCACGTGCCCTACAAAGGCGCCGCGCCCGCGGTGACCGCGCTGCTGTCCAACGAGGTGCAGATGTTCCCCGGCGACGCCTCGGCCGCGCTGGGCTTCATCAAGGCGGGCAAGCTGCGCGCGCTGGCCGTGGCCAGCCCGGAGCGCTTCGAGGGCCTGCCCGACGTGCCCACCACCAAGGAGGCCGGCTTTCCCGGCATCGTCGTGGAATCCAACTACGGCGTCATCGCGCCCACCGGCACGCCCAAGGACATCGTGGACAAGATGTCGGACGCGATCGCCAAGTCGCTGGCCGACCCGGTGCTGCGCCAGAAAATGATCGACCAGGGCGCCATCCCCGTCGCGACGACGCACGACGCCTATCGCGCCTTGATGGAGGCGGAATCGAAGAAATGGGGCGAGGTCATCAAGCGCGGCAAGCTGGGTTTGCAATAACGCCATGCCCGCACGCTTTTGCCGTACGCTTATGCCGATTCCACCGACTGCCGACCTGCGCCATCGACCATGCCATCCGCAAAAGCCACGGGCCTGAGCCTGGACCTGACCGCCGACCTTCACAAATGGCGGGCCTTCCTGGCCATCGCGGAACTCGGCAGCATCACGCGCGCGGCCTTGTACCTGGACCAGGACCAGTCGGTGCTGAGCCGCCGCATCAATGCGCTGGAACGCGAGTGCAATGCGCGGCTCTTTAACCGCACCGGGCGCGGCGTGAACCTGTCGGAAGTGGGCGAGCGCCTGTTCCCGCTGGTGCAAACGCTGCTGGGCGACGCCGAACGGCTTGAGCTGGAACTGAACGGCGAGGCACGCGAACCTGCCGGCGAGGTCACGCTGGGCCTGTTGCCATCGACCGCGCACCCGCTCATCCGCCGGCTGTTTTCGCGGCTGCGCCAGCAGTTTCCCAAGGTGCACTTGAAGATTCTGGAAGGCTCCAGCGGCCAGATCGAGGAATGGCTGACCGACAGCCGCGTGGACATCGCCATCCTATACCGCTACGGCGACAAATGCCCGCCCGGCGAGCAGGCGCTGGCGTCCGTGGACTCTTACCTGGTCGGCGCGGCGGGCGATGCGCGCACGCAGGCCGGCGAAGTCACCTTCGATCAGCTGGACGGGCTGCCGTTCATCCTGCCCGGCGCGCCCAACGGCCTGCGCAACGCGCTGGACGGCCTGGCGCGGGCGCGCAAGATCACCATCGCGCCCCTGATCGAGGCCGACTCGCTTCCGCTCATGAAGTCCATCGTCGAACACGAGAAGATGTACACCGTGCTGCCGCTGCACGCCGTCTGGCAGGAGGTGCAGGAGGGGCGCTTGAGCATCGCCGCGCTGCGCGACCCCACGATGAGCCGCATCATCTCGATGGCGTTCTCGCGATCGAAGGGGCCCGGACGCACGGTCACGGAAGTTGCCACGCAGATCGAGGCGCTGGTGCGCGAGATCGGCGGCGAAGGCGTCTGGCACGCCAGCCCGTAAGCGGCGTTCACCAGTGGGTTCAGGATGCGGGTTCAGCGCGGGGGCTCAGCGACCCCCGCTTGTATTCATGCAAAGCCGTACAGACGCTCGGGGTTGACCACCCAGACCCGCTTGCGCAGCGCCTCGTTGTCCAGCCAATCGTGCGCCAGGTCCACCAGCGCGTCGGCCGACGGCGCCGCCGCCCCCATGCGCACGAAGGGCCAGTCCGATCCCCACAGCACCTGATCCGGATTGGCGGCAGTGAAGGCATCGTGGATGAAGCGCGCGTTTTCATAATCGGGCGCGGCCCCCACCCGGCACACCGTCAGCTTCATCCAGATCCTGCCGTCGGCCAGCAGCCCGCGCAGCAGCTGGAACACCGGATCGGCCTCGCCCCGCGCCGGGACCAGGCTGCCCAGGTGGTCGATGACCAGCGGCAAGTCCAGCTTTGCCAGCTCGGGCAGATGGCGCAAATAGGTATCGCACGGCGCCCACAGCTGCGCGTGCAGGCCAAACTGCTTCATGCGCGGCGCAAGCGCCGCGACCTGATCGAATCCCACGCTGCCGGGAAACAGGTTTCCCGCGGGGTCGCGCGCCTCGACGAAGCGCAGGCCGCGCACGCCGCCGTCATGCAAGGCTTGCAGCTGTGCGTCCGTGACGGACGGATCCGCCACCGCGATCCCGCGCAGGCGGCCTGCGCCTTCGCGCAGCGCGTCCAGCAAGGCATCCGGGTTCGTGCCATAGGGCGCCGGCTGCACCAGCACCCCGCGCGATGCGCCCAGCGTGTCCAGCATGCGCAGATAGCGCGACGCCGGCGCATCCGGCGCGGCGTAGGACGAGGGATGCTGCAGGGGAAAACGGTCGTAGGGACCAAAGACATGGCAATGCGTGTCGCACGCGCCCGCCGGCAGGGCTTGGCGCGGCGTCACCGGCATGCGGGGCGTTTCCACGCTGTCCGGCACATAGGCGCGGGCCTGCCCGCCTGCGGCCGGATTTCCGGTGGCGCTCATGGCTGGCTCCCGGTCAGGGGCGCAAGCCGGCTCAGCACCGGCGCGCCCGCCTGGCGCGGTGTATCTAGCGGCGGCGGCGCGTCGTCCGGCATCGGAATTTCGTGCGCGTTCAGCGTCATGGACACCATGGTGTAGTAGCCGATCACGGCGGTCAGTTCCACCACGCCCACCGCGTCCCAGCTCGCGACGGCCTGCGCATACAGGTCCGGTTCGACCTGACCGGTCTCCTGGATCTGCCGCGCAAACTCGTAGACCACCGCGTCGTCGGGATTGTCGAACACGGGTGTTTCGCGGGCCCGGATCGCGTCCAGTGCGGCGTCCGAGATACCGGCGGCGCGCGCCGCCTGCGCATGGATGTGCCATTCGATCTGGCTGTTCCAACGGCGCGCCGTCACCACAATGGCCAGTTCGCTGACGCGCGGCGCCAGGCTGGTGCCAAAGCGCAGCAACGCGCCCAGCGCCTGCCAGCGCTCGGCCAGTTCCGGGCTGTGCAGCGCGGCGCGCAAGGGGCCGACAAGGCGTCCGCGCGGACCGGAGACGATCTTCTCGTACACGCGCTTCTGGTCGTCGGTCATGGTGTCTGGCGTGGGCAGCGGGATACGGCTCATCTTCGTCCTCTCGTTACGGGGTTTCGTCGGGCTGCGTGCGCATCACGGACGGGCGCGCGGCAAACCGCGCGTGCCAGGCCGCCAGCGCCGGGTGGCCGTCGCGCCAGACGATATCCGGGAAACGATAGTCCATGTACGACAGCGCGCAGCCGATGGCGATCAGGCCCAGGTCGAAGCGGCTTGCCTGCAGCGCGGGCGCTTCGGCCTCCAGCGCAGCCAGCACCGCCCGGGTCTTGAGCGCAAAGGCGTCCAGCCACGCGGGCGTCTGCCGCGCCTCGGGCTTGTTGCGTTCCTGGCGGAACAGCAGCAGCGCGTCCAGAAAGCCGTCGCCCAGCGCCTGGCGCCGTTCGGCGGTCAGGCGGGTCTGCGGGTCGGCCGGCAACAGGCCGCAGCCCGTCAGCGCGTCCAGGTAGGCGCAGATCACGCGCGAGTCGTACAGCGGCTGGCCATCGTCCAGCACCAGCGTCGGCAACTTGATGAGCGGATTGTCGGGCACCAGATCCAGGTTGGGCTTATCCATCGCGACCGGCGTGCGCACGAGCGTCACGCGGTCCTCGATGCCGGCCTCGTGAATGACGATCATCACCTTGCGCACGAAGGGCGATCGCGGCGACCAATGCAGTTTCATCGACAGGCTCCAAAAGGGTTCAAGGTCTTCTCGCGCATTCAATGCCCCTGCGTAGGCCGCACGGCGGGATCGTTGGCCGCGTCGGGCGTGCGCATCTGAAAGAGATCGCTGGTGTGCGCGTACCAGCCCGCGCCGTGCATGCGGCCCAGAAGGCGCAGCGCGGGCGTGTCCACGTAAAACTTTTCGGCGTTGAGCAAGGCGTCGTCTCGCAGGTACAGCGCCACCACGCGCGCCAGCACGATCACGCGCTGGGGCGCCGCATCCAGCACCTGCCAGACCTCGCACTCCAGCGCCGCGGGACTTTGCGCGATGCGCGGCGGCGCCACCATCAGGGACGGCTCGGTGGACAGGCCGGCGCGCACCAATTCATCGATGCCGGCGTCGTAGTCCAGGCTGGTGTGGTTCATCTGCTCGGCCAGCTCCGCCGACACCAGGTTGATCACGAACTGCCCCGTCTGCAGGATGTTGCGCGAGGTGTCCTTCAACTGGCCGCCGCGCGGGCCGATGCCCAGCGCGACGATGGGCGGATCGCTGCTGACCACATTGAAGAACGAGAACGGCGCGGCGTTGCGCGCACCTTGCGGCGACTGGCTGACCACCCAGGCGATGGGCCGCGGCACGACCACGCTGGAAAGCAGCTTGAAGGCGTCGGCCGAGGCCAGTTTGCTGAAATCGAAGTTCATGGCGCGGGAGGGTTCATCGTCATTTGGCCAGCAGCCCCAGCGTGCCGAGCAGCCGCTGCATATCGGCGCGGTCCTTGCGGACATAAGCGCCGGCGTCCTGGGGCGACAACGCCATCAACGATATCGCCTGATCCTGCATCACGCGGCGGTAGTCGGGATCGTCGTTCACGCGCCGGACGGTATCGCTCAGCGTCTGCACGATGTCCGCGGGGGTGCCCGCGGGCGCGGCCAGGCTGTACCAGGTGGCGGCCTGCGCGCCCGGCATCCCGGCCTCATCCAGCGTCGGCACGTCGGGCAGCAGCGGCGAGCGCTCGCTGGCCGCGTACGCCAGCGGCACCAGCCGGCCCTGGCGGATGAACGGCAGGCTGGCCGACAGGTTCAGCATGGCCAGGTCGATCTGTCCGCCCACGGCGTCATTGATCGCCGGCGACGCGCCCGCATAGGGAATGTGATTGAGCTGCACGTGCGCGGCCTGCTGGAACAGTTCGGCGCCCAGGTGCGTGGCGCCGCCCACGCCGGCCGAGCCATAACTGAGCTTGCCGGGTTCGGCCTTGGCGCGGGCGATCAGCGCCTGCACCGTCTTGATGCCGCGCGACGGGTTGACGACCAGCATGATGGGCTGCACCGCCACCACCGAACAGAATTCGAAGGCCTGGATGCCGTCGTACGTGGTCTTCTGCATCAGCGGCGTCACCACGTGGCCGGCCGAGGTGCCGAGCAGCAGCGTGTAGCCGTCAGGCTTGGCGCGGGCCACGAAGCCCGTGCCGATGGACGCGCCCCCGCCCGGCTTGTTCTCGACCACGACGGGCTGGCCCAGCCGCTTTTCCAGGGCGCGCGCCAGGCTGCGCGCCACCACGTCGGCCGGACCGCCGGCGGCGTAAGGATTGATGAGCGTGATGGGGTGGTCGGGATAAGCCGCCGCGGCCGGCGCGGACAGCGAGACGGCGGACAGCGCGGCCGCCGCCGTCAGCAGGATTCGAAGCATCGAGGGCATGGCAGGTCCTTGCGTGAAAGCGGTGATGGCGAGACGGGCTGGCGCTCAGTCGGCGCGTGCGCCGGAGGCCTCGATGATCCGCGCCCATTTCTGCGTATCGGCGCGGATGCGTTCGGCAAACGCCTCGGGCGTGCTGTAGGTTGTCTGAATGCCGTATCCGGCCATGCGCTCGACCATCTGCGGCGCCAGCATCACGCTTTTGATGTCCGCATTCAGCCGGTCGATGATCGGGCGCGGCGTGCCCGCGGGCGCCAGCACGCCTGACCACAAGCTGACTTCGAAGGATTCGAAGCCCGGCGACTCCGAGATGGCGGGCACGTCGGGCAGCGCCGCCAGGCGCTGGCGGCTGGTCACGCCCAACGCCTTGACCTTGCCCTGCTTGACCTGTTCGACAAAGTTGGACGAGGTGTCGATCATCATCGAGATGCGACCGGCCATGAAGTCGTTGATCGCCCCAGACGTGCCCTTGTACGGGATGTGGCGGATATCCACGCCAGCCGTGGACTTGAACATCTCGCCCGACAGATGGCTGGTGGTGCCGCTGCCCGAGGAACTGAAGGTCAGCTCGCCCGGCTTTTTGCGGGCCAGTTCCGCAAGCTCCGCGACCGAGTTCACCTGCAGCGCCGGATTCACCACGAGCAGGTTCGCGGTCAGATTGGTCATCGCGATCGGCGCAAAGCTCTTCTGCGGGTCGTAGCGCAGCTTGGCGTACAGCGTGGGGTTGATCGTCAGCACCCCCATGGTCGAGTACAGCAAGGTGTAGCCATCCGGCGCGGCGTTGGCCACCGCCTCGGCGCCGATCGCACCGCCGGCGCCGCCCCGGTTCTCCACCACGACGGATTGGCCCAGTTTCTCGCCCAGCCCCTGCGCCAGGGCGCGGGCCATCAGGTCGGTGGCCCCGCCCGCCGGAAACGGAACGACCAGCCGCACGGGCCGGTCGGGATAGGTGGACGCGGCCCCCGCCGCGGAAATCAGCCCCATGCCAAGGCAAAGCCCGGCCGCGGTCAGCGCACTTGCGATTTTCATGCTGTCTCCAAACTTCGTTCTTGTGTTTGCAGCATGGTAGGCGCGGGACCGGGCCGGGGCTATGCGCGGGATCGCATATCTGGTTTGCGCGGGGATTGACCGTCAGGCGTCGCGCAGCGCGCCGGATTGCAGCAGCGGCTTCAGGATGCCGGCGGTGTACAGCCGCGCCAGATTGACCAGAAAGTCCGTGAAATCCGTCTTCGCCGTGTGATCGGCGCTGTCGGAAATCACGCGCATCACCGCGAACGGCACGCCGAACTCGTGGCACACCTGCGCCATCGCCGCGCCTTCCATCTCCAGGCACAGGGCATCGGGCAGACGCTCGCGCAGCGCGTGCGCCAGGTCGTTGTCGTTAACGAAAATGTCGCCCGTCGCAATCAGGCCATGATGGACACGCGGCGTGGCGGTTGCGGCCGGCAAGCCGCCCTTGCCCGCAAAGTCCCGGGCGCTGTCCAGCAACAGCGCGCTCAGGGCGGCATCGGTATCGAAGCGTTCGCGTCCCAACAGGGGGATTTCATGGCGGCCGAACAAGGGACGCGCGTCCATGTCGTGCTGCATCAGGGCGTCGGCCACGACCACGTCGCCCACGCGCACCTGCGGATGCAGGCCGCCCGCTAGGCCCGTGAAGAGCACGCGCGTCACGCCAAATTCCTGGATGACGATGGACGCCGTCGCCGCCGCGGCCACCTTGCCGATGCGGCTGAGCGCGATGACGCACGGCGTGCCCCACAGCGTGCCCACCTGAAAATCGCGCATGGCGATGCGGCGCGTTTGCGCGCCGGGGTCCATGGCCGCCAGCAGGTCGGCGATCTCTTCGTGCAGCGCGCCCAAAATGGCGAGACGTCCCATGTGTGGTGTTTCCGTGATCGTTGCGTTGCGCGGCCCGTGCCGCCAGCGCGCAACATACTCCAATGCAGCCTTGCCCGCCAATGACGGGGCTTTGCAGTTCCAGATCGCCTGACCCGGTTTCAAGCACCCCGAAAAACGGCCTCCGGGCCGTTTTTTGCGCTGACCGGATACCAACCATATCAGTCTTGGATGGCTACTGATGCGGTAGTGACGGCGTACTCCAGCAATCGGCGGATCGGCTGTTTTCCCGCGCGATTCAGGATGACTCCCACCTCGGGCTAGGCAAAAAGGTGGTGTACGGACATGCAGCAGGGAAACCCCGTGCCCTGCTGCGATCGCCGCGCGTGCTAGCTTGCCTCACGCAGGCGTTGTCCCGGCCAGCGGCATAGGTATCGCAAGCCTTTATCTGTGTGTGGGGAGACGATCATGGTCAAGAAGAACCTCGCCGTTTTCTTCGACGGCACGTGGAACGAACCTAACGACCGCACCAATGTCTACGAGCTCTACAAAGCCGCGCCCGAGACCAGCACGCAGGAAACGCTCTACATCGAGGGCGTGGGCACGCAGGGCCAGGGCCTGTGGGCAGCCATCGACAAATTCATGGGCGGCGCGTTCGGCGCAGGCCTGTCGGCCAACATCCGGCAGGGCTACCGGTGGCTCTGCCAGCGTCACCAGCCCGGCGACCGCATCTTCCTCTTCGGCTTCAGCCGCGGCGCCTACTCCGCGCGCAGCCTCGCGGGCATGGTGCGCAAATGCGGCCTGCTCAACGAAGCCACCGATGCTAACGTGTCCGAGGCCTACGCGCTGTACCGCGACGACTGCACCCCGTCATCCCTGGAAGCCGCCGCCTTCCGCGACCGCTTCTCGCGCGACACCGACCTGCACTTCGTCGGCGTCTGGGACACCGTGGGCAGCCTGGGCATCCCCGTGGGCGGCATCTCGTTTCCCGGCTTTTCCAGCTTCTACAACTTTCACGACACGGAACTGAGCAACCACGTCCTGAACGCGTACCACGCCATCGCCACCAACGAATACCGCGAGCCGTACTTCCCCACGCTCTGGACCCGCCGCGCGGGCTCGCCGCCACGCCCCGCAAACCTGCCCGTCGAGCAACGCTGGTTCATCGGCGCGCATTCCGACGTGGGCGGCGGATATCAGGATGGAAGCCTGCAGACGCTACCGGCGTCGTGGCTACAGGAAAAGGCGCGGCAGGCGGGGTTGGAGGCGGGGACGGTGCAGCGGATCTCGACGGATTACGAACAGTGCGAACCGCATGATTCGTATAAGGAATTCACGGAGAAGGTACCGATTCCGGTGAAACGTCGGCCACGGGTGTGGGATAAGGACACGGTCCTGAATCTGACGATCGATGATCGGCTGGTCAGGCGGTTCGAGCGCAATCAGGCGTTTCTGAAGGAGTATCCGGATTTCCGGGATGCGTTGGGGAAGTTGGAGGTGGGGCGGTAGGGGATCACCCCGCCACGTACCCCAACGCCACACTGGCCGCCAGCGCCTCGCGCTTTACCGCGGCCACCACCGCCCCGCTCTCGGAAACGTCAAAACCGCCGGTCGCGCCCAGCGCTGTCAATACCGCGCAGACCCGTCCAGTATGGTCATACAGCGGCGCCGAGACGGCGCTGATGCCGCGCAGGTTCGTGTCCTTCACCGTGGCGCACCCCAACGCCCGCACGTCTCGACGCAAGACGCCGATGGGATCGTCGCGATCCAGCAGCGCGCGCTGCTCGGCGGGCGCGCTGGCCAATTCAGCTTCCGCCAGCGCCCGCACCGGCGCCTCGTCCAGCAAACCCAGAAAGGCCCGCCCCGTCGCCGACCACAGCATCGACAGCACCGACCCCACGCGTACGTTCACCGTGACCGGCAAGCCGGGTTCCTCGAATCGCACGATAGTCGGCCCCTTGTTGCCCATGACGGCGATGAAGCACGTGACGGCCAGGCTTTCGCGCAGGCGCACGAGCGCGGGTTCGCCGATGCGTAGCGGGTCGGCCTGGCGCATGGCGGCTACCCCTACATAAAGCGCTTCGAGGCCCAGGTGGTACTGCTGCGTCGCCACTTCCTGGTCGACCAGGCCCTCGGCAATGAGGCTCATCAGGTAGCGGTGCACCTTGGCGGGGCTTTCGCCGACGTGGGCGGCCAGCGCCGTGAGGCTCGCGCGGCCGCCCAGACGAGCAAGGCCTTTCAGGACGGACATGCCGGTTTCCGCGGCCTGGACCCGCTGCCGGCGTTCGCGAGGCCGGACGGCCGGGGCTTCGGCGGATTCAAGATCAGACGCGAGGTCGGATTCGGGCGGCAAGGCGGCTTTGCTCATTGGAAATACGGCTCCGTAACAGCGGGCTCGCCGGCAACCGAGGGACCGAAAGCCTGGAGCGGCACTAAGGTTAACCCTTCTTCAAAAATTACGCATTGCGTATATGCTTTACGCAAACAAGGAATGCACTTTTGACATTCCACAACGAGGAGACTTGTCCATGCGCAGTGTTAAACACCACATCCTGGCCGGCCTGATGGCCCTGCCCCTCTTGGCTTGTGCCAGCGCGTCCGCGCAGCAGGGGGCTGCCGATTACCCGTCCAAGCCCGTGCGCTGGATCGTGCCGTATGCCGCGGGTGGCGGGTCGGACTTCCTGGCGCGCAGCATCGGGCAAGGCCTGACCGGACGCCTGGGCCAGCCGGTGGTGATCGAGAACAAGCCGGGGGGCAACACGGCAATTGCGGCGTCGGAAACGGCGCGCGCCCCGGCCGACGGCTACACGATGTTGTCCGCCGACAACGGCACGCTGGTATTCAACCCCGCGCTCTACAAAAAGCTGTCGTATGACCCGGCGAAGGATCTGGCGCCGGTCACGCTGATGGGACGGTTCCCGATGATCCTGGTGGTCGGCCCGGCCATGAAGGTCAACTCGGCCAAGGAGTTCCTGGCTGAAGCCAAGGGACGCAAGGAAGGCCTGGATTACGCCTCGGCCGGCGCCGGCAGCCCGCACCACTTGGCGATGGAATTGCTGAAGGTCGAGGCGGGCCTGACGATGACCCACGTGCCGTACCGTGGCGCCTCGCCAGCCCTGGCGGATGTCGCCGGCGGTCAGGTGCCCGCGATGATGGTGGACCTGGCCGCGGGCGCCGGCTTCATCAACGGCGGCAAGGTCAAGGCGCTGGCGGTCGCCAATCCGACGCGTCTGCCGCAATTGCCCGACGTGCCGACGTTCGCCGAGATCGGTCTGAAGAACGTGGAAGCCGCCGCGCAGGTCGGCGTGGTAGTGCCGGCCGCCACCCCCAAGCCGGTGATCGACGCCCTGAACAAGCAGGTGGTCGCGACCATCAATGACCCGGCCACGCGCCAGCGCCTGGTGGAGTTCGGCATCGAGCCGATCGGCAACACGCCCGCGCAATATGCCGAGATGCTGACGGCCGAACGCGCCCGCTGGCAAAAGCTGATCAAAGATCTGGGCATCACGCTGGATTGAGCATTACGCGGGAATGCGCGTCATGCCGGCCTAGGCATCACGCTCGACCGCATCACGTTGAACCCCGCATCACCGGCCCGCCGCATTCATAACCGCAAGCATGTGCCGCACCCCGCGGCGGGCCCGCAAGACGAACACACGGAACGACCTCATGAACCAAGCATCCGCCACGCCGCGCCCCTCGGGCTGTCCCATCGATCACGCTGCGCTGTCCGCCGAGCAAAGCCCGACGGGCTGTCCGGTCAGCGCGCGCGCCGCCGCGTTCGATCCCTTTGGCGACGGCTATCAACAGGACCCGCCCGAATACGTGCGCTGGGCGCGTGAGCAGGAGCCGGTGTTCTACAGTCCGCAGTTGGGCTACTGGGTCGTGACGCGCTATGACGACATCAAGGCGATCTTCCGCGACAACATCACCTTCAGCCCCTCGATCGCGCTGGAGAAAATTACGCCGACGGGGCCGGAGGCCAACGCGGTGCTGGCGTCGTACGGCTACGCCATGAACCGCACGCTGGTGAACGAGGACGAGCCCGCGCACATGCCGCGCCGACGCGTGCTGATGGACCCGTTCACGCCCGAGGAATTGAAGCACCATGAACCCATGGTGCGTCGCCTGACACGCGAATACGTGGACCGGTTCATCGACGACGGGCGCGCCGATCTCGTCGACCAGATGCTGTGGGAAGTGCCGCTGACCGTGGCGCTGCACTTTCTGGGCGTGCCCGAAGAGGACATGGACCTGCTGCGGCAATATTCCATCGCGCACACCGTGAACACCTGGGGCCGCCCCAAGCCCGAGGAGCAGGTTGCCGTCGCGCATGCGGTCGGCAATTTCTGGCAGCTGGCCGGCAAGATCCTGGACAAGATGCGGCAGGACCCGTCGGGCCCCGGCTGGATGCAATACGGCCTGCGCAAGCAGCAGACGCACCCGGAGGTGGTCACCGATTCGTACCTGCATTCGATGATGATGGCCGGCATCGTGGCGGCGCACGAGACCACGGCCAATGCGTCGGCCAATGCCATCAAGCTGCTGTTGCAGCATCCGCAGGCCTGGCGCGAGATCTGCGAGGATCCGAACCTGATCCCCAACGCGGTCGAGGAATGCCTTCGTCACAACGGATCGGTTGCCGCGTGGCGCCGCCTGGCCACGCGCGACGTGGAAATCGCAGGCGTGGCGATTCCGGCCGGCTCCAAACTGCTGATCGTGACCTCGTCGGCCAACCATGACGAAGGCCAGTTCGAAGACGCTGACCTCTTTGACATCCGCCGCGAAAACGCCAGCGATCAGCTCACGTTCGGGTATGGCTCGCATCAGTGCATGGGCAAGAACCTGGCGCGCATGGAGATGCAGATCTTCCTGGAGGAACTGACGCGCCGGCTGCCGCATCTGAAGCTGGCGGAGCAGTCCTTCACCTATGTGCCCAACACCTCCTTCCGCGGGCCGGAGCACCTGTGGGTGGAATGGGATCCGGCGCAGAACCCGGAGCGCGCGAACCCATCCCTGCTTGAAGACAGGCATCCCGTGCGCATCGGCGAGCCTTCATCGCACGCCATCACCCGGCCCGTCGTCGTGCAAAGCGCAGAGCAGGCCGCGGACGGCATCCTGCGGCTGCGTCTGGTGTCACCCGACGGCAAGCCCCTGCCCCGCTGGTCGCCCGGATCGCACATCGACGTGGAATGCGGCGACACCGGCCTGTCGCGCCAGTACTCGCTGTGCGGTGACCCGGTCGAGACCGGCGTGTTTGAAATTGCCGTGCTGCGCGAGGCGGATGGCCGTGGCGGCTCGGCCTGGATGCACGCGAACGCCACGCCCGGCGCGCGCCTGCGCATTCGTGGCCCGCGCAATCACTTCCGAATGGACGAGTCGGCTTCCAAGCTCATCCTGATCGCGGGCGGCATCGGCATCACGCCGATCAGCGCGATGGCGCGGCGTGCGCGTGAGCTGGGGCTGGACTACGAATTGCATTACAGCGGGCGATCGCGCCGGTGCATGGCGCTGGCGGAAGAACTGGCGGCGTTGCACGGCGACCGGCTGCATCTGCACGTCAAGGACGAAGGCACTCGCGCCGACTACGCGGCCCTGCTTGCCGAACCGCGCGCGGGCACGCAGGTGTATGCGTGCGGTCCGCAGGGCCTGCTGGACGCGCTGGCGGGATGCTGCGCGGCGTGGCCGGAAGATGCGCTGCGGGTGGAGCACTTCCATTCCACGCTTGGGACGTTGGATCCGTCGAAGGAACAGGCGTTTGAAGCGGTGCTGAAGGATTCGGGCATCGTCATCACCGTGCCCGCGGACCAGACGCTGCTGACGGCGCTGCGCGGCGCCAACATCGATGTGCAGAGCGACTGCGAGGAAGGGTTGTGCGGGTCGTGCGAGGTGCGCGTGCTGGAAGGCGACATCGACCACCGCGACGTGGTGCTGACGCGGGCGGAACGCGAGGCGAACAACAAGATGATGGCGTGCTGCTCGCGGTCTAGCGGGGGGAAGAAGGTGGTGTTGGAGCTGTAGAAAAAAACGCCCCGGCATTAACGCCGGGGCTATCCCTGCACTACACACACTGCTGCTTGCTCAGTCCATCCCGATCAGTTCGGGAACACCTTGATCTGGTCGCTCTTCAACACCTCAGGCGTCAGGCTCTTTTCGATCCATGCCATCGACGTATCCGTCACCCCGGGCGTCACCAGCTCAGCCGGCACGATGGTGATGTCGGACAGGACCTTGAACGGGTACTTGTCGCTCTTCTTGGTGACGCCGAACAGTTGCGCTTCCAAGGCCTGGCCGTCGGCGCGGTGCATCTTCACTTCGCGGCCGTAGCCCTTGAAGGTCACGTCGTGCATGGCGGCGGCCACCTGTTCAGGCGTGGGCCAGTTGCCGCCGTTGTCCTTGATGGCCTTTTCGTAGCCGGCCTTCAGGCCGTAGATGCCTTGCACCATGTGATAGACCGAGTAGATCGGATAGGCGCCGGTCTTGTCGTGGAATTTCTTCACGAAGGCCTGGTGCTTGGGATCGTCCTTGGTTTCCGGATGCAGGAAGTAGTGATCGCCGCGCGCGCCGACCAGGACGCCTTCGGGCAGCGCGTTGCCCAGGCGTTCCAGCGAGCTTTCCGCCAGCGACAGCACGAAGGTGGAGTTCTTGAACAGGTTGCGCTGCGAAGCCTGGCGCACGAAGTTGTCCAGGTCGCCGCCCCACGATGTGGAGACGATGACATCCGGGCGCAGCGCCTGCAGGCGGCTGATTTCGGTGGAGAAGTCGGCGGCGCCGAACTTGGGGAACATCTCGGCGACGACCTTGACGTCGGGCTTGAACTTCTTGAGCGCGGCCAGGAAGATGTCGCGCGAATCGCGGCCCCAGGCGTAGTCCTGGTTCACGATGGCGATGGTCTTGAAGTCGGGCTTGACCTTCATCAGGTACAGCACCTGCGCGACCATTTCGGTGGTGGCGTTGGCCTGCGTGCGCACGACGTACTTGTACTTTTTGCCTTCCAGCGCCTTCTCGGTGCCGCAGTCCCACAGCACGTTCAGCACCTTCAGGTCCTCGGCCACGGGCGCGACGATGTTGCAGTGGCCGCTGGAAATGGCCGACAGCATCACGCGCGTGCCGCCTTCGGCCAGGCGACGGTATTCGGACAAGAGCTTTTCGCCGCCGCCGCCTTCGTCGATGTAGCTGGGCACGATCTTGACGCCGTCGATGCCGCCGCCCGCGTTGATCTCTTCGATCAGGATGTCGGCCGCATCGCGCGCCGGCACGCCGAACACGGACGCCGAGCCCGACAGGAAGGTCGAGATGCCGACGTTCAGTTCCTTGGGCTTGTCGGCCGCGATGGCCAGCGTGGTCAGGCCCGACAGCAGGGTGGCGCCCAGCAAGGCCGCCAGTCTTGAGGTCTTCATGGTGTTGTCTCCAGTGTTGTTGATCGGGTCTGTGCCCTTAGAAAACGATGGCGTCGCGCAGGCTGCCGCCGGTGGCGAGGTGATCGAACCCCTCGTTGATCTGGTCCAGCGAAAACGATTGGCCCATCATCCTGTCGACCGGCAAGCGGCCGGCCTTGTACAGGTCGATGTAGCGGCTGATGTCGATGGCAGGCACGCCCGAGCCCAGGTAGCTGCCCCGGATCTCGCGCTCTTCGCCCACCATTTGCGACAGCGACAGCGGAAAGCTGAACTTGGGATTGGGCAGGCCGGAGGTGACCGTCGCCCCGCCGCGGCGCGTGAGCTTGTAGGCGGTTTCGAAGGCCGGCACGGCGCCGGCCATGTCAAAGCCGAAGTCCACGCGGCCGCCGGCCAGATCCATGAGGTCGTCGTCGGTCTTGATCTGCTTTGGGTTGACGAGGTGCGTGGCGCCCAGTTCTTTCGCCAGCGCCAACTTCTCGTCGCTGAGGTCGATGGCGACCACCCGGCGCGCGCCGGCGGCCACCGCCGCCAACAGTGCGCTCAGGCCCACGCCACCCAGCCCGACGATCGCGGCCGTGTCGCCCATCTTGATGCGGGCGCGGTTGATGACGGCCCCGGCGCCGGTCAGCACGGCGCAGCCGAACAGCGCGGCTTCGCGGTGGCTGAGTTCCACATTCACCTTGACGCACGAGCGCCGCGACACCACGGCGTATTCCGCAAAGCAGGACACGCCGGTGTGATGGTTGATGTACTCGTCGCCGATGTGCAGCCGGCGCTCGCCGCCCAGCAGCGTTCCTTTGGTGTTGGCCACGGCGCCCGGTTCGCAAAGCGCAGGCCGGCCTTCCATGCAGGGGTTGCAGCAGCCGCAGCTGGGCACGAACACCATGGCGACGTGATCGCCGGCCTTCAGGTCCGTGACGCCGGGGCCGGTCTCGACGACTTCGCCCGACGATTCATGTCCCAGCACGATCGGCACGCCGCGCGGCCGGTCGCCGTTGATGACGGACAGGTCCGAATGGCACAGCCCCGCCGCACGGATTCTGACCAGCACCTCGCCAACGCCCGGCGGGTCCAGCTCGATGTCCGCAATGGTCAGGGGCCGGGACTGCGCGTACGGTCCTTCGACCCCCACTTGCCGCAATAACGCCGCTTTGATTTTCATGCGTCTTCATCCACAGAAGTGATCCGGACCGCGGGCGGACGCGGCATCCGGCATGCCGGCGCGAGCGGGGTCTTGCGACCCCGGCAAGCCGGCGCCCAACCCTACACCGTGCGCCCGCCGTCGACAGGGAACTCCACGCCGGTGATGAACTCGGCGGCGTCGCTGGCCAGGAACAGCGCGGCCGCGGCCACGTCGGACGGCTGGCAGAAGCGGCCGAGCGGAATGGTAGACACGAATTTGGCGCGGTTCTCGGGCGTGTCGGGCAGGCCCATGAAGAGTTCGAACATGCCGGTCACGCCCATGACCGGGCAAATGGCGTTGACGCGGATGCCTTCGCCGCCCAGCTCCACGGCCATCGACTTGGACAGCACGTTGACCGCGCCTTTGGACGCGTTGTACCAGCTGAGCCCGGGGCGCGGACGGATGCCGGCCGTCGATCCGATGTTCAGGATCACGCCGCGCTTTTGCTTGCGCATGACAGGCACGACGGCCTGCGCCATGTGGTAGATCGACTTGACGTTGATGTCGAACATGCGATCGAAGGTGGCCTCGTCCACGTCCAGCATCGGCTGGTTCTTGTGGGTGATGGCGGCGTTGTTGACCACGATGTCCACCGTACCGAATTTGTCGAGCGCGGCGCGCACCACGTTGTCGATGTCGGCGCGGCTGGACACGTCGGCCTTCACGGCCAGCGCGGCGTCGCCGATTTCAGCAGCCACGCGGTCGGCGGCCTCTTTATTGATGTCGGCGATCACGACCTTGGCGCCTTCCTTGGCGTACAGCTTGACGATGCCCTCGCCGAAACCGTTTCCCCCGCCCGTGACGATCGCAACCTTGCCTTGCAACTGGCTCATTTTCTGTCTCCGTATTGTGCGCGGCGATCACTCGCCATAGAACTGAATCAGGGTCTTGGTCGTGCTCATTTCTTCCAGCGCGATGAAGCCTTTCTCGCGGCCATGGCCGCTTTTCTTCACGCCGCCGAAGGGCAGCTCCACGCCGCCGCCCGCGCCAAACCCGTTGATGTAGACCTGGCCGCACTTGATGCCGCGTGCCACGCGCTGCTGGCGCCCGCCGTTTTCGGTCCAGACCGCGCCCAACAGGCCGTAGTCCGTGGCGTTGGCCAGGCGGATGGCCTCGGCCTCGTCCGCGAAGGGCAGCGCGACCAGCACGGGCCCGAAGATCTCTTGCGTGAGCAGGTCGCTGTCGTGATTGGCAGCGGCAAAGAGCGTGGGTTTGACGAAGAAGCCGCCCTTGGGCACGCCGTCCGCGATGCCGCCCTCGGCAGCCACTTTCAAGCCGTCGGACAGCCCCTTGGCGATGTAGCGGTTGACGCGGTCGTATTGCGCCTTGTTGACGACCGGTCCGCAAGTCAGGTCCATGTCCGGCGTGCCTGCGCGCACCTTGGAAAATTCCTCGCCCAGCGCCTTCATGAAGTCCGCGTAGATGCCCTTCTGCACCAGCAGGCGGCTGCCCGCCGTGCAGGTCTGGCCGGTGTTGTGGACGATGCCCTTGACGATGGCCGGAATGGCGAGCTTGTAGTTGGCGTCGTCAAACACGATGTGCGCCGACTTGCCGCCCAGTTCCAGCACGCACTTGACCGCATTGAGGGCGGCCGCCTGCTGGACCAGCACGCCGACTTCGTTGGAGCCGGTGAAGGTGATGAAATTGATGCCGGGATGGCGCGACAGCGCGGCGCCGGCTTCTTCGCCCAGGCCCGTCACGATGTTCAGTGCACCCGGCGGAAAGCCGACTTCCAGGGCCAGTTCGGCCACGCGGATGATCGACAGGCAGGCGTCCTCGGCGGGTTTGACCACCGCGGCGTTGCCCATGGCAAGCGCCGGCGCCACGCTGCGCCCGAACATCTGCGCGGGGTAGTTCCACGGAATGATGTGGGCGGTGACGCCCAGCGGCTCGCGGATGAGCTGCACCGAATAGTCTTTCTGGAACGGGATGGTCTGGCCGTGGACCTTGTCGGCCGCGCCGCCGTAGAACTCGAAGTAGCGGGCCAGCACCGTGATGTCGCCGCGCGCGGTGGACATGGGCTTGCCGGTGTCGCGCGACTCCAGCTGCGCCAGCTCTTCGTGGTGCGCCAGGACGCTCTCGCCCAGGCGCATCAGCAGGCGGCCGCGCTCCAGCGCGGTCATGTCGCCCCACGCGCCTTCCAGCGCATCGCGCGCGGCCTGCACTGCCGCGTTCACGTCGGCCTGCTGACCGCGCGGGATGGTGGTGAAGACCTCGCCGTCTACGGGGGAAACGACCTCGATCGTGCGCCCGTCCTGGGCATCGACCTGGCGGCCGCCGATAATCATCTGCGTCATGGAAATGTCTCCGTGGGGTATCAGTTCAGCGTGATCGAGCCGCGCTCGATCGTCCATATCTGGTCGGGGATGTCGCCCAGCAGCTTCACGTTGGATTCCGTGATGACCACGCACAGGTCGGGCTGCATTTCCTTCAGGCGGCCCAGCGCCTCGGTGTAGTCGCGCGCCAGCTTGGGCGCGAGCCCCTGAAAGGGCTCGTCCAGCATCAAGAGCCGGGTGCCGACCATGACGGCGCGCGCCAGCGCCACCATCTTGCCTTGCCCGCCCGACAACGCGGAGCCCGAGCGCTTGAGCATCGGTTCCAGCTGCGGCACCACCTTCAGCACCGTGTCCATGCGGGCCTGGATCTCGGCCTTGGACTGGCCCTGCACCTCGCACGGCAGATGCAGGTTTTCCTCGACCGTCATGGTCGGGAAGATGACGCGGTCCTCGGGCGCGTAGCCCACCTTCATGGCGGCGCGCTTGTGCCCGGGCAGCGACGTCAGGTCGGTGCCGTCGAACGCGATCTTGCCGGAACGAATGCGCGTCAGGCCCATGATGGTGCGCAGGAGCGTGGTCTTGCCCGCGCCGTTGCGGCCCACGATGCCGATGGTGCGGGACGCTTCAAAGTTGGCGCTGACGTCGCGCAGGATGCGATTGCCCGCCAGGTCGACGTTAATGGCCGATAGGTTCAACATGGTTCAGGCCCCCAGCACTTCGCTTCTGATCTGCGGATTGTTCAAGACGTCCTCGGGCGAGCCGTCCGCGGCCACCTTGCCCGCGATCCAGGCCGCCACGCGGGTGGCGTAGCGCGACACGATGTCCACATCGTGCTCGACGAACCAGCTGGTGACGCGGCGCTCGTCCAGCGCGTGCATCACGGTTTCCATCAGCGCGAACTTGTCTTCCGATGCAACGCCGCTGGTGGGTTCGTCCATGATGAGCAGCTTGGGCTGCAACGCCAGCGCCATCGCCACGTCCAGCAGCTTGCGCTTGCCTTCGGGCAGCTCGATGCACGCTTCGTCGGCATCGGGCAAGAGGCCCACCAGGTCCAGCGTCGCGTCCACCTCGCGGGCGTCGATGGTGCTTTCCAGCGACCGGAACCAGCTCAGTTCCTTGTTGCGCCTGGCGGCGGCGATCTGCACGCACTGGCGCACGGTGTGTTCGGTAAATAGCTGCGGAAGCTGGAACGAGCGTCCCATGCCCAGCCGCACGATTTTGCGCGGCGCCATCGCCGTGACGTCCTTGCCGTCGAAATAGACCTTGCCCGTCGATGGCGTGAGGTAGCCGGTGCAGATGTTGATGAAGGTCGTCTTGCCCGCGCCGTTCTGGCCGATCACGGCCAGCCGTTCGCCTTCGTGCAGTTCGAAGTTGATGTTGTCGGCGGCCACCACGCCGCCGAAGGCCAGATAGAGGTCGGTGGTTTGAATGAGCGGTTTCATCGTCAGTTCCTTGCCGCGGCCTGCAGGGGCGCCTGCGCGCGGCGCTGGGCGCGTTCCCGCGACCGGATGCGCTTGGTGATCTGGCCGACGAAGCCGGTGGGGAACATGAAGATGACCAGGATCAGCGTCAGGCCCAGCAGGAATTGCCACAGGCCGGGGAAGTAGGCGGCGGACACGAGCTTGACGGATTCGAAGCCCACCGCGCCCAGGAACGCGCCGGCGGCATGGCCCGCGCCGCCCAGGATGGTGATGAAGACGAACTCGCCGGAACGCAGCCACGAACCGATTTCCGGCGTGACCAGCCCTTGCATCAGCGCCAGGATCGCGCCCGAGAAGCCGACCACCACGGCCGACAGCAGGTAGCCCTTCCACATGATGAAGTAGGCGGAAAAGCCCAGATATTCGATGCGGGTTTCGTTGGTCTTGATAGCCGACAGCGCCTGACCGCTGCCCGAGCGGAAGTAGCGCTGCACCCACCAGGCCAGCACCAGCGACAGGACCAGCGTCAGCACCAGCAACGCGCGTTCGAAGGATTCGCGCTCCATCACGATGCCGGCCATGGTCGGGCGCACGATGCGCATGCCGTCCGAGCCGCCGGTCAGCGTGTAGAGCTTGCCCAGGAGCGCGAACAGCACCATGCTGAGCGCCAGATTCAACATGCCGAAGAAGATGCCGCGGTAACGCACGACGAACAGGCCGATGACGACGGCGGCGACAAAGCTGGCGACGACGCCGGCCAGGATCAGGACGAGCGCATCCAGGCCGGGCATGGCTTTGGCCAGGAACGCCACCGTGTACGCCGAGATGCAGGCAAACATGGCGTGGCCGAACGAGATCTGGCCGGCGCGCGCCATCACCGACACGCCCAGCGCCGCGATGGCGTAGGTCAGGCCGATGACGATGGGCGTGATGGTCCAGGAATAGGTGTAGCCAAGAAATAGCGTGAACAGCGCGGCCAGCACGCTCAGGACAGGGACTTTCATCAGATCGTCCTCGCTTGGGCAACGGTGAACAGGCCGTGCGGACGGATGATCAGCACCAGCACCATGATGATGTAGGGCACGGCGACTTCCAGCTCCGGCGCGGCGTACACGGCGATGGCGCGGATGATGCCGATGAGCAGCGCGGCGATCAGCGCGCCGGTGATCTGGCCGAGGCCCGCGGTAGCGACCACGGCAAACGACAGCACCGTCATGTCCGTGCCCGCCCCCGGCACCAGCGAGGTGGTGGGCGAGGCCAGCGCGCCGCCCAGGGCGCCCAGGATGGTCGCGATCACGAAGGTGACGTAGCCGATCTTCTTGGCGTTGATGCCAAGCGACGTGGCGACTTCGCGGTTGTGCGTGGTGGCCACCGTCTGCTTGCCCAGCTTGGTGTGACGCAGGAAGAATTCCAGGCACACGTAGGCCAAGAGCGCCGTGGCGGGCACGACCACCAGTTGATACGTCGTGTAGGTGATGTCGCCGATCTCGATGTTGCCCAGGCGGTTGACGACTTCGCTGGCGCTATAGGGCTGCGCGCCCCACAGCATGCGCTGGATGTCTTCCAGCATCAGGAAGGCGCCGAAGGTGAGCAGCAGCTTGAGGATGGGGTCGTAGTTCTGTGCGCGGCGGATCAGGACGAATTCCATGATGCTGCCAAGCAGTAGCCCGATGGCGATGGCGGCCACGAACAAGGCCGCGAACAGGAGGATGGGCGAGTCGGTCTTGGGCGCCAGGAACATGACGAGGCTGGCCGCGGCATAGCCACCAAAGGCGTAGAACGCGCCGTGCGCGACGTTCAGGATGCCCATCACCCCGAACACCAGGGTTAACCCCATCGATACCAGGAACAGCAGACTGGCGTATGCCACGCCATCCACCAAGGCGAGAGGCAATAGATCCAAGGTCAAGCGTCTTCTCCCAATACGCTGAGCACGGCGGCGGCGATTTCAACATGCCACACGCGGCGTGCGGGCTTGCGCCCGGGCGCGCCCGGCGCGCCCTTGTCTCGTTATCAACCTTTCCGTGCTGATTGGCGCACAGCGCCAGCCGCCGGAAGGCCCTTTTATTGCAGGCTGGGGGCCCGCCCCGCTACGGCGTGGGCACGTCCGCCTGTGTATGTGTGCGAAGTATAGGTAGGGGTGAATCGGGCTGCTATTTATCTTTGTGCAAGGCGGGTTTAACAAGCGATGGAGTGGGTGTGGATTGCCCCAACGCCGCCAGTGGTGCCCGCGTTTGATAGTCCGGGATAATCCGGATCTGCGCCTCGTCCGGCAGACGTACATAACGGCCTAGTCCATCCGGCGCAAGCGCGCCGACGTCCAGCTGGGCAAGCCTCGCGCCCGCGGCATCGCGCACATCGATGCGCAACTGCGGCGGTGCAAGCCCATACGTTTCGCCGTCCTCGGGCGTGAGCGTGCGGTCGCTGCGCGCCTGCGAAAACAGCGCCACAAAGCCCGCCGCATCAAAGCCTGCCGCCGTGCCCTCCGGGGATGCGACCCAGCCCTGCGCCTGCCGTGTCAGGCGGACCGAGCCTCCCGGACCGTCCAGGGTGACCAGCGCGGCCTTGTCGGCCTCCCATGCGTAGAGCCTGGCAGGCTTGCCGCTGTCGTCATGCAGATGGGTATGGCCGTGATGATGCGCCGGGGCATGCGCGGCCTCTTGCCATTGCCACGCGGACAGTGCGATGCCGGCCGCGAGCAGCCCGGGCCACAACAGGCGCCCGGCCTTCAACGGCGCCTCCACCACAACAGCAGTCCCGTCAGCAGCGCAAGCAGCGGCAGGGCCACCGTGCTGGTCCAGAACACGGCGCGCATCTGGCGGTTGGTCAGTTCCACGCGGCGGTTCTCGTAATGACGGGGCCGGATCGTCAGCAAGGCGTCTTCACCCGCCAGCAGCGTGACGGCATTGGTGAATAGCGCGCCATTGCCCAGCGTGGCGAAATGCCGGTTGACGGCGAAGTCGCTGTCGCCCGCCACCAGCAGCGTGGGATGGGCCGCGCCTTCCGCGCTGGCGGCCTGCGCGTTGCGCGTGGCCAGCGCCATCAGCGTGTAGCGCGAGGCAGGCTGCCCCGGGGGATGCGCGGCGGCTGACGTCTGCGCCAACGGCGTCACCACCACGCCGGGCGGCAAGGTGTCTCCCGCCGGCTCAAGTCCCGCCGCGCCGGGAAAGAAGCTGAGCGGAAGGCCGCGCGTCATCTTGTGGCGCGTGTAGTCGCTGACCGCGGGACTGCCGGGATCGTTGCGGTAGTGGCTGCCCGGATCGGCCAGCGCGCCCGGCGCGAGCGCGATGCCGAAGTCCGCCAGCAGGCCGTCCAACCCATGCCGCGTGTCGGGTTCCAGCAGCAACAGCGTCTTGCCGCCCGCGCCGGTCCAGCGGCGCAGCGCTTGCGCCTCGTCGTCGCCGAACGGCGTGCGCGGACCGGCCGCCACCAGCACGGCGCAGCCCGGCAAGGCTTGCGCCAGGCTGCCCGCGCCCACCGCGCGCGTGGAAAACCCCAGCGTCTGCAGGGCGTTGCGCGCCATCGCCATGCCGTGCTGTTCGTGCACCTCGACGCGCGCCACCAGGTTTTCGTCGCTGCTGTGATCTTCCAGGTCGTCCAGCGACGTCAGGCTGTCGAGCGTCGCCTCGCGGTGGCCCTGCGTGAAGCAGACCGTCTGCGCCCCATTCTGGCTGATGCGGATGAGCGCATTGGTGAAGTCCGTTTCGGTGCCGCCGTTGATCGTGGTGCGCCGCGCGCCCGAGGCCAGCACCGCACTGCCCGCGAACTGGATGCCGGCGGCGCGCGCCTCGGCGGGCCGCAGCGCGGGGTCCACGCCGCGCACGCGGATCAGCGGATTCTGGCGCTCGTACTGCCGCAGGAGTTCCAGCGCGTCGACCATGCTCTTGTTGCGCAGGTCGTAAAACCATGTCACCTCGACAGGCTGACGGATCTGCCCCGCGACCTCAAGGCTTTCCGGGGCCAGGCTGTAGACCCGCTGCGCGGTCAGGTCGATGCGTCCCAGATTGCGCGACGCCCACAAGTTCAGCGCCAGCAGCAGCGCGGCCACGGCCAGCACCGGCAGCCACAGCGACAACCGCCGCCCGGCACGGCGCAGGGCGGGGGTCATCGCAGCCTCCAGCGCTTCAGGTTGACCGAGGCCACCATCAGGGCCAGCACGGTGACGCTGGCCAGGGTCACCGTGGCCGGTCCGGGCAGCACGCCCCGGATGAAGTCCACATGCTGGGCGGACAGCGACAACGCCTGAAAGAACGGCGACAGCGCCGGAAACGCGTCCAGCGCGGCGGGATAGTCGATGAACCACAACAGCACCAGGATGCCCCACGTGGCGCTGGCGGCCACGATCTGGTTCGAGCAGGCGCTGGACACGGCAATGCCGATCGCCAGGAACAGCGCACCATACAGGAACACGCCGATGTAGCCGCCCACGATGGGGCCGTAGTCGGGCTCGCCGTACCAGGCCAGCGGCAACACCGCCGACATGGTGCCCGCCAGCATCAGCGCCAGCATGGTCAGCCCCGCCGCATACTTGGCCGCGACCAGCGTGAAGTCCGACAGCGGCAGCGTCAGCAGCAATTCCAGCGTGCCCTGCCGCGCCTCTTCCGCGAAGGCGCGCATGCTGACCAGCGGCATCACCAGCATCAGCAGGATGGTCATGTTGTGAAACGCCGTCACCATCTGCCCGGTGCTGACAAAAAACAGGTTGAAGCTGAACAGATAGCCCGACAGGGCCCAGAACACCGCCACCACGGCCAGCGCCACGGGCGAGCCGAAGTCGGTGCGCAGTTCCTTGCGGTACAAGGCCGCGAAACCCTTCATGCGCGTCTCCGTAACGGGGGATCGTTGGGCGCCAGCGCCGCCAGCAGGCGGGCCTCGACCGCTTCCTGCGCGGGCAGCACGGCGCGCAGTTCCGCGTGCGCCAGCGCCGTGCGCATGACTGCGTCGCACGCGGCGGCGTTGGTGGTCGCGTTGGAAGTCGCGCTTGCTCCCGGCGGGTCCCACGTGACCCGCCACTTGCTGGTGCCGGCATCCAGCAGCGTGATGTCCACGGCCTTCACGCCCGGACACGCGCACAACGCCGCGTGCAAGGCGGCATGCCCCGCCGCGGGCAGGGACAGCTGCATTTGCAGCGCTGCCTGCGATTCGCCCAGCGGCTGGTCCTGGACCAGCCGGCCCTGCCGCAGGATCGCGATGCGCGAACACAGCGCCTCGACTTCCTGCATCAAATGGCTGCTGAACACCACCGCGCGGCCCTCGGCGCAGCGCCGGATCATGGCGCGCGCTTCCACGATCTGCACGGGATCCAGGCCGTTGGTGGCTTCGTCCAGCAGCAGCACCGGCGGGTCGTTCAGCACGGCCTGCGCCAGCCCCACGCGCTGGCGCTGCCCCTTGGACAGGCGTCCGATCACCGAGCGCGCCACGCCTTGCAGGTCAAAGCCGTCGATGGCGCGTTCGATGGCCTGGCGGCAGGCGCGGGCGCCGCCCTGCACCTTCACGCCGGCGCCGAACTCCAGATACTGGGTGACCGTCAGCGCGTCATAAAGCGGCGCGCGCTCGGGCAGATAGCCGATGTCGGCGTTGCCGCGTCCCGGCACGGGCTCGCGGCCCCGGATGGCGATGCGCCCGCTGTCGGGCGTGTAAAAGCCCGCCATCAGGCGCAGTGTCGTGGTCTTGCCGCTGCCGTTCGGTCCCAGAAGGCCCAGGATTTCCCCGGGCCTGACGGACAGGCTCAGGGATTCCAGGACCTGGCGGGATCCGAACGACTTGCTGACCTGATGCAAGGCGACGGCGGGCTCCATGGGGGCCTTCAGTCGAAGACTTTGGTCTTGGCGTTCTGCGCGTGCTGCGCCGCGTCGTGGCTGTACCAGAGCTGGCCCTGGCGCGCGTCGCGGATCTGCTTGAGCCGGTCGATGGCCTGCATGGACGCGGCCGTGTTCCAGGTGATGCCGGGAATGACGCCGGCCTCGTTTTCACCCGTGTAGATGGCGTCCGCGGCCAGCAGCACCGTGCCGGTCTTGGGCAGCTTGACCTGCAGCGACTGGTGGCCCTGCGTGTGGCCCTTGGTGTCCAGCAATACGATGGTGCCGTCGCCGAACAGGTCGAAGTCGCCATCCACCTGGATGAAGTCGTAGTCGCGCGTGGTGTCGAAGTCTTTCATGACGTAGGCGGCGCGCTGGAATTTTTCTGGCCACCAGGCGGCGCGCAGCTCGGCCTTCTGCACGACGTGCTTGGCCTTGGGGAACATCTTGATGTTGCCGGCGTGGTCCAAGTGGAAGTGCGAGTACACAACATACTTCACGTCGCTGACGTCAAAGCCGGCGGCCTTGAGCTGGCGGTCGATGACCTCGTCGCGGCCCTGGATGGAATTGAAGGCGCCGCACAGCCCCTGTCCCCAGTAATTGGCGCAGTTGCCATCGGCCGTGGCCTGGTTCATGCCGGTGTCGAACAGCACCAGCCCGCGCGGGTGCTGGATCACATAGGCCGGCACCGGAATCTTGATCTTGGTGCCCACGTCCACCATGGCGGTCATGAAGCCCTTGTCCAGCTCGATCTTGCCCACCGACAGCTGCATCAGCTTCACGTCCACCGGCGGCGCGTCGGCGGCGTGTGCCCATCCGCCCGCCATGACCGCCACCGCCCCAACCATTGCCTTCCAGCTCTTGCGCATTGTTGTCTCCTCGGACCAACAGGGGAAGCCGCAGCCCGGACGGCGCGGCCGATCAGCAAGCTCCCGGTGTGTCCCGGGTTCACATCGTCGACAGGTGTTTTCCGTGCGAAGGCGCCTTGCGGCGGGGCCACGCGCAGCGCGTGGCCGGAAACGGCATCTGGCGGCCGTTTTCTCTGTTGCGCACTCTGACGCAGCCCGGATTGGCTGCCAATTAAGGATTTGTGAAGCTGGGCTTCGCGGCGGGCGAAGTGGGGGGAACCCTATATGCCGGACCGACCGGTGTCATATTGCCGTTCCGGCGCGCACAGGCGCCATGCACCACCCCCCTCGACCCGGCACCACGCCGGGCCGCGCCCAGGCCGCGCTCCGGTCGCGCTCAGGCCGCGCTCAGGCCGCCAGCCGGTCCGCGCCGCCGCCGCGATACCGCTCCCACAGCCCGGCCTGCCGGACGCGAGCCTGCTCGACGCTCTTTTCCTTCACATGCCCATACCCCCGGATCGCATCCGGCACGTTGGCCAGTTCCAGCGCCACATCGCGATTGCCGGCGTCCAGCGTGCGGGCAAATTCGTCCGCCAGCGCCAGATAGTCAGCCGCGAGCTGGCGTTCCATGCGGCGCTCGGCCGTTCTGCCGAACACGTCCAGCCACGTGCCGCGCACGCGCTTCAAGGGCGCAAGCAGCCGGAATGCCGATTCCATCCAGGCGCCGTACGCGCGCTTCTGCAGCCGCCCGCGCGCATCGCGACGCGCCAGGATGGGCGGTGCAAGGTAGTAACGCAGCGTGTAGTCGCGGCCCGGCTCGCCCTCGAACTGCGCGCGCAGCCGGTCCTTGAAAGCCGGATCGGCATGCAGCCGCGCCACCTCGTATTCGTCCTTGTACGTCATCAGCTTGGCAAGATTGCGCGCCACCGCGCGCGTCACGTCCTGCCGCTTGTCGCCCAGCGCGGCTTCACGCACGCGCACCGACTCCACCGCGGTCAGGAAGCGACGCGCATAGGCCTCGTCCTGATAATCACGCACGTGTGCCGCCAGACGCTTGACCAGCGCGTCCAGCGATTCCGGCATGGCCACCACCCGCTCGGCCGCCGCGGGGCGCAGCGCATCCACGCCGCGATGCGCGGCCTGGCGGCCCAATTCGAAGGCAGCCAGATTCTTGTCCACCGACACGCCGTTGATCTGGATCGCGCGGCGCAGGCTGTCCAGCGACAGCGGCAGTCCACCCCTTTGCCACGCGTATCCCAACAGCAGCGGATTGGCGTAGATGCTGTCGCCCAGCAGGGCCTCGGCCAGCGGGCCGGCCTCCAGGAAGTCGCAATTGCCGCCCGTGCTCTGCGTCAGCGCGGCCTGCGCCTGCGCCCCCGGAAAACGCCACGAGGGCTGCGACAGAAACGCGGCCGTCGGCGCGGCGCTGCTGTTGACCACCGCACGGCCATGATCGGGCCGCAGGCGCGACAGCACCTCGGGCGACGCCGACACCAGGGCATCGCAGCCGATCACGAGGTCGGCCTCGCCCAGCGCGACGCGCGTGGCGTGCAGGTCCTCGGGCCGGTTGGCCAGCTGCACGTGGCTGAGCACCGCCCCGCCCTTTTGCGCCAGCCCGGCCATGTCCAGCACGGTCACGCCCTTGCCTTCGATGTGCGCGGCCGCGCCGATCAGCGCGCCGACCGTCACCACGCCCGTGCCGCCAACGCCGGCCACGACCACGCGATACGCCGCGCCCGGTGCAATGTCAGCCTGGCCGGGCAGCGGGACCTCAGCCAGCGACGGCGCGCCGCCCTGCTTGCCGGGCTTGCGCGGCGTGGCGCCTTCGGCCGTCACGAAGCTGGGACAAAATCCCTCCACGCACGAAAAATCCTTGTTGCACGACGACTGGTTGATGCGCCGCTTCGTGCCCAGCGGCGTATCCAGCGGTTCCACCGACAGGCAGTTCGACTGCACCGAGCAATCGCCGCAGCCTTCGCAGACCGCTTCGTTGATGAAGGCGCGCCGGGGCGGATCGGGATACTCGCCGCGCTTTCTGCGGCGGCGCTTCTCGGTCGCGCAGGTCTGGTCGTAGATCAGCACCGTGGCGCCGTCAATGTCGCGCAGCGCGCGCTGCACGTCGTCCAGCGCCTTGCGGTGGTGGACCTCCACCCCTGCCGGCAAGGTCTGCGCCCCCGTGTACTTGTCGGGTTCGTCCGTCACGACCACCGTCTTGACGACGCCTTCGGCCAGCATCTGCGCCGCGATCTGCGGCACGGTCAGGACGCCGTCCACCGGCTGCCCGCCCGTCATGGCGACGGCGTCGTTGTAGAGGATCTTGTAGGTGATGCGCGCGCGCGCCGCGATGGCCGCGCGAATGGCGAGCAGGCCCGAATGAAAATACGTGCCGTCGCCCAAATTGGCAAAGATATGGCGCTCGGACGTGAAGTCCTTCTGGCCCAGCCACGCCACGCCCTCGCCGCCCATTTGGCTGAAGGTGTCGGTATTGCGGTCCATCCACATCGCCATGTAATGGCAGCCGATGCCCGCCACCGCACGCGATCCTTCCGGCACGCGCGTGGAGGTGTTGTGCGGACAGCCCGAACAGAACCAGGGCTTGCGTTCTTCGACCAGCGTGGGGCGGCTGGCCTCGCGCTCTTTCGCGTCGATGACGGCCAGGCGCGCCGCAATGCGCGCGCGCAACGCGTCGGACAGGCTGGCTTTTTCGAGGCGGGCGGCAATGGCGCGGGCGATCAGCGCGGGCGACAGCTCATACCGCGCCGGCAGCAGCCAGCCGCCGCGCGGCGTGGACCATTCGCCGCCGCCGTTCTCGCGCTCGTCGAACTTGCCGAAGACGCGGGGCCGCACGTCGTCGCGCCAGTTGTACAGCTCTTCCTTGAGCGCGTATTCCAGGATCTGGCGCTTTTCCTCGACGACCAGGATCTCCTTCAGACCCGTGGCGAATTCGCGCGCGTCCTGCGCGTCCAGCGGCCAGATGCAGCCCACCTTCAGCACGCGGATGCCCGCCTGTGCACAGGCCGCATCGTCCAGCCCCAGGTCGTTTAGCGCCTGGCGCACGTCCAGATACGCCTTGCCGGCCGTCATGATGCCGAAGTGCGCGTTGGGCGAGTCCAGCACCACGCGGTTCAGCTTGTTGGCGCGCACATAGGCCAGCGCCGCGTACCATTTGTGGTCCAGCAGCCGCGCCTCCTGCGCCAGCGGCGAGTCCGGCCAGCGGATGTTCAGCCCGCCTGGCGGCAGGCTGTCCTCGGGCAGCACGATCCGCACGCGTGACGGGTCAACGTCCACCGAGGCGCTGGACTCCACCACGTCCGTCACGCATTTCATCGCCACCCACAGGCCCGTGTGGCGGCTCATCGCCCAGCCATGCAGGCCGTAATCCAGATACTCCTGCACGTTGGACGGGTACAGCACCGGGATGCCGCTGGCGATCAGCACGTGTTCGGACTGGTGCGCCACCGACGAGGACTTGGCGGCGTGGTCGTCGCCCGCCAGCATCAGCACCCCGCCATGCGCGGACGTGCCGGCCGAGTTGGCGTGCTTGAGCACGTCCACCGACCGGTCCACCCCCGGCCCCTTGCCGTACCACATGCCAAAGACGCCATCGCGCTGCGCGCCGGGAAACAGATTGAGCTGCTGCGATCCCCAGACGGCGGTCGCGGCCAGATCCTCGTTCAGGCCGGGCTGGAACACGACATCGTTGTCTTTCAAATGACGCTTGGCCTTCCAGAGCGCCTGGTCCAGGCCGCCCAGCGGCGATCCCCGGTAGCCCGACACATAGCCGGCGGTGTTCAGGCCGGCCGCCTGGTCGCGCTGCTTTTGCATCAGGGGCAAGCGCACCAGCGCCTGCGTGCCGCTCAGGTAGACGCGGCCGGTGGGCTGCGCGTATTTGTCGTCCAGCGACAGGCCATGGGTATCGGCCACGCCAGGGGGTAGAGGGGCGTTCATCGGGTTGTCTCCTGCAATCTGCGGTGCGGGCATTTACATGTTTTCCGCAGTGTAGGAACGCGAGGAGCCATCGTATATTCATATATTCGACTAGCTGGTATGTGAAAAACACATGGCTAATGACGTCACGCTCCGCCAACTCCGGTACTTCGCCGCCGCCGCCCGCACGGGGCGGTTTTCCATGGCGGCGGCCGACGAACACGTCTCGCAGTCGGCGGTCACCAACGCCGTGCTGGCGCTGGAAGCGCAACTGGGCGTGCGCCTCTTCGACCGCCACGCGCACGGCGTGACGTTGACGCCCGAGGGCCACAACTTCCACCAGCGCGCCCGCGACGTGCTCGACTCCCTGGACGACGCGCTGCGCGAACCCGGGTTTCAGCGGTATGCGCTGCGCGGCTCGGTGCGGATCGCGGCGTCCTACACGGTGCTGGGGTACTTTCTGCCTGACCTGCTGGCGCGGTTCCGGCGGCGCTATCCGGACGTCGTGCTGGACCTGGTGGACCTGGACCGCCCGGAGATCGAACAGGCCGTGGCAAGCGGCGACGTGGAGCTGGGCGTGGCGTTGCTGTCCAACGTGGACAAGCGCGACCGCTTCGGCCACCACGTGCTGGTGCGCTCAAGGCGCCAGCTCTGGACCGCGGCCGGGCATCCGCTGACGCAGGCGGCCGCGCCCGCGCTTGCCGACATCGCGCGCTATCCCTACATCCTGCTTGAAATGGACGAGGGCGAGCGATCCACGCTGGGTTATTGGCGCGGCCACGGCCTGCAGCCCGACATCGCCTTTCGCACGCGGTCGATGGAGGCGCTGCGCGGCCTGGTCGCGCATGGCTTTGGCGTCACGATGCTGTCGGACATGGTTTACCGGCCCTGGTCGCTGGAGGGACGCAAAATCGAAGCCGTGCCCATCACCGACGCCGTGCCGCCCATGGAGGCCGGCCTGCTGTGGCATCCGCGCGCGGCCATGGCCAAGCCGGCCGAGGCCTTCCGGCAGTTCATGATTTATGCGTGCGGCGGATGACGCCAGCCGGCGCCGCAGGCTGACCGGCCCTACACCAGCACCGCACCCTTGCGCCGCGTGAACTGCGCCAGCGACCGCAGTGCCAGCGCGTGCATGGCGGCGACCGACGGCAGCAGCATCTCGTCCTTGCGCGTCAGCACGCCGACAATGCGTTCGACCACGGGTTCGGCCAGCGGCACAAACGCCAGCCCGCTGCCGGCCGCGGGCCGCGCCAGCACCGGCAGCACCGTCACGCCCAGGCCGCCCACCACGCTGGCCAATAGCGAAGCCCGGTTGGATACCACGATCGCCGGGTCGTCGATGCCGCTGCCTAATTGACGGTTCTTCAACGTTTCAAAGGTGGCGTTGCCGATCAGCCGCTCATCGGCCAGCGCCGCCCAGGACACCGGGCCGCGCCGCCGCGCAAGCGGGTGGCTTTTCTTGCAGACCAGCCCGAAGGCGTCCCGCGCCACGGGTGTGAATGCCACCTCGTCCGTGCGCGGGGCCTGCCCGGCCACGCCCACCTGCACCTCGCCTGCCAGCACCAGCCGGTGCACTTCGGGCGAGGTTTCGTCCAACGCGCGGATCCGCACGTCAGGATGGGTACGCGCAAAGCGCGCGAGCAGCCGCGGCAGCCACTCGTCGGCCAGCGACGGCATGACGGCCATCGCCACCGGCCCCTGGCTGCCCGTGCCGAACTGCCGCGCTGCGTCCAGCACCCGGTCATGCGTGGCCAGCAGCTCGCGAAACAGCGGCGCCACCGCGTTGCCCAATGCCGTCAGCTGGGCGCGCTTGCCGGGTTCAAAGAGCGGCGCGCCCAGTTGTTGCTCCAGGTCCTGCATGGCGGCCGACACCGCCGCCTGCGACCGGAACGTGCCCTGCGCGGCGACGCGAAAACTGCCGTGATCGGCGGCCAGCAGGAACTGGCGCAGGTGCTGGATCTTCAGGGACGTAGGCATGGGGAAAGCCGCCTTGAATTCGGATTTTCTGAAATTAGCTCACGTTAATTTGGATTGTCAAAATCGCACGCAGCGTCGAACAATGGGTTCGTCATTCATCCCCACGATTTCGGAGCAAGTGCATGTCACTGCAAGTGCGCAAGGTAGTCAGTTACGTCGAGAAAACCCTCATTGAAGGCGGCCGAGCGGCCGAGCGCCCGCTGGTGATGATCGTGGCCGCCGCCGTGATCCGCAATCCGTGGGCCGGCCTGCCGTTTCAGGAAGATCTGCGGCCCGGCATCCTAGAAGCGGCGCCGCCGCTGGGCGAACTGCTGGTCGGCGAGATCCTGCGCCAGGCCGGTTCGGCGGACAACATCGAGGCCTACGGCAAGGCCGCCGTGGTCGGCACTGCGGGCGAAGTCGAACATGCGTCCGCGCTGATCCACACGCTGCGTTTCGGCAACTTCTACCGCAACGCGGTGGGCGGCACCAGCTATCTCAGCTTCACCAACATGCGCGGCGGACCGGGCTGCGTGATCTCCGTGCCGCTGATGCACAAGCTGGACGAAGGCCTGCGCTCGCACTACCTGACGGTGCAGACCACCATCAACGACGCGCCCGCGCCCGACGAGATCGTGATCGCGCTGGGCGCGGCCACCTCGGGCCGTCCGCATCACCGCATCGGCAACCGCTATTCAGACATGAAGGAACTGGAGCAGGAAGCACAGGAGGCGCGCGCAAAATGACCATGCAACGGCGGCGAACTGGCTGCGGCGAACCGCTGGTCCTCTTGCACGGCGTCGGCCTGGACCACACGCTGTGGGACGACCTGGCTCCCTTGCTTGAGCCGGACTTCGACGTGCTGCGATATGACCTGCTGGGCCACGGCGCCGCGCCCGCGCTGCGCGGCCCGGCGGACATCCAGGACTTCATCGCGCAACTGGACGCCGAACTGGACCACGCGGGCTGGCAACACGCGACCGTACTGGGCTATTCCATGGGCGGCCTGATCGCGGGCGCCTACGCGGCGGCGCACCCCGAACGCGTCAGCCGGCTGGTGCTGCTGAACACGGTGTTCCGGCGCACGGACGAAGAAGCCGCCGCCGTGCGCGCCCGGCTGGATGCCGCGGCCACGCAAGACCCCGAAGCTGCCGCCAAGGTGTCGCTGACGCGCTGGTTCACGCCGGCCTTTCAAGCCGCGCGGCCCGCGCGCGTGGCGCAGATCGAACAGCGCCTGCTCGACAATGACCGCGAGAGCTTTCTGTCCGCGTATGCGCTGTTCGCATTGGGTGACCCGCTGCTGGCGCAGGCGGCGCCGGACATCGCCTGCCCCGTGCTGGTCATGACCGGCGAGCATGACGTCGGCTCCAACCCGCGCATGACGCGAGACCTGGCGCGCGCCCTGCCCCGGGCCTGCGCCCGCGTCGCCCCCGGCCAGCGTCATATGCTGCCGGTGGAGGAACCCGGCACGGTGGCCGCCGCGCTTCGCAGCTTCGCGTCGGCGCATCCGGTGGTGGCCAATCCCGCGCAGACGTCCTCGACGCAGGCGCATGCCGCAAAGGCCTAGCCGACGCCATCGCCACACTGATTTCCCCCGAACCCTGACATCGTCCGCCGACAGAGACGATGCGCGACAACCCCGCCACGACGCGGGGACGGAGACAAGACACATGGACCGCAGAACCCTCATCAAGACCCTGGCGGCACTGTCGCTGGCCCCGTTGGGCGTCGCCGCCCCGCGACTGGCCGCCGCGCGCGAAGCGCCCCTGCGCGTGATCGTGCCGTTCCCGCCGGGCGGCGGCACCGACGTGCTGGGCCGCGTCATCGCCGCCTCGCTGGAAGGCGCGCTGGATCGCCCCGTGGTCGTGGAAAACAAACCCGGCGCCAGCGGCATGCTGGGCGCGGACTACACGGCCAACGGCGCGAAAGACGGCAGCATGCTGCTGTTTGCCGGCCTGGTGCCGTCGGTGCGCTACTACGCCCGCCCGCCCGAAGACGTGCTCAAGCAGCTGGCGCCCGTCTGCCCGATTGCGCGCTCGCCCTACATGGTGGCGGTCAATAGCGACCTGCCCGCCAAGACGCTGGCCGAACTGGTCGCGCAGGCGCGGCGCGAGCCCAAGGCGCTGACCTTTGGCACGCCCGGCAACGCCACGCCCCAGCACCTGGCCACCGAACTGCTGCAAGCCGCCTGCGGCATCGAGATGCTGCATGTGCCGTACCGCGGCACGGGCCCGATGATGACTGACCTGCTGGGCGGCCAGATCCAGGTGGTGGTGGCCACGGTGGCCGCGGTCGAACCGTATCTGAAGACCGGCCGCCTGCGCGTGCTGGCCGTGACCAGCCCGCAGCGCCTGCCGAAGTATCCGGATATTCCCACCGTTGCCGAAAGCGGCTTTGCGGGGTTTTCGGCGCAGATCCAGTTCGGCACGTACTGCGCGGCGGGCACGCCCGAAGCCACCATCGCGGCGCTGAACCAGGGCATCAACCGCGCCCTGAAAACCGAATCCGTCCACACCAAGCTGGCCGAACAGGGGTTTGAGCCCACCGGCGGCACCCCGGCGCAACTGCAGGATGCGCTACTGGCGGAAATCCGGGACGTGGCCGGATTGGTGAAGGCGGGCAAGGTGCGGGTCGACCTCTAAGGTGATGGCCCGCCTGCGCAGGCGGCCCTGAACCGGCCGGGCCCGCGCCCTGCCCGGCGCCCGCCTCCGCGACCGGGGCCCGCTTGCACCCGCGCCCTTGCCGGGAGTAAATTGTTGACATTTCAGCGCGCCAATCGCGCTTTATTCCGAAAATACCCCCTTTAACGGAACGAATTGTCAACACCATGAGCAAAGTGCTCACCTTGCCGGGCGCGCAGGCGGCCGATGGCGCCCCCGCTGGCGAACCCATCGGCGAAACCCTGTCGGACCACATCTTCCGCAAGATCCAGTCCGCCATCGTCAAGGGCGAGATCGCCCCGGGCAGCAAGATCTCCGAGCCCGAGCTGGCGCGCATCCACGGCGTCAGCCGCGGCCCGCTGCGCGAGGCCCTGCACCGGCTGGAGGGCCAGAAGCTGCTGGTGCGCGTGCCGCACGCCGGCGCGCGCGTCGTGTCCCTGTCGATCCAGGAACTGATCGAACTCTACGAAATCCGTGAATCGCTGGAAGGCACCGCCTGCCGCCTGGCCGCCGAACGCATGCCGCCGTCGGAAATCGACGAGCTGCGCGGCGTGCTGGAAGCCCACGAACGCGACGAAGCCTTCCAGGCCGGCCTGGGCTATTACCAGCAGGAAGGGGATTACGATTTCCACTACCGCATCGTCAAGGGCAGCGGCAACCAGATGCTGTTTCGCATGCTGTGCGACGAGCTTTATCAATTGGCGCGCATGTACCGCATCCAGTATTCGACGACGCCCAATCGTCCGCGGCAGGCCTACGCCGAGCATCACCGCATTCTGGACGCCATCGCCGACGGCGACGGCGAGCTGGCCGAACTCCTGATGCGCCGGCACATCCGCGCATCCCGCATCAACATCGAACAACAGATCGCGCAAAGCACCCAACAGCGCACGGAGGCATGATGAACAAGTCGTACCGCAAGAACCTGCCCGGCACCCGCCTGGACTACTTCGACGCCCGCGCGGCCGTGGAGGCCATTGCCCCCGGCGCCTATGACGGCCTGCCCTACACGTCCCGCGTCCTGGCCGAAAACCTGGTGCGCCGCTGCGACCCCGCGCTGCTGACCGACGCGCTCAAGCAGCTGATCGAACGCCGCCGCGATCTGGACTTTCCGTGGTTTCCGGCGCGCGTGGTCTGTCATGACATCCTGGGCCAGACCGCGCTGGTGGACCTGGCGGGCCTGCGCGACGCCATTGCCGACAAGGGCGGCGACCCGGCCAAGGTCAATCCCGTGGTGCCGGTGCAGCTGATCGTGGACCACTCGCTGGCCGTCGAATACGACGGCAACGACCCGGACGCCTTTGCCAAGAACCGCGCGGTCGAAGACCGCCGCAACGAAGACCGCTTCCATTTCATCGACTGGACCAAGCAGGCCTTCGAAAACATCGAAGTCGTGCCGCCGGGCAACGGCATCATGCACCAGATCAACCTGGAGCGGATGTCGCCCGTCATCTACACGCAGGACGGCGTGGCCTTCCCCGACACGCTGGTCGGCACCGACAGCCACACGCCGCACGTGGACGCACTGGGCGTCATCGCCATCGGCGTGGGCGGCCTGGAAGCCGAAAACGTCATGCTGGGCCGCGCGTCGTGGATGCGCCTGCCCGACATCGTCGGCGTCGAACTGTCCGGCCGCGCGCAGCCCGGCATCACCGCCACCGACATCGTGCTGACGCTGACCGAATTCCTGCGCAAGGAAAAGGTGGTGGGCGCGTATCTGGAGTTCTACGGCGAAGGCGCCTCCAGCCTGACGCTGGGCGACCGCGCCACCATCTCGAACATGGCGCCCGAGTACGGCGCCACCGCGGCGATGTTTTCCATCGACCAGCAGACCATCGACTACCTGCGCCTGACCGGCCGCGAGGACGAGCAGATTGCGCTGGTGGAAAACTACGCCAAGACCGCCGGCCTGTGGTCCGACAGCCTGAAGACCGCGCAGTACGAGCGCGTGCTGCGCTTTGACCTGTCTACCGTCGTGCGCACGCTGGCCGGCCCGTCCAACCCGCACCGCCGCCTGCCGGTGTCCGACCTGGCCGAGCGCGGCATCGCCGGCGTGGTCGAGAACCAGCCTGGCCTGATGCCCGACGGCGCCGTCATCATCGCCGCCATCACCAGCTGCACCAACACCAGCAACCCGCGCAACGTGATCGCCGCGGGCCTCTTGGCGCGCAACGCCAACCGCGCGGGTCTCGCGCGCAAGCCCTGGGTCAAGAGCTCGCTGGCGCCCGGCTCCAAGGCCGTCCAGCTTTATCTGGAAGAAGCCGGCCTCACGCACGAACTGGAACGACTGGGCTTTGGCGTCGTGGCGTTTGCCTGTACCACGTGCAACGGCATGTCCGGCGCGCTGGACCCGAAGATCCAGCAGGAAATCATCGACCGCGACCTCTATGCCACCGCCGTGCTGTCCGGCAACCGCAACTTCGATGGCCGCATCCACCCGTACGCCAAGCAGGCCTTCCTGGCCTCGCCGCCGCTGGTCGTGGCCTATGCGATTGCCGGCACCATCCGTTTCGACATCGAACGCGACGTGCTGGGCGTGGCCGCCGATGGCCGCGAGATCCGGCTGAAGGACATCTGGCCCAGCGACGAGGAGATCGACGCGATGGTCAAGTCGGCGGTCAAGCCCGAGCAGTTCCGCAAGGTCTACGCCCCCATGTTCGGCATCAAGGACGACCGCCAGACCGCCGTCAGCCCGCTGTACGACTGGCGTCCGCAAAGCACGTACATCCGCCGTCCGCCTTACTGGGAAGGCGCGCTGGCCGGCGAACGCACGCTGCGCGGCATGCTGCCGCTGGCTGTGCTGGGCGACAACATCACCACCGACCACCTGTCGCCGTCCAACGCCATCCTGATGGACAGCGCCGCGGGCGAATACCTGCACAAGATGGGTCTGCCCGAAGAGGACTTCAACTCGTACGCCACGCACCGCGGCGACCACCTGACCGCGCAGCGCGCCACCTTCGCCAACCCGAAGCTCTTCAACGAAATGGTGAAGAACGCCGACGGCACCGTGAAGCAAGGCTCGCTGGCGCGCGTCGAGCCGGAAGGCCAGGTCATGCGCATGTGGGAAGCCATCGAGACCTACATGGACCGCAAGCAGCCGCTCATCATCGTGGCCGGCGCCGACTACGGCCAGGGCTCGTCGCGCGACTGGGCCGCCAAGGGCGTGCGCCTGGCCGGCGTCGAAGCCATCGTGGCCGAAGGCTTCGAGCGCATCCACCGCACCAACCTCATCGGCATGGGCGTGCTGCCGCTGGAATTCAAGCCGGGCGTGAACCGCAAGACGCTGGCGCTGGACGGCACCGAAAGCTACGACGTCATCGGCGAGCGCAAGCCGCGCGCCGACCTGACGCTGGTCATCCACCGCCGCAACGGCAGCACCGAACAGGTGCCCGTGACCTGCCGCCTGGATACCGCCGAAGAAGTGTCCATCTACGAAGCCGGCGGCGTGCTGCAGCGCTTTGCCCAGGATTTCCTGGAAGCCGCTTCCGCGTCGGACGCCGGCAAGCTGGCCTGACCCGCACTGTAAAGACCGGCGGGCGGTTGCAGCGCCCGCCGCCCTACTCCGATACTTCAGGATCGTTTCATGTCACATGCTCCCCAAACCAAGATCGCCGCCACCTACATGCGCGGCGGCACCAGCAAAGGCGTGTTCTTCAAGCTGGACGACCTGCCCGAATCGGCCCGCGTGCCGGGCGCGGCGCGCGATGCGCTGCTGTTGCGCGTGATCGGCAGCCCCGACCCCTACGGCAAGCAGATCGACGGCATGGGCGCGGCCACCTCCAGCACCAGCAAGACCGTCATCGTCGCCAAAAGCGCGCGCCCGGACCATGACGTGGACTACCTGTTCGGCCAGGTCTCCATCGACCAGCCCTTCGTGGACTGGAGCGGCAACTGCGGCAACCTGTCCGCCGCGGTCGGGCCCTTTGCCATCACCAACGGCCTGGTCGACGCCGCCCGCATCCCGCAGGACGGGATTGCCATCGTGCGCATCTGGCAGGCCAACATCCAGAAGACCATCGTCGCGCACGTGCCCATCACCGGCGGCGCGGTGCAGGAAACCGGCGATTTCGAACTGGACGGTGTGACCTTTCCGGCCGCCGAAGTGCGCCTGGAATTCATGGACCCGGCCGAGGAAGGCGACGGCGGCTCCATGTTCCCCACCGGCAACCTGGTGGACAACCTGGAAGTCCCGGGCGTGGGCACGTTCAAGGCCACGATGATCAACTCCGGCATTCCCACGATCTTCCTGGAGGCCGACGCGCTGGGCTACAGCGGCACGGAACTGCAGGACGCCATCAACGGCGATGCCGCCGCGCTGGCGCGCTTCGAGACCATCCGCGCGCACGGCGCCGTGCGCATGGGACTCATCAAGGACATCGCCGAGGCGGCCAGCCGCCAGCACACGCCCAAGGTGGCCTTTGTTGCCTCCCCGAAGGAATACGTGTCCTCCAGCGGCAAGAAGATCGGCACGGGCGACATCGACGTGCTGGTGCGCGCCCTGTCGATGGGCAAGCTGCACCACGCCATGATGGGCACGGCGTCCGTGGCCATCGCCACCGCAGCGGCGGTGCCTGGCACGCTGGTGAACCTGGCGGCGGGCGGCGGCGAGCGCGACAACGTCTGCTTCGGCCACCCGTCGGGCACGCTGCGTGTCGGCGCGCAGGCGCAGCTGGTGGATGGCGAATGGAAAGTGACCAAGGCCATCATGAGCCGCAGCGCGCGGGTGCTGATGGAAGGCCGGGTGCACGTGCCGCGCGAGGGCTGAAAGCCGGCTGAAACCGCCGCGACGATATTGCTCGGGTTCTGGCGCGGCCCCCTAAAGTCGCCGCCTGCATCTGCCGTTAGCGGGTTGCGGCCGGGGGTTTCCTGGCCGACTTGCAACCCGCCGGCCTTCCCCGCCGGCGTATCCAGTACACGAGCATGAAGATAACGTCGCTGCGCAACCGCATTTTGCTTATTACCTGCTTTACGGTGGTGGGAGCCCTCACGCTCTCCGGCCTCATCACCTACCAGATCGTGCGCGACAACATGATGTCCACCATCGCCGCCACGTTGGACGCCGTGGCCTCGGGCAACGCCAGCGCCATCGAGCGCTGGTCGGCTGACAAGGCGCAGGCGGTCGACGCCACCGCGAAAGTGGTCGAAAAGGGCGATCCCCGCGGCCTGACCCAGCTGATGGGCCAGACCAATGGCTTTCCCATCACCACCATCGGCTGGTCGGACAAGACCTTCTTTTCCACCACCAAGACCGCGGCGGATTACGATCCGACCGCCCGGCCCTGGTACAAGAGCGCCGTCGCCGCCGGCAAGCTGACGGTCACCAAGCCTTATGGCGATTCCTCCACCGGCGTGCTGTACGTCGCATTCACCGCGCCGATGATCCGCAACGGCCAGACGGCGGGCGTGCTGAGCGGCGCGGTGCCGCTCGATGGCGTGAAGGACATCATCAAGGCCATCCACCCCACGCCGTCCAGCAGCGCTTTCGTGGTGGCGACCGACGGCCAGGTGATTTCGCACCTGAACGACAAGCTGGCGCTCAAGCCGTCGACCGACATTTCCCCGGCGTTGACGGCCGATGTCGTGGCATCCCTGGCCCGCGACGGCGCCGCCCCCGCCGACATCATGCTGGACGGCGCGCAAAAGCTGCTGAAGGCGCGCCGCGTTCCCGGCACCGACTGGTATCTGGTCGTGGCGCTGGACAAGGCCGAAGCCACGGTCGGCCTGACGCAGGTGCTGCACGCAACCCTGATCTCGCTGGTCGTCCTGACGCTGATCGCCGTGACCATCGCCAGCGTGATCACGTCGCGGGCGTTCAAGCGCCTGTCCGCGGTGCGCGACGCCATGGACACCATCGGCTCGGGCGACGGCGACATGACGCACCGCCTGGCCGTGGTCGGCCACGACGAAGTCGCGCAGATCTCGGCCTCGTTCAACGCGTTCGTGGAAAAGATCACCCATGTCATGCGCGAAGTGCGCAGCGGTGTGCATTCGATGAGCGCCGCCACGCGCGAGATCGACATGGGCAACCGTGATCTGTCGCAGCGCACCGAAACGTCGGCCGCCTCGCTTGAGGAAACCTCTTCGGCCCTGACCGAGCTGGCCTCCAGCGTGCGCCAGACCGAGGAAACCGCCGAGCACGCGACGCGCCTGGCCGACGAAGCCAGCGCTGTCGCCGCCCGCGGCGGCCAGGTGGTCAACGACGCGGTCAGCACGATGGACGAGATCTCGAAGTCGTCGCAGCGCATTACCGAGATCATCCGCGTGATCGACGGCATCGCGTTCCAGACCAACATCCTGGCGCTGAACGCGGCGGTCGAAGCCGCCCGCGCGGGCGAGCAAGGCCGCGGCTTTGCGGTGGTGGCCGGTGAAGTGCGCACGCTGGCGCAGCGCAGCGCCGCGTCTGCGCAGGAGATCAAGACGCTGATCGAGGCGTCCGTCCAGAACGTCAAGAGCGGCACGCAACGCGTGCAGGCCGCGGGTTCGACCATGACCGAGATCGTTGACGGCATCAACCGTGTGCAGCGGATGGTGAGCGAGATCCACGGCGCAATGGCCGAACAGAGCACGGGGCTGGGTCAGATCGACCGCTCGGTCGCCGACATGGACCAGGCCACGCAGCAAAATGCCGCGCTGGTCGAACAGTCCACGGCGGCGTCCGGCATGCTGAGCGACCAGGCGCGCGTGCTGGCCGATGCGGTGGCGCGGTTCAAGCTGCGCGAGGAAGAAGCGGCGGGTTCTGCCAGGCTGATCGCGCTGCCCGCCTGATCGCGGACGTGCCTGGCGGGATCCGGGGCGGGGTTTACTTCGCCGCGGCCCCCGCCGCGGGAGCGCCCGCCGCGGGATCGCCCGCCGCTGCCCCCACCTGCTTGAGCACGGCAACGGCCGTCGCAACGACCTGCCCGTCCGTGCTCAGCTCTCCTTGCATGAACACCAGCGAGGACGTCGCCCGCGCCACGCGGCCGCGCACTTCCAGAAACTGGCCTTCGCGCGCCGCCGCCAGAAAATGCGTGTCCAGCTGCACGGTCACGCAGGCGCGCCGGCCCAGCGCTTCCCACGCGATCGCGCTGATGCCGTGATCCAGCAACGCCGTCAGCAATCCGCCATGCACCACGCCAGCCGGATTCAGATGATCGGCGGTGGCCAGGAGGCCGTACGCCCAGCCCTCGTCCTCCTTGCGCACCCACAACGGCCCGATCAGGCCCGCAAAGCCCGCAAGCCCTCTTTTGCGCCACCCTTGCGGCACGGGCAGTTCGACATCCGGTTGCGTGGTCATGCGCTCAGCTCCTGGCGGCCATCAGTTGCGACAACGCGCGCGACTCGTCCTGCAGCGCGCGCGCCAGCGATTCGACGCGCGCCGCGTCAAGCTGTTCGGCCAATCCCGCGGCCACCAGCGCATGCGTCAGGCGCTGATGGCTGTCGAAGACGGGCACCGCGATCACGACGACGCCGTTGATGTAGTTGTTGCGGTCCACGCTGTAGCCTTGGCGGCGCACCGCGTCCACGTCGGCTTTCCAGGCCGAAAACTCGGGCGCCTGATCCCAGCGCAAGGCCTTGAAGCGCCGCTCCAGTTCCTTTTCCGACAAATCCGCAAAGGCCGCGACGAGCCGGCCGGTTGCGCTGATCAACGCGGGAAAGCGGCTGCCCACGTCCACGTGCAGCCGGAACGGCGCATTGGACCGCGACAACGCCAGCACGACCATGTGATCGCTGCCCGACACCTCGACGCCGATCGCGGTGACGCTGGCCGCGTTGGCGATCCGGTCCAGCACGGGTTGGGCCAGCGCGGGAAACGGATTGCTCTCGATCACGCTGCGCGCCAGCGTCAGCATGCCCACGCCCAGGCTGTAGCGCTTGGCGCCGGGATCGACCTTGACCAAGCCTTCTTCCACCAGGACGCGAAGAATGTGCAGGCAGGTGCTGGTCACCATGCCCAATTCCTGCGAGATGGCCTTGAGCGTCATGGGCTCGCCGCCCCGCCCGAGCAGGCGCAGGATCGCGATCGATCGCGTCACGGCCGGCACGGGCCGCACGCGCGGGCCGGCGGCGGCGGGGTCCGGGGTACTGGTTTCACTCATCGGTTTCTCCGTTTTTATTGCGGCAAGCATACCGTGCGGCGACCACGTCGCGGGTCCGCCCCAACGCATTTTAATTGTACATATACAATTCATAAACGCCATTGACAATTTATTTGGCGGCGCGCATAGTGAGTTCCACAGGTTGCCGACCCACACAGGTACGACGAAATGACCAAGCTGACCGAGACCCTTTCCTATGCGGACGCCCAGGCGCTTTGCGCCCCCGACAAGCTCTGGGAGCTTTTCGACGGCAACCGTGAACACATGAACATTGCGCACGAATGCATCGACCGGCACGTGGATAAGACCGAGCCGGCGATCATCCTGGTGCGTGCGGCGGGCGGGGACGAAACCTACTCGTTCCGCCAGATCGCCGAGCAATCCTCGCGCTTTGCGCACTACCTGGCCGAACAGGGCATCCGCCCCGGCGACCGCGTGGCCGTCATGCTGGAACCGTCGCTGCCGTTCTACGTGGCCATGTTCGGCGCCATGAAGATGGGCGCGATCGCCGTGCCGCTGTTCACGCTGTTCGGGCCCGACGGCATCCGGCTGCGCGTGCAGGACTGCCAGCCGCGCATGCTGGTGACCAACGCGGAAAAAGCGCCGCTGGCCGCGGGCGGCGAGGACATGCGCGTCGTGATTGCCGACGAGGCGTTCCTCGGCACGCTGGCCGCCTACCCTTCGCACTACGAATGCCGCACGCGCGCCGACGATCTGGCCATCTTCCAGTACACGTCCGGCACGACCCGCGAGCTGCCCGACGCCGTCAAGCACACGCACCGCGCCCTGGTCACGCTGATGCTGGCCGCGCTGTACGGCACCGGCATCCGCCCCGGCGACCGCTACATGTGCCCGTCCTCGCCCGCCTGGGGCCACGGGCTGTGGCACGGCACGCTGGCGCCGCTGGCCTTGGGCGTCACCATCGGCGCGTATGCCGGCAAGTTCAACGCCGAGCGCCTGCTGCAGGCCTTGCAGGAACACCGCTTCAACAACATATCGGCTGCCGCCACCCATTACCGGATGATGCGCAACAGCGGCGCGGCCGGGCGCTACCGCTATCACCTGGACAAGGTGTCCTTCACCGGCGAACCCATCGACAGCGAGACCGCCGCCTTCGTGGAAGCGACTTTCGGCCGGCCGGTCTGCAGCATGTACGGCACGACGGAGATCGGGGTGTGCCTGGTCAATTACCCCGGCGCGCCGGATTTCACCGTCAAGGCCGGCTCGCTGGGCAAGCCCGTGCCGGGATTGCGCGTCGAGGTCCAGGACGCCAACGGCCAGCCCTGCGCGCCCGGCGAAACCGGCGAACTCAAGCTCTGGCGCCGCGACGCATGGGTCGCCACCAAGGACCTGGGCCGCGTGGACGAAGACGGCTACTTCTGGCACGGCGGCCGCGCCGACGACGTCATCATCTCGGCCGGCTGGACCATGAGCGCCGTCGAGATCGAAGACGCCATCCTCAAGCACCGCGACGTGGCCGAGGCCGCCGCCATCGGCGTGCCCGACCCGCTGCGCGGCCAGGTCGTCAAGGCCTTCGTGGTGTCGGCGCGCCAGGGCGACGACACCTTCGTGGAAGAAATCCAGGACGCCGTGCGCAGCCGCCTCGCGCAGCACGAGTATCCGCGCCAGGTGGTGTTCGTGGCCGAACTGCCCAAGACGCCCGCCGGAAAGATCCATCGCAGGAAATTGCGGGAGCAAGAGCTTGCGACCGCCCACACCACGCCCGCCGGGGCCGCCCACGCCTAGGGCAGTCCGGCACAGGCCATCTTCAAAACCAGGAGACATCATGCTGACCCAGACCAAGACCGAACGCAGCTTTCCCAAGATCACCGAACGCGGGCTGGACGAGCTGCGCGAACGCATCGGCGTGAAGATCGGCGCCACCGCCGAACCGTGGTGCTACGAGGCCACGCGCGACAACATCCGCCACTACGCCCACGGCATCGGCGATGACAACCCCCTGTGGACGGACCCGGAATACGCGGCCAAGACCCAGCACGGCGGCATCATCGCGCTGCCCAGCTTCCTTTTTGCCACCAGCCGCATCGTGTCGGGCTACGTGGGCGGGCTGCCGGGCGTGCACGCTATGTGGTCGGGCGCGGACTGGACCTGGCACAAGACCGTCAAGCGCAACGACACCATCTCCACCGAAGCGCACCTGAAGAACCTGATCGAACACCAGACGCGCTTTGCCGGCCGCGCCGTGCAGCAGATCTATCACGTGGACTTCTTCAACCAGGACGGCGACAAGGTCGCCGAGGCCGACAGCTGGTGCTTTCGCACCGAACGCGACCACGCGCGCGAACAGGGCAGCAAGTACGCGGAAGTCCGCGCACGCGAGCCGCGCCGCTACAGCCCCGAGGAAATCAAGGAAGCCTACAAGCTCTACGCCCAGGAAGAAGTCCGCGGCGCCACGCCGCGCTACTGGGAAGACGTGAAGGAAGGCGAGGAACTGCCCGTGATGTTCAAGGGCCCGATGACGGTGACCGGCTTCATCGCCTTCGCGCAGGGCTGGGGCGGCCTGTACATCCGCGCCAACAAGCTGGCGTGGCAGCTCATAGACGCGCATCCGGGCGTGGGGATCACCAACCGCTTCGGCATTCCCGACGTGCCCGAGCGCGTCCACTGGGAAGAAGACTTTGCGCTGGAAGTCGGCGCGCCCGGCGCCTACGACTACGGTCCCGAGCGCAACTCGTGGCTGACCCATCACCTCACCAACTGGATGGGCGACGCGGGGTTCCTGCGCAAGTCCACGTGCAAGATCCGCCGCCACAATCCCGAGGGCGACATGCTGTTCTTCAAGGGCAAGGTCGTGCGCAAGTATGTGGAAGACGGCCGGCACCTGGTGGAAATCGAACAGGAAGCGCGCAACCAGGACGACGAGCTGTCCGTACTGGGCTCCGGTGTGGTCGAATTGCCTACCCGCGCCTGACCGGCGGCAACCCCCAGACGAGGTGGGCGATGTCTGATTCATCGGAACAAGCTGCACCCAACCCTGCGCCGCGCGCGCGGGGCGCGCTGGACGGCCTGCGCGTCATCGACCTGTCGCGCGTCCTGGCCGGTCCGCTGTGCTCGCAAATGCTGGCGGACCAGGGCGCAGACGTCATCAAGATCGAGCCGCCCGGCGGCGACGAGACCCGCAGCCTGGGGCCGCCGGTCAACGAAGCGGGCGACGCGGCCTACTTCACCGCCGTCAATCGCGGCAAACGGGCCATCGGGCTGGACCTGTCCCGGCCCGCCGGCCGCGACGTGCTTTTTGCGCTGCTGGCCGATGCCGATGTCCTGATCGAAAACTTCATCCCCGGCACGATGGCCAAATGGGGGCTGGACTTTGAGGCGGACCTCAAACCCCGCTTTCCCCAGCTGATCTACTGCGCCATCACGGGCTTTGGCGACGACGGCCCGCTGGGCGGCCTGCCCGGCTACGACGCGGTGCTGCAGGCCATGTGCGGCCTGATGAGCATCAACGGCGAACCGGCCAGCGGCCCGACCCGCATCGGCGTACCCATCGTCGACCACCTGACCAGCTACACCGCGCAGTCCGGCATCCTGCTGGCGCTCTACCACCGGGCGCGCACCGGCCTGGGCCAGCGGGTCGAGGTCACGCTGTTCGACACCGCGCTCAGCCTGCTGGTGCCGCACGCCGCCAACTGGATGCACACGCAGCAAACGCCCGGCCTCTTGGGCAGCGCGCATCCCAACATCGCGCCGTATGACCGCTATGCCTGCCGCGATGGCGAGATCTTCCTGGGCGTGGTGAACGACCGCCAATTCCGCCGCTTCTGCGACTACGCCGGCCTGACGGCATTGCCCGACGACCCGCGCTTTGCCACCAACCGGTCGCGGCTGGCGCACCGCGATGCATTGCGCGACGCCATCGAGCACGCGCTGGCGACGCGTTCACGGGACGAACTGTGCGCCGAGCTGATGCAGCTGGGCGTACCGGCGGGCCCGGTCAACAGCGTGCCCGAAGCCTTTGCGCAGGCGCACACCGCGCATCGCGGCATGCGCGTGGATCGCGATGGCTATCACGGTATCGGTCCGGCAGTCCGGCTGTCGCAGGCGCCCGCGCGCGTCAAGCGCCCGCCGCCCGCCTATGCGCAACACACCGTCGAGGTCCTGCGGGAGGCCGGCTTCGACGACTCACAAATCGCGGCGTTGCAGGAACAGGGCATCCTGCCGCGATGGCCGCCTCCCAAGCCCTAGCCGCACCCGCATGCAGCACACCATAAAAAGCGAGGAGACCACCATGAAGACCATACGCCTCATCGCCGCGCTCGCGGCGCCGCTGCTGTTCGCGCAACCTGCCTGGGCCGCCGACAGCTATCCCTCCAAACCCGTCAAGATCATCGTTCCCTACCAGGCCGGCCAAGGCACCGACGTCGCCGCCCGCTACCTGGCCGAATACCTGGCCCGTGACCTGGGCCAACCGTTCATCGTGGAAAACCGCCCGGGCGCTGGCGGCAACATCGGCGCCTCCGAGGTCGCGCGCGCCGCCCCCGACGGCTACACGCTGCTGATGGGCACCAACGGCACGCACGTGCTGAACCAGTACATGTACGCGTCCACCAACTTCGACCCGGAGAAAGACTTCACGCCGGTCATGCTGGTCAGCTCGTTTCCCATGGTGCTGCTGACCACGCCGTCCTCGCCCTACGCCAGCCTGGCCGACCTGCGCAACGCGTCCAAGGCCAAGCCCGACAGCGTCAACGTGGGCATGCCCAGCACCACCGCGCGCCTCGTCTTCGAACTGCTCAAACAGCAGGGCGTCAACAGCATCCGGGGCATTCCCTACAAGGGTTCGGCCACCGCCACCACCGACCTGATGGGCGGTCAGGTGCAGCTCGGCATCGACACCGTCAGCGCCGCGCGCTCGTTCATCACCAGCGGCAAGTTGCGTCCGCTGGCGGTGACCTCGTTGAAGGAGTCGGCCCTGCTGCCCGGCGTGCCTTCCGTGGCGGCGCAGGGGCTGGACGGCTTCCAGGTGATCGCCTGGAACGGCCTGTATGCGCCCAAGGGCACGCCGCCCGCGGCCGTGAAGCGGCTGAACGACGACCTGACCAAGATCCTCGCGCGTCCGGAGGTCCGGCAGAAGCTACTGGACCTGGGCCACGAACCCGGCGGCGGCACGCCCGACGAACTGGCCGCCTTCGCCCGCAGCGAACGGCTGAAGTGGCAGCCGCTGATCGTGCAGGCGGGCCTGAAGGCGGAATGATGCGCTGACGGCCGGCGGCGGGCGGCCCTGTCCGGACTGCGTTACGGCTGGACGGCGGCAAGCCGCTTGCTGCTTGCCGCGACGGCGGCCATGGCCAGCCCGCACAGCACGGCGGCCAGGACAAACGTCGCGCGCAGCCCGGCCGCCAGCGCGGCGGGTGGCGCATCGGCCAATGACGCGGCCCCGGCGCCCGCGGCAAACACCGCGCCCATTGCCGAGGCGCCCGTGATCAGGCCCAGGTTGCGCGACAGGTTCAGCATGCCCGACACGGCGCCGCGTTCGCTGCCGCCTGCGGCCGCCATCACCGCCGTGTTGTTGGCTGCCTGGAACAGTGCATACCCCGCCGTCATCGTGGCAAGCGCCGCGACGTAACCCGTCACGCCGAACGCCTGCGCGGCGGCCGGCAGCGCGGCGCAGGCGCCGCCCACCGCGCCCAGCGAAAGCAACGTCATCGGCCGGCTGCCGAAACGATCCACGCAGCGGCCCGCCGGCACGCCGGCCAGCGCCGCCACGAGCGGACCGCAGGACATCGCCAGCCCGACCTGCACGGCGCTCAACCCCAATGCTCCCGACAGATAGAACGGCCCCACCACCAAGGTCGCCATCATCACCGTGGCGACCAGCGCATTGGCCGCAAAGCCGCCCGCCAGCAAAGGGTTGCCAATCATGGCCGGCCGCACCAGCGGCTGCGCCGTTCGCGCCTGCGCCCACATGAACAGGCCTGCGCCGCCCGCCGCCGCAGTCAGCAGAATGACATTGAGCCCCCCAAAACGGCCACGCCCGAGCGTCATGGACAGCGCATAGGCGGCCAGTGTCAGCGCCAGCAGCACGCTGCCCGGCCAGTCGAAGCGAACCGGTTGATGCGCGGCACGCTGCGCATCGCGAGGCAGGTGCCGCCAGGCCAGCCAGAACGCCAGCAGCCCCAGCGGCAGATTCACCAGGAAGATCGCCCGCCACCCCGCCCCGGCGATCAGGGCGCCGCCCAGCGTCGGCCCGAGCGCGGTGCCGGCCGCCGACATCGTGCCCAGCAGACCCATGGCGCTGCCGGCCCGCCCCTTGGGCGCCGCCTCGCCGGCAAAGGCCATGGCAAGCGTCATCAACACGGCCGCGGCCATGCCCTGCGCGGCGCGCGCGGCCACCAGCGTCCACAAACCGGGCGCCACCCCGCAAAGCACCGACGCGGCGGTAAACCACGCCAGCCCGGCCAGCATCAGACGGCGGCGGCCGATCAGGTCGCCCAGCCGCCCGGCGCTGACCACCGCAATCGTGATGGCCAGCAGGTAAGCCAGCACGACCCACTGCACCGACTGGAAGGGCGCGCCGAATGCCAGCGTGAATGCCGGCAGGCCGACGTTGGCGATGCTGGTGCCCAGCGAAGACAGCAGCATCGCCAGTGAAAGGCAGCACAGTAGCGCCAGACGGGGCTGGGAGGGCGAGGGATCGGAAATCGGCATGATGGCGTCCTGAATGGAAGAGACAGGACACCAGCGTAGGCCGCAATATCACCTGGCGGAAGGCGCAGCATTTGCAGCTAATACCTGCACGCGGCGCCATGCCAAATGTCAGCGCATCGGCTGCCGGCGTGCTACGTTTGCCGCATGTCCACGCCCGACCTGAACCTTCTCATCACCCTGGACGCGCTGCTCGCGGAAGGCAGCGTGGCCGGCGCCGCCCGCCGGTTGCGCCTGAGTCCCTCCGCCATGAGCCGCGCGCTGGCGCGGCTGCGCGACGTCACGGGCGATCCGCTGCTGGTGCGCGCCGGGCGCGGATTGGTGCCCACGCCCCGTGCGCTGGCGCTGCGCGAGCAGGTCGGCGGGCTCGTCCGGGATGCGCAGGCCGTGCTGCGCCCCACCGAAACGCTGGATCCCGCGGCCCTTGTGCGCACCTTCACCCTGCGCGTCACCGACGGCTTCGTGGAGAACTTCGGCGCGCGCCTATTGACCCGCATCGACACGCAAGCGCCGGGCGTGCGGCTGCGCTTCCTGCAAAAACTGGACAAGGACAGCGCGCCGCTGCGCGACGGCGCCGTGGACCTGGAGACCGGCGTGGTGGGCCAGTCAGCCAGTCCCGAGCTGCGCACGCGCGCGCTGTTCCAGGATCACTTTATTGGGGTCATGCGCGCGGGCCATCCGCTGGCCCGCGGCAACGTCACGCTGACGCGCTACGTGAACGCGCGCCACATTCTGGTGTCGCGCCGCGGGCGCGAATCCGGCCCGATCGACGAGGCGCTTGCGCAGGCTGGCCGCGCGCGGCATGTCGCCACGATTGCCAGCGGTTTTTCCACAGCGCTGGCGCTAGTGCGCGACACCGACCTGATCGCCACAGTGCCGGACAGGCACACTGCCGCGCTACGCGCGGGCATGCGCAGCTTTGCGCTGCCCTTCTCGATGACGCCCTTCACGGTGTCGATGCTGTGGCATCCCAGAATGGACGGCGATGCCGCCCATCGCTGGCTGCGCGGCTGCGTGCTGCAGGCCTGCGGGGGAGACGGGGCCGCCTAGGTGAAGCCGTCTAGGTGGGGCCGCCAAGGTGGGGCCGCCCCCGTGAAACGGCCTCAGGCGTATTTCGCTGGCCGCTACGGCTTCGGTGCGCTGGCCACCAGCGCGTCGAACTGCTTGTCCAGTTCCGCCAGCGAATCGCGGATGTGCGCGCGGCGCGCCTTGATCCACTTGTCCTGCGAGGCCAGCTGCTCGCGCGCCTCCTGGATCATGCGGTCCATCTCCTTGGGCTGCGGGCCGCCGCTGGTGGCGCGGTTCTTCACGATGGCCACGGGATCCAGCGTCGCGCGGAACTCGGCTTCGCTCATCGGCAGGTCCGTGCCGTACTTGGAATCCTTCATGGCGTCCGCATAGATGCGGCGCGCCTGTTCGTACGGAAAATCCAACGGCTTGATGTTGTTGGCCTTGGCGTACGACACCACCTCGGACGCAAAATGATGGCCCGCGCGGAATGGCAGCTTGTATTTGTGCATCAGCACGTCCGCCAGTTCCTGCGAGGCCGTCCAGTCGCTGTTCAGCTCTTCCAGCGCGCGGTCCGGGCTGATGACCATCGCCTTGAGCACGCGGTCCCAGCGCTTGAGCGCAGAGATCGCGCTGTCGACCATCGCGGAATTCTGCTTCACGTCCTTGGGATCGCTCATGCCCGGCGTGATGTTGTGCGTCTGCAGCACGGGTCCCATCGCCAGGGTCACCGCGGTGGAGGCGTCGCTGCGCGTGTCGTTGAGCAGGCCCGGATTGCGCTTTTGCGGCATGGCGCTGGACACGTAGGTATTGCCGCCGCCTTCCTGCAGCAGGATCCACGGACGCGACTGCGCATACTGCGTCATCACGTCTTCGACGAAATTGCCGGTACGCAGCGCGATGCTGGTGACGATGGACGCGACCTCGACCGGCTGGTCCATGGACGAGATCTGCGAGGCGTCGTAGGCGTTGTCGACCAGCGCCTCGAAGCCCAGGTATTGCGCCATGCGCTTGCGGTCCAGCGGCCAGCTCGTGCCGTTCAGCACGGTTGTGCCCATGGGCGAGCGGTCGATGCGCACGTAGGCCTCGCGGATGCGCTGCGCATCGCGCGCCAGGCCTGCCGCCTGACCCAGCAGGTAATGTCCGTAACTGTTGGGCTGCGCGGCCACGCCATTGGTGTAGTTGGGAACGATGGTGCCCGCATGCTTGGCGGCCAGCTCCACCAGCGTGGTCGACGTGGCGTTCAACTGGTCGGCCAGTTCCAGCAGCTTGTCGCGCAGAATCGCGCTGCGATAGGTGGCGTGCATGTCCTGGCTGGAACGGCCCGCGTGCAGCAGGGTCACATCCTCGCCAGCGGCCTTGATCAGCAGGGGCTCGAAGGTGATGACCGTGGCCGGCCGCTTGGCGCCGGGCTGATTGCCGTCGCTAATGACCTTGGCCACGCCGGCGGCGATTCGCGGCGCCATGGACTTGTCGAGCAGGCCCTCGTCGGTGTTGATCACCGCCGTGGCCTTGTTGATTTCTCCCAACCAGAAGAAGGGATCGCGGGGTGGGGATTGCTGCGCGGCGGCGGCGTTCGCGACCAGCGATAGCAACAGGGCGGCGCCCAGGGTCGGAAGCATCTGTCTCATGGCGTTCTCGTTATAGGGGTGGCCAAACAGTGTATCGAAGCGCGATGCCGCCGGACACCCGGTATTGCACCGAGGCGCGGGCGCCTGACACCTTGCCGGGCGAAGACGGGCCCCGCACGAAAAAAGGCCGGCCTCCAAGAGGCCGGCCTTCGCATCCGATCAGAATCGAATCGCCTTAGAAGCGCCAGCTCACGTTGACCGTGCCGGTGTTCTGGCGGTTGCCGTCGCCGAACTGGCCCGAGTACGCCAGACCCAGCGTCGCGTTCTTGCTCATCGCCAGATCCACGCCCACTTCCATGACCGCCGCGTCACGCGCCAGCGGGTTGCCCGCGACGGTGAACGGCTGGCTGCCGTCGAACGACATCGTGGCTTCCGGATTGAGGTCGCCGTAAGCATGGCGCCAGCCCAGCATGCCGCGCAGGCGGCCCGCGTTGTCCTTCACGTCGAACGTCGTCTGTGCGCGCAGGCCCAGCGTGGTGGTGCCCACGTTGTTCGTGCTGCGCTTGCCGCTCAGCGCGGCGTCACCGCCCGACTCCGAGAAGCCGCGGGTGCGCAGGTCGCTGAAGTCCGCGCCAAAGAACGGCTCGAGCGTGACGCGGTCGTTCAGCGGGATGGCGTAGCCCACGTCGGTGAAGACCTGGCCGGTGCTGGCGCTGTAGTCGGCCTTCAGCTCCTGATACTGGCCCGCCGCGTTGATGTTGCGCTTGCTGTCGATGTCGTGCCACGTGTAGGCCACGCCAGCCGTGAAGTTGATCTTGCCCGAGCCGGCTTCGAACGACTTGCCGCCGTACAGGATCGCGCTGTAGCTGTTCACGTCGGACTTGGCCGAGCGGTCGTTTACCGTGATGCGGCTATCGGTGTAACCGAACGCGCCACCCAGACGCCAGCCGTTGCCCACGCCATGATCGCCACCGACAAAGATGCCGACGTCGCGTTCACGGGACTTGGCGACGTCGCCGTTGCCGTCCATCGTGCGCCAGTTGCCGAAGGCCTGCGCCCACAGCGGCTGCGCATTCGAGCGCGGCAGCATGGAGGCGTCTCCACGGCCGACCTGCGCCGTGGGGGGACCGGCCACGAAACCGGCATTCATGTTGGCGCGCAGCTGTGCCGTGGGCAGGCTGGCGACGTTGTTGCTGACGTTCTGCATCGCCGACACGCTGCTGCCGAACGATTCGCCGGACAGGTCGGCAAACACGCCGGCCGGGGCGCCGTTGGGCAGGTTCAGGACCCGCGTGTACAGCGAGCTGGTCGTGGGCAGGCTTTGCAACGCGTTCGCGGCCGCACGCTGGTTGCCGGTCACGGCCAGGTCGGCGAATTCGATCGGGCGGGTGCCGCCGTTGCCGATGGGCGTGGGGGCCGGTTGGGTCGGCGTGGGAGCCGGCTCGGTCGGCGTGGGGGCCGGTTCGGTCGGCGTGGGGGCCTGTTCGGTCGGCGTGGGAGTCGGCTCGGTCGGCTTGGGATCCGGGTCGGTCGGCACTTGCTTCTTGTCGAGCGTCAGCACGACCTGGTTGCCTTGATGGCTGAGCGACGGTTGCAGGAAGGCCATGTCGCTGGTCGCGCTGTCGAAGTGGCCGTTCAGGGTGTTGGCCGACAGGATGGTGTAGGCCGTCGATTCGGCGTACGTGCCGCCCGAACCCACGTGCACCACGGAGCCCGCCAGATTGGCCGTGCCGGTGACCTTGACGCGATCGCTCTTGCCCTCGGCGGTGGCGTCGACGCGATAGGTCGAGCCCGGCTTGAAGGTCAGGTCGCCATTCACCGTGATGGTGCCGATCGGCGACGGCGGGGTGACGACAACCGGCGACATCGACATCATGAAGATGTGGTTCGACTGCGCCGCGGCGTTGGGCGACAGGGTCGAACCCGACTCCAAGGTCGTCGGGCCGACTTCGCCGGAACCCGCCAGCGTGCCCTTCACGTTCACCAGGCCCTTCATGGTGTTGCCGTTCAGCGTCAGCGTCGCGGCCGGCGCGACGTTGATCTGGCCGACGCTGATCTTGGAGGTTGCCCCGAAGTCGCCATTGATGTTCATGATGGCGTCGGGGCCCACGACGCCACCCGTAATGGTGCCGCCGGTGATGTCCAGGGTGGACGTGCCAAGCATCACGTCGCCGGCGATCGTGCCGCCGTTGACGATCGTCATCGGCGCGCTGGCGCCGGCGACGTCAAGGGCAATGCCATCCATCTTGGGATTGATGACGCCGTTGTTGAGGATGCCGCCGGTGACCGTGCCGTCCGAGACAACGATGCCCGCGTCGATGCTTCCGTTGTTGATGATCTTGCCCAGCACTGTGCTCGAGGTGATCACTTCGATACCGACGCCCGAACTGTACTCGCCCGAAATCCGATATTCGTTGATGATGTCGCCCTTGACCATGGCGCCGGCCGAGATGCTGATACCGGCGCGATTGCTGGTCAGTTGCCGGGCGGCCTGGTTGATGATCGAGCCATTGACGGTCGATCCCTGCACCTTGATGCCGCCATTGGGGCTGAAGCGCATCGGCCACATCAAGCCATCGTTCACGACGTCGCCGTCCACGATCGTGCCGCCGACCAGGCTGATCGAGGTGTAATCCCCAACGTTGACAACGGTGGGCACACTACCCGCATGGAGGATGTAGTCGGTGGGCTGTGCAAGCGCCGACGGGGCGGAAAACGGCAGGCTCAGGCTAAGCAAAGCGGCGAGGCGAGTAAGCGGAAAGCGGCGAGACATTTTGTAGTGACCATGTAAATTTCGTGTCTGAAATGTACCGATCATTGCAAAACGGAATCTGAGCGAATCTGAGCAACTTGTAATAGCTGCAGCCGTTTCTCGTGGAATAGCCGCAAATAGGCCCAAAAGACGGCGCTTTTCCCCCGTTTGAACCGTCGGCGGCCCGCGAAGGATGGCGCGGAATGGATGCATTTACGCAACAATTGCCGCGCACGTCGCAATATTCGCGGCAGTGCCGGCTTCAGCCGGCTCGCAGGTGAGGCAACGTAATGCAAAAGCGCACCGGCTCGACGCCCCCGGCCGCTTCCAGTGCCACCCAACCGCCCAGCCGCGCTGCGATGGAACTGACCAGATACAGCCCCAGTCCCGCCCCCGGATGCCGGGTGGCATTCTGCCCCCGATAGTATTTCTGAAACAGCCGTTCTTGCTCTCCGGCCGGAATGGCGCTGCCGGGATTGGAAACCGCAATGCGCAGCTGGTCCCCGTCCTCGCGCACCGACACGCTGACCGTCCCGCCCTCGGCGCAATGCCGGTCGGCATTGGCCAGCAGGTTGCGCAGCGCGATCCGCAGCAGGCCCGCGTCGCAGTCAAGCGTCCGGGTCTGCGTTTCGTAGGCGCACTGCACCCTGCCCGGCGGATACTCGCTTGCCAGATCCTGCAGCAGCGCGGGCAGGTCGCACCGGGTCAGGCGCAGTTCGGCGCGCGGCTCGCGCATGCGGTCATCGGTCAGGTATTCGTCCACCAGCGCCAACAGGCGCATGGCCGCATCGCGGATGTTGGCGCAGCGCGCCAGGCTTTTTTCCAGCGGCGCGGCAAGGTTGCGGCCCAATTGCTGGGCCGACGTCGTGATGATCGCCAGCGGGGTGCGGAACTCGTGCGACACCATCGCCACGAATTCGCGCTGCTCGGTGAACATCTGCCGTTCCTTTTCCAGCGAGGTGCGCAGTTCGCCTTCCAGCGCGACCCGGCGTTCGATCTCGCTCTGCATTTCTGTTGTGCGCAGGGCCACTTCGCGTTCCAGCCAATGACTGTGCTGGCGCGCCAGATCGGCCGCCAGATTGGCCTGCTGCAATTCCCGGACGCGGCGCCGGCGCTCGTAGCGTCCCACGATGAACAGGCTGAGCAGCAGCATGTGCAGCATCGTGCCCAGCGTGGACACGTACTCGGTGAAGGCGTTGACCGGGAACACCCCCAGGTTGCGCAGGAAGGCGATCAGCACGCCCACGTAGAACACGCCAAACGCCAACGCGAAAACGCGCGCCGGCCGCCAGCCCCGCTTGAGCAGGTACGCGCCCAGGACGATGAACGCGATGATCACCAGCAGCCCCAGCGTCTGGATCGGCAGCATGCCGGCGCCATAATGCCCCGTCACGATCAGCGCCGAGCACACGGCGGCAATGCCCCAGAACAGCCAGTACAGGCCGCGCACGGCTCGCGGATATAGCGCTTCCAGATTCAACTGGCGGAACGCGACGCGCAGCGCCACCGGCAGGCTGACGGCAATGCCCACGCCCAGCAAGCGGTCGCTCCAGGCCACGGGCAGGCCCGTCAACTGCTGCACCAACCCCAGCGACAGCACCTCGTTGAAGACGCAATTGCCGATGTAGGCCAGGAACAGGCCGCTCATGGGCGCGCGCGTCACCAGCCAGAACGCGGCGTGCGCGCAGATCAGGAGCAGGTAAAAGCCGAAGTACAGCCCGAACAGCAAGCCTTCGCGCCGCGACTGGTTGTCGAACGCCAGCCGCTGCCAGACTTCGAGCCGCGTCGCCAGCGCGTTCTTGCTTTGAAGCCGCACCAGGATGACGTAGGCGCCGGGTTGCGACGGATTGAACTGGATCACGGGGCTGCGATAGTCCACCGGCCACTTGCGCCGCGCCAGATCCTCGCCGCTGCGCCCCAGCATCGTCCAGCCGCCGGCGTGGCCCACATAGATGCGCACGTCGTCCAGCAGCGAATTGCTCAGGCGCAGCATCCAGCCGCCGTGCATGACCTTGTCCACCTGCACGGGCAGGCGCAGCCAGATCGTCGCGGGCGTGAACCCCGCGCTCAGGCTGCCCGGCAGCGCCGTCCAGCCGTCCGCGGCGGCCGCGTGCGCGACATCAAGCCCGCCATCGGGATCGATCAGCCGCTCAAGATGGCCGCTTGCATCCTGCACGCGCTCCTGGCCATCCAGGCGCAGCGGCTCGGCGCGCGCCGGCCCGGCCGCGGCCACAAGACCCGCGAAGAGGCAGGCCAGCAGCGCCAGCCACAGCGTGGCCCTGGAGTAACATTCCCGTTTCATCAATCGCAATTTACGCAGCATTCCCGTGCAACCCGGCAGATTACACCAGCCCTTCACGCTGCATTCCGCGGGCGCGCCATGCCCGACGTGATCCTGCTCGAAGACGAACCCGTGCTGCGCCAGGAGCTCGGCGAGTTCCTCGAAGAGTTGGGGTACGCGCCTTCGTGCGTGTCCAGCCTGCAGGAATTCGACCAGCGCTTCGATCCCGGCCGCCACCATCTTGCCGTCATCGACATCGGCCTGCCGGACGGTTGCGGCCTGGACCTGATCCAGCGGCTGCGCCAGCAAGGCCAGCAGGTCGGCATCGTGGTGTTCAGTGCGCGCCAGACCGGCCGCGACCGGATCTCGGGCCTTGCCATGGGCGCCGATCACTACCTGGGCAAGGGCTGCGACCTGGACGAACTGGCCGCCACACTCGCCGCGCTGGTGCGCCGCCTGGGGCTGCCCCAGCCGGGTCAGGATCAGCCGCTTCCCAGCTGGTTGCTGGAAATCGGCCCGCGCCGCCTGCACATCCCCGGCGCCGAGGCCATGCCGCTGTCGCAGCAGGACCTGACCGTGCTGCATGTCCTCATGAGCCAACCCGGCGAAAACATCAGCCGCCGCCAGATCGTCGAGGCGCTGGGTGCCGACTATCTGGAATACGACCAACGCCGGCTGGACACGCAAATGCGCCGATTGCGCCGCCGCGTCGAAGCCCTGAGCGGGCAGACGCTGCCAGTCAAGACGCTACGCAACAGCGGGTACTGCTTCTATCAGCCAGCCCAGGTCAAGGGCTGACGCGCGCCGCAGCCGCGTCCCCACTCGCGCGCACGCGCAGTCCCGACCCTTCGCGAATCAAAACGGCCGCTTCGCCGTCATCGCCAGACTGGCCAGATGGGCCGGGTCGGTCACCACCCACTGGCTGCGCTTGCCGCTGATATAGCCCTGCGCTTGCCAGTCGTTCAACAGCCGGTTGAGCGTTTCCGCGCGAATGCCCAGGTGCGCCGCCAGCTGCCGCTGGTTCAACGGCAGCGTGACCTCGGCGCCCTGCCGTTCCCGCAAACCCATCAGGTAGTTCGCCAACCGCTCGGCCGCCGAGCTCGACGTCATCCAGTCCACCCGGTTCACCTGGTCATACACGGCCTGGCTCATGCCGGCCAGCAGCTTGAGCGCCAGATCGGGCCACCGCCGGCAAGCATCGTGCAGCTTGCCGCGGACAAGCCGCCAGCACTGCACGTCTGTGCGCGCACGCGCCTGCATGGGATAGCGGCCATGCGGCATGAACATTGCGGCCTCGGCCATCAACTGTCCCGGCTCGAACACGCGGAACACGCGCTCGTCGCCGTTGTAGCTGTAGCGCATGACCTCGGCCTGCCCCGCTTCGACCAGGAGGTAGTGACGCGCTTCATCGCCTTCGCCAAAAAGTATCTGCCCGGCCGGCGCGCGCATCACGCTGGCCTCCAGCAGCAGATCGTCGGCCACGTCCGCCGGCAGGCCGGCCAGCAGCGGATGCCTTGCAAGCAGGCGGGCAGCCGCCGCGCGCGGCTCCAGCACATTGATATTTGTCATTCTGGGTCTTTCAGGCTGAGTGTCAGAATAAAACGATAATAATTCGTATTTAGAATAATGACCGCACATCAGCACACCCGCCGCCGGTTTTGCGCCGCGGCGTTGGGCGCCGCCCTCCTGCCGCGCCTTGAAATCGTCAGGGCCGCCGTGTCCGACCGCCGGGCCCAATTGACGCTTGCCGGCCCCGGCGCCGTCGTCAGTTATCCGCTGATGCACATGGCAGCCACTGGCGCACTGGCCGACCACACCAACACGCTGCGCTTTCGCCTGTGGCAAACGCCGGACCAGTTGCGCACGCTGCTGGTGAACCGCGACGTCGACTTCAGCGCCGCGCCCAGCACCCTGCCCGCGCTGCTGCACAACCGCGGCATGCCGGTGCGCCTGCTGAACATTTCCGTGTGGGGCATCCTGTGGCTGGTGAGCCGCAATCCCGACGTCAAGACCTTCGCCGACCTGGCCGGACGCGAACTGGTGGCACCCTTCCAACGCGACCTGCCGGCCGTGCTGCTGGACACCTTGCTGCAAGCCCAGACCGAGCAGGGCCTCGCCCACGTCACGCTGCGCCGCACCCGCGATGGGCAGGACGCCATTGCCCTCATGCTGGGCGGCCAGGCCGAAAGCGTGTTGCTCGTCGAGCCCATGGCCTCGCTGCTGCTGTGGCGCGCCGAACAAGCGGGCGGCGTGGCGCTGCACCGCGGCCAAAGCCTGGAAGCCGCGTGGCGCGCCCGCTTTCCGGAACAGCCTTCGCTGCCGCAGGCAGGTGTCATGGCCGGCGCCGGCGTGGCGGGCGACGCCGCACTGTGCCGGGCGGTGGATGTCGCGTATGCGGCGTCGGCGCGCTGGTGCGCCGCCAATCCCGAGTCCTGCGCCGACCTCGTGCGCGAACACCTACCCCACCTGCCCGCGCCTGCCATCGTGACCGCGATCCGCGGCACGCGGCTGGACAGCCGCAGCGCCCACGACGCCCGTCCTGAACTGGAGGCGCTGTACCGCCTGCTGGCCAGCTGCTTTCCGCAGGCCATCGGCGGCGACCTGCCGCCCGTCGGATTCTACGGACCATGAGCGCGCCCGCCGCAAGTCCCGCGCGCACCTCGCGCGGCTGGAGCGTGGCCGGCATCCTGCTGCTGGTACTCGCGTGGCACCTGACTGCCCGCCATCTCGGCCCGCTGCTCATGGCCACGCCATGGGAGGCGCTACGCGCCATCGGCCCCCTGGTGCGCAGCGAGCAGTTCTTCGCCAACGCGGGCGTCAGCCTGATGCGCATCGGCGCGGGCGTGCTGGCCGGCGCCTCGATCGGCTTCACGCTGGGCGTGCTGGCCGGACACAGCGCACGCCTGCGCGGCCTCATCGAGCCCCTGCGCTGGCTGCTGATGGCGGTGCCGCCCGTGGTGATGGTGGTGCTAGCCATGCTGTGGTTCGGCATGGGCTCGCCCATGGTGATCTTCATCACGACGCTGATGATGGCGCCCGGCATGTACGTCAATACCGTCAAGGGCATGCTGCACGTGGACCGGCGGCTTGTGGAGATGACGCACGTCTACCGCTACGGCCCGTGGTTGCGGCTGCGGCACCTGTACCTGCCCGCGCTCAGCGCGCCGCTGCTGGCCGCCCTGCTCATTGCCCTGTGCGGCGGCGTGCGCCTGGTCGTGATGGCCGAAGTGCTGGGCGCGGAAAACGGCATCGGCTACGCGCTCGCCAACGCCCGCAGCACCTTCGACACCGCTGAACTCTTCGCCTGGGTGCTGCTGATCTTCGGCCTGGTTGCGCTGCTGGAATTCGCGCTGTTGCAACCGCTGCAGCGCCGGCTGGGACGCTGGATGGAGCCAAGCCATGCTTGAGATGCAAAACCTTGCGCTGCGCTTTGGCCCCCAGACCGTGCTGGCGCAGGTCGACCTGCGGCTCGCGGCCGGCGAGCGGCTTGGCCTTGTCGGGCCCAGCGGCGCCGGCAAGAGTTCGCTGCTGCGCCTGGCGGCGGGCCTGCTCGCGCCGACGCAAGGCACGCTGCGCAACACGTTCCGGCATCCGGTGCTGATGTTCCAGGAACCGCGGCTGCTGCCCTGGCGCAATGCGCGGGACAACGTGGCGCTGCCGCTGCGCGCGGCGGGTCAACGCACCGCCGATGCCCACGCCATGGCCGAGGCCTGGCTTGCCCGCGTCGGCCTGGACGGCGCGGGCAGCGCGTGGCCTGCAGAGCTTTCCGGGGGCATGGCGCAGCGCGTCTCGCTGGCGCGCGCGCTGGCGCTCGAACCCGACCTGCTGCTGCTCGACGAGCCCTTCAGCGCGCTGGACCCCGCGCTGCGCCGCCAGCTTTCGGCCTGCTGCCACGAAGAAGTGGCGCGCCGCGGCGCAGCCCTCATCTGCATCAGCCATGACCCGCACGAACTGCTGGGGCTGGTCGACCGCTGCGTCGTGGTCGGCCAGGGCCGCGTCGAACCCATCGCACTCTCGGGCCCGATCGGCAGCCCCGAACGCGCCGCCGACGCCGAACGCCTGCATGCCCTGCTGCTCGACTCAAGGAACCAACCATGACCTACATCGTCCTGCACATCGTGCATCTGTACGCCGCGCTGATCTTCATCGGCACGGTGATCTTCGAAGTGCTGTTCCTGGAACCCGTGGCCCGGCGCCTGCCCGCCGACGTGCGCCGCGCGCTGTCGCAGGAGCTCGCGCCGCGGGTTCGGGGGGTGATGCCCTGGGTGCTGGCGGTGCTCTACGCCTGCGGGCTGGTCATGGCCTGGCACTACCGCGCCGCGCTCGCCAGCCCTGGCAGCTCGGCCTTCGGCGCCTTGCTGCTCTTGAAGATGGCCCTGGCCGGCAGCGTGCTGCTGCACGTGATCACGGCCATGACGCTGGCGCGCCGCCAGCGCCTGCACGCCGCGCTGCGCTCTCGCGTGCACCTGAGCGTTTTCTGTCACATGGCTGGCATCGTCTTGCTGGCCAAGATCATGTTTCACCTTTCCTGGTAACGCCCAGGCCCGTTCTTCGTGGAAACCTTCTGATGTCTACCCCTGTCCTGCGCCAGCTCGCCTCCACTCTCACCCTGGGCGCCCTCGGGCTGTCCGCCGCCGTGGCGCAGGAGGCGCCGTCGCTGGCCCCCGTCGTCGTCTCGGGCGCCGCCGTTGCAAACGCCCTTGAACCCAGCGTGCAGCGCACGCAAGCCGAATTGCAGTCCGTGCCCGGCGGCACCAACCTGATCCAGCCGCAGCAAGCGGTGCGCCTGATCACGCTGCGCGATGCGCTGGACTACCAGCCCGGCGTGATCGTGCAAGAATTCTTCGGCGGCCTGGACCAGCCGCGCCTGAACATCCGCGGCTCCGGCATCCAGAGCAACCCGCTGTCGCGCGGCATCCTGCTGATGCAGGACGGCCTGCCCCTGAACGACGCGGACGGCTCGTTCATCATCAGCCTGCTTGAACCGCGCAACGCCGGCCTCATCAGCGTGCGGCGCGGCGCCAACGCGCTGGCCCCCGGCGCCAGCACGCTGGGCGGCGAGGTGGACTTCCAGTCGCTCACCGGCACGCAGGGCGACTTCATCCGGCTGGGCGGCGGCAGCTTTGGCATGCGCAACGTCACGCTGGCCAAGGGCTTTCAGGACGAACGGTTCGACGGCCGCTTCGCCTTCGGCTACGACAAGTCGGACGGTTACCGCCATCACTCGTCGTCCGAGCGCACCAGCTTTCAGGGCAACGTGGGATTTCGCCGCGGTCTCTTCGAGAACCGCACCTATCTTTCATACACCGACCTGAAGTTCGACATCCCCCAGCCCATCCCGAAGGCGCGCATGCTTGAAGACCCGCGCAGCGTGCTGGGCGACGGCAACTCGCCGCAGGACATCGCCAACAACGTCTACAACCGCGATCCGCATCGCAACACCAACCAGTTTCGCCTGGCCAACCGCAGCTTCTGGGGCACCGAGGCCTTGAACCAGGCGGCGGGCGTTTACTGGCAGCACACCAACGACGACTTCACCAATCCCCAGGTCGCCAACGTGACCGACGGCGACACCTATGGCATCGCCTGGCAACTGAACGGCAAGGTCGGCACGGTGGACTACCGCGCGGGGCTGGACTGGCAGCGCAGCAACATGGACCGCGACCTGTACGCGATCCGGCCGTCCGACGGCCAGCGCCTGCAACGCTTCGGCAACTACGACCTGCGCGCCGAGAATCGCAGCGCGATGGTCGGCCTGGACTGGCATCTGACCCCGCAGTTCAGCGTGGTCGGCGACGTGAAATACACCGACGCCGTGCGGGACGCGCACGAACGCAACAGCGGCAAGACACTGGATCAGGACTGGCGTTACGCCACTCCGAAGATGGGCGTCATCTGGCAGCCGGCCGCATCCCAGCGCTGGTACGCCAACGTCAGCCGCAGCAACGAGGTGCCGACCTTCTGGGAAATCGTCAATGGCGAAGTCGCCGCGCCGATGAATCCGGCAACCGCCAGCACGTCCATGAGCAAGCTGGACCTGCAGCGCGCGCTGACGTATGAAATCGGCGGGGATGGCGCCTTCACGGCCGCCGGCCGCGACCAGCACTGGAGCGTGTCGCTGTACCGCAGCAACGTCGAGGACGAGCTGATGTCCGTCACCAACGAAAACGGCACGCCGGCCGGCACTTACAACTACAACGGCCGCACGCGCCACCAGGGCATCGAAGCCGGGCTCTACGGCACCCTGCCCTCGCCCGGCGAAGGCATGTTCGACTACCGCATCGCGTACACGCTCAGCGACTTCCGCTTCCGCAATGGCCAATACCAGGGCAACCGCATCGCCGGCGTGCCGCGCCACTTGCTCAGCGCCGAAGTGATGTACCGCATTGGCGGCTGGCGCTTCGGCCCCAACGTGCGCTGGCTGATGAGCGACACCGAAACCAACCACGCCAATGCGCCCGGCACGCAGCAGGACGCTTACGCACTGCTCGGCTTCAAGATCGCCTACGAGCACGACGCGCACTGGAGCGGCTACGTCACCGCCGACAACCTCACCGACAAGACCTACGCCAGCAGCTACGCCATCCGCAACACCGCCACGCCCGCGATGCCCATCTTCCTGCCGGGCAACGGCCGCGCATTCAGCGCGGGCGTGGCGTACAAGTTCTGATGCGGGCCTGCCTCAGAACTCCGTGCTGACGGACAACAGCACCGTCAGCGGCGCGCCGACCGTCAGGCCTTCGCGCGCCGCCGACTGCCAGTAGTTCTTGTTCAGCACGTTCTCGACCATCGCGCGGATGACCACGGGCTTGCCGTTGGCGTTGAAGGCATAGCGCGCGCCCACGTCGAACCGCGTCCAGCCCGGGATCTCCTGCGTGTTGGCGACGTCGACGATCTGCGAGCTGGTGCGCAGCATGCGCGCCGTCAGTGTCAGGCCCGGCACGAACGGCGTGTCCCATTCGGCCGACGCGTTGAACTGCAGGCGCGGCACGGCGGGCGCGCGGTTGCCGTCGTTCACGCCGCCTTCCGTGCGCGTCAGGCGCGCATCCGTGTAGGCCACGCCGCCCAGCAGCCGCACGCCGCGGGCCGGCTCGCCCTGCACCAGGAATTCCAGGCCGCGATTGCGCTGCTTGCCGTCGGACACGTAGCGCAGGGAGGCCGGATCCAGGTAGCTGCTGGGGCGCTCGATCTGGAACGCGCTGAGGGTGGTTTCGAACTGGCCGAAGTCGTACTTGGCGCCCACTTCGAACTGCTTGGAGATTTCCGGCGCAAACACTTCGCCGGCGTTGACGGCCCCTTGGGGCGCGGTCCCGCCCTGGCTCAGCCCTTCGATGTAGTTGCCGTACAGCGACAGGCGCTCGGTGGGCTTGACGGTCAGCGCAAACGCCGGCGTGACGGCGGACTCGTTGTAGTTCGACGTCTGGCGGCCGCTCATCGCGTCGAAGTTGGTGGATTCCACGCGCTGGTGCCGCACACCCGCAATGAACTGCACGCGGTCGTCGGCCAGGGAGATCGTATCGGCCAGCGCAATGCTGTACAGCCGCGAGTCGCTGACACGGGGCAGATCCGACGGACGCGCGATGTTCGGTTTGGCAAGGTCGACGGGGTTGTAGATGTTGGAGAACACCGTGCTGGACCGGATCCGCGCCGCCGAATAGTCGATGTCCAGCACGCTGGCGCTCAGCGCCGGCTCATGCTTGAGCGGGCCGGTCTGCACGCGGCCGCGCACGCCCACCTCGCCCGTCTTGCTGATCAGCGACTCGTTCAGGCGGGCCGGCACCGCGCCGATGTCGCCCGCTTCGTTCAGCATGAGCCAGCTGGTCTGCATGCTTTCAAAATCATGCTTGCGCGCGCCCACCGCGCCGTAGACGGTCCAATCGGGCGACACGTCGTACTCGGCGCGCAGCGCGCCCGACCATTCCTTGGTTTTCCAGTAGGTCCACGACGGAAAGAAATTGCGGCGCGCGTCCGGCGCCCGGCCGATATCGACGCCGGAAGGCGGCGGGAACAGGAGGCCGCTGCGCGCATCGGTGGTGCGGTTCTGGTAGTTGATGTCGCCTTCCAGGCGCAGGCGCTCGCCCTGGTAGTCCAGGCCCAGCGCCACCGCGCCCAGGTCTTCCTTGGACCCGTCCATCGGCAGGTCGCCGCCGCTGCCCGCCACGTTCAGGCGCACGCCCCACTCCTGGCTCTCGCCATAGCGGCGCGACAGGTCGGCGTGCGCGCCGAACTGGCTGTCGCTGATGTAGGACACGGTAAAGCGGTTCAGCGGATCGGCGCCGGCGCGCTTGGGCACGAGGTTGATGGAACCGCCCACCGACCCATACGGCGCCATCCCGTTCAGCAGCGCGTTGGGGCCGCGCAGCACTTCCACCCGCTCCACGCCGATCAGCGAGCTCGAATTGCGCGGCGACACGCCGTACAAGCCGTTGAACGACACGTCGTAGTTGAACAGCGTGAAGCCGCGGATGTTGAACTCGTCGCGTCCCGCGCCGCGCGAATAGGTATTGCGTACGGTCGGGTCATTGACCAGCACGTCGCCGATGTTCTGCGCCTGCTGGTCCTCGATCAGCTTGGCGGTGTACTGCGTCGCGCTGAACGGCGTGCTCATGTCGTCGCGGTCGCCCAAGAGGCCCAGGCGCCCGCCCCGCGCCACCTGGCCGCCGGCGTAGACGGGCGGCAGGCCGCTGTACAGGCTTGACGCCGTCACGGTCACCGGTTCCAGCGTCGTGGCCTGCGCGGCGGGCAAGAGGCTTAGCCGGTACTGGTTCGGCGCCTCGCGCGTGGCGCGCAGTCCCGTTCCGGCTAGCGCCCGGTCCAGGGCCTCGTGGCGGGTATAGCGGCCCCGCACGCCATTGCTCTGGCGGTCGGCCACCAGCGACGGCTGGGCGGCCAACAGAATGCCGGACTCGTTCGCCAGCCGCGTCAGCACCTGGTTCAGCGGCGCGGGCGCAATGTCGAAGGTGAAGAGATCGGCCACGTCAGCCGCGGCGGGCGCCGCCTGCGCGTGGGCGGACGGGCCCCAGACGGCGGACATGGCCATCGCCAGGGCCAGTGGCAAGCCCCAGGACGGGATTCGCCCGCAGCGGCGGGCCAGGGCGCGCGCGCGGGTCACGGGGAAGGCCGCGGCGGGGCAGGAATGACGGTGGGACATGACGGGACCAGTGCTCTCGTGCGTAGGGTTCGGGAAGTCAGAGCGGCGCGCCGGCCCCGCGGATGGCAGGGCGCGAGCGTCTCTTACTCTCCTTATTCGAACGAGCCGGCAAAACCCGGAACCGTTTCGCGGATTTTTTTCAGGCCCGCGCTTCGAGGCTGATCCACCAGGGCATCGTGCGGCGCACCTGGACCGGCAGCACCGAGGCCAGCATGTTCAGCGCGCGGTCCGTTTCGCGGATGGGATAGCTGCCAAAGACGTGCAGGCCGGCAACGTCAGGCGCCACGGCCAGGTGGCCGAAGTGATACCGGCGCAATTCGGCCACCACGTCGGCCAGCGGCGTGTCGTCGGCCACCAGCACGCCGCGCGTCCAGGCCTCGCGCGCCGGGTCCGCGGGCACGAACCCATCCAGCGCGTTCGCGGTGAACCTCGCCTGCTGCCCCGCCGCCACGATGCCGCTGGCGCGGCTGGCCGCCGTGTCGATCCGGACGGCCCCTTCATGCACGGCGACCACCACGCCATCGTCCTCGCCACGCACCGTGAAACGCGTGCCCAGCGCCTGCAGGCGCCCCTGGGCGGTGTCGACCACAAAGGGACGCAGGGAATCCTTGGCGGTATCGATCAGCAGTTCGCCGGCGACCAGCTGCAACCGGCGCAGCGTGGCGCCATAGTCGACATCGAACGCGCTGAGCGCCTTCAACCAGACCTGGGTGCCGTCCTCAAGGGCGATCTGCCGGGTTTCGCCCAGTCCCGCCCGATGGTCCGCGCCCCAGGTCGAGGCCACCAGCGGCAGCGGCGTCTGCCGCCACGCCGTCCATCCCAGCCCCGCCATGCCCAGCGCGCCCGCCATGCCCAGCAGCAGTTGCCGGCGCGCGCGCGGCCGGGCCGCCGCGGCTTGCCCGAACGCCGTCACGGCGGCATCCCGGTCCGGACTGGATTGCAGGGGAGAAAAGCGGCGGCCGATACGTTCAACGTAACCCCAGGCTTCACGGTGTTCTGCCGCGCGGTCGATCCATTGCTGCCATTGCTGGCGTTCGGCGGCCGACGCATCGCCCGACCGCAGCAGCGCATACCATTCGGCGGCCTGCTCCATCGCGCGATGGGAGGGCTCGCGCGCTTGCGCGGCGGTCATGGGGCCGCCACCTGCGGCATCGACGGCTCGCCCGCCATCCCCGCCGCCAGCCGCGCTTCCAGCTTCATGCAGCTCAGCATGGCCTGCGCGACATACTTGCGGACCATACGCGAGGACACGCCCAGCACGTCGGCCACTTCCTGGTCGGTCATCTCGCACGCCACCGCCATCACGAAGGCGTGGGCGGTCTTGGGCGGCAGTCCGCGCAACATGGCGTCGATCTCGCCCAGCGCCTGCAGCACCATGGCCTGGTCTTCGGCCGACGACACCGTGGGTTCCGGCTGCGCCGCCAGGGCGTCCAGCCAGGCTTGCTCCAGGTCGCGGCGGCGCCACAGGTCGATGCACATGCCGTTGGCCATCCGGCGCAGATAGGTCCTGGCATGCCGGGCGTTGTCGAACTTGCACGGGCGCGTCAAAAGGCGCACGAACGCGTCGTGCGCCAGGTCGGCGGCATCGGCCGCATTGCCCAGGCGCCAGTTCACCCAGGCCAGCAGCCAGCCGTGATGATTGCCGTACAGGCTTTCGAAGTCCTGGGATGCCCCTTCCGATCCGCTCACGATCCCGCCCGCGACACCTTCCGCATTGACAATAATGCGAACGGTTATCAGTTAACAAAGCGCAGATTATGGACCGGGGCGGCGGGATTTGGCAACGGGTCCGCGGCCCTGCGCCGCACCGCCTGACGGTTGCGTCAAAGCGCGAACTCCGGGCGGATGCCGCTTTTCAGCGGCAGGCCCATGATTTCGCGCGCCTCGGCGGGCGTGGCCGGCTCCATGTCCATGTCGCGGATGATGCGCACGATGCGCTCGGTCAGCTGCACATTGGTGGCCAGCTCGCCGTGCCGGTAGTAGAGGTTGTCTTCCAGCCCGACGCGCGCGTGGCCGCCCAGCAGCAGCGCGCTGATGTTGGCCTCCAGTTGCGACGGCCCGATACCGCTTACGCAGAAGACGCTGTTCCTGGGCAGCAGGTCCACCATCATCTGCAGATGCCGCGGCGAAAACGGCATGGCGTTCTGGAAGTTGCGATGCACATTCATGACCAGGTTGATGAAGTGCGGGCCTTCGTCCAGGTCTTCATTGATGAGCGTGGTCACGTCCTGCAGGATATGCGTGGGACTGAACACCTCCCACTCGGGCTTGATGCCGCGCGCCTTCATGCCGGCCGCCAGCTCGCGCCCCTTGCTGAGCGGCGTGTTCATCAGGTATTCGCGGTCGCCGAACGCCAGGTTCAGCGTGGTGGCGTCCAGCGTGCACATCTCGGCGCCCGCATCCATGCCCTTCAGACGCTCCTCCCACAGGATCTCCCACGTGCCGGGCGACGTCTCGGCCACCATGTCGCCGTGCACGCCGCCGCCGGTGGAGTTGTTCAGGACGATGTCGCACCGCTCCCGGATGAGCTGGTTCATTTTCCGGTACACGCCGGCATCGCACGTCGCCAGGTCATCCGCGCGCCGCGCATGCAGCGCCACTACGCTTGCCCCGGCGTTGTAGCAGCGGTAGACATCATCCGCGATCTCCGCGGGCTGCGTCGGCAGGTGCGGATTCTGGCTCTTCAAGGCCATGCCCCCCGTCGGGGCGATGGTCACGATCACTTTGCGTTTGGCCATGCCGTTCTCCTAGGATTTCCACAGCGCGCAGCGGCTTTCTGACTGCTTCGTGAAGGCCTCGTTGCCGTCGATGGCCTGCACCACCGTGAAGTAATCCCACGGCGCTTTCGACTGATCCGGGCGCTTGACCTGCAGCAGGTACATGTCGTGCACGACGCGGCCATCGGGACGCACGACGCCGTCCTTGATGTAGATGTCGTTCAGCTTGTTTTCGCGCAGGTAAGTCAGCACCTTGTCCGCGTCGTCCGTGCCGGTTGCCTTGACCGCGCGCAGGTACTGCAACGCCGCCGAATAGTCGGCCGCCTGCAAGGACGACGGCATGGCCTGGCGGCGCTCGAAGAACTTGCGCGCCCAGGCGCGCGTTTCGTCCGACGCGTTCCAGTACCAGCTGTCGGTCAGGTACATGCCCTGCGCGGCCGGCAGGCCCATGGCGTGGATGTCGTTGATGAACATGATCATGCCCGCCAGCTTCATCGTCTTGGTGATGCCGAACTCGTTCGCGGCCTTGATCGAATTGGTCGCGTCCGCGCCGGCATTGGCCAGCGCCAGGATCTCCGCCTTGCTGCTTTGCGCCTGCAAAAGGAACGACGAGAAATCGCTGGCGGCCAGCGGATGCTTCACACTGCCCACGACCTTGCCGCCGCCCGCCTCGACGACCTTGGTGGTGTCGGCCTGCAGCGCGTGTCCAAAGGCGTAGTCGGCCGTCAGAAAGTACCAGCGCTTGCCCCCCGTCTTGACCACCGCCGCGCCGGTGCCGCGCGCCTGCGCGACAGTGTCGTACGCGTAGTTCAGCGTGTAGGGCGTGCACTGCTCGTTCGTCAGCGCGGGGGCGCCGGCGCCCACCACGATGATGGGTTTCTTCTTGTCGGCGGCCACCTTGGACATGGCCAGCGCCGTGCTGGAATTGGTGCCGCCGATCAGCATGTCCAGACCGCGCTGGTCGAACCATTCGCGCGCCTTGGCCGAGGCCACGTCGGCCTTGTTCTGGTGGTCTGCCGTCAACAGTTCGATCTTCTTGCCGTCGATCTGGCCGCCCATTTCCTCGATCGCCATCTTGATGGCTTCCGCGCCGCCGGGGCCGTCAGGGCCCGAGTAGACGCCGGACATGTCGGTAATGAATCCGATGCGGATCACGTCGTCCGACATTTGCGCCTGCGCGGCCGTGGCGGGCAGCAGCGTGGCGGACAGGGCGCCGGCGAGGGCGGTGGCGGACAGCAGGCGTGGCATTGACAACATACCGGTCTCCTCTTATGGTTTTTGGCCCGTAGGCGTCAAACATTCTGCGGCCCGGCCGCCCTTGCGGACAGTCATCACGTTGACAAAGAATCCTAGGGTTTACCTGGGCCGCATCCCACCTCCAGACAGGGAACGAACATGCGCGAACCGCCTGCCCTGGCGGGCAATGACACGCTCAACGCGAGTCGCCGGCCCGCGCGTAGCGCCGTGGACAAGATGCTCGACGTGGTGCCCTGGTACAAGGGTCTGCCCGAACTCGAGCGCGATGTGGTGCGCGCCGAGCTGCGCACGGTGTCGTTGACGACAGGCGAATACCTGTTTCGCGCGGGGTCTCGCTCGCCCGGCTGGTACGGGGTGGTGGAAGGCCTGGTGAAATGGTCGTCGCCCGGCACCGATGGCCGCACGTTGTCGCTGGCCGGATTCAGCACGGGAAGCTGGTTCGGCGAGGCCACCATGATCCGCCGCGAGCGCTTCGAATATGAAGTCGTCGCCCTGCGGCCCAGCCGCATCGTAATCCTGCCACGAGACACCTGCGAGCGCCTCTGGAACAACAACATCGAGTTCACCAAGGCGCTGATGACGCACCTGGCGCAGCGGGTAAATTGGCTGATGGGCTGCTACACGAGCAACGTGCTGCTCGACGTCGACACCACGGTGGCGCGCGCCGTTGCGGCCCAGCTGGACGCCGAAATCCATTCGGGAACGCAGGGTCGGCTGCGCATATCGCAGGAAGAGATCGCCGGTCTGTGCGGCGTCTCTCGCCAGCGCTGCAACACCGCGCTAACCAGGCTGGCGCGCGAAGGTGTGCTGCAGACGCACTACGGCGGATTGACGGTGCTGGACAAGGAAGCGCTGTACCAGTGCGCGAAAATCGATCGAGTCGCGAATGACCGGGTCGCGAATGACCGGGTCACGAATGACCGGGTCACGAAAGACCGGGTCACGAAAGCCCGGATCAGCGAAGTTCCGCCAGACACCGACCGGTAGCGGCCGCGCGCGCTCACGCCCCCAGCCGGTCCAGCACCGACCAGCCCGCGCGCGCCTCGATGACTTCGCCGGCCGCCAGGCACCGGTCTTCGCGGAACCGCCCCGCCACAAGCTGCACACCGACCGGCACGCCGTCTGCCAGCCCCACCGGCATCGACAGCCCAGGCAGTCCCAGAATCGCCGTCGAGGTCAACGGACTCTGCGCCCGCAGCATGTCCGCCATCACGCCCGTGCCCTGCTGATCCCGACCCACGGGAAAAGGCAGCGCAAAAGACACGGGCATCAGCAGGACGGGATAGCGTTCAAAGAAGCGGCCCCATTCACGCAGGATCGTCGTGCGCATCGCCATCGCCTGGATGAAGCTGTCCTTGTCCCGACGTGGCGTGTGCGCCAGCATGCTTTGGTAAGCGTTCTGGATGGCAAGATCACCGGCGCGTTCGATCTCGCGCTGCATGGAGCCGGCGGCCTCGTTCATCAGCACGTCCAACCAAAGCGCGGCTGCGGCGTCGAATTGCGGCGGCTCGGCGATCTCGACGATGTACCCCGCGTCCTGCAACCAGCCGGCGGCGCGTTGCAGCGCCTCGGCTACTGCGGCGGCGGCCTTGTGCTGCTCAGTGCCCGCGAACAGCGCGACGCGACGGTTGCCGTTCACATCGGCAAACTCCAGCGGCGCTGGCACCCACCAGGGGTCGCGCACGTCGCCGCCCGACATCGCCGCCAACCCCAGCCGCAGATCCGCCACGGTACGCGCCAGCGGACCTTGCGTGGCCGCCATCTGCGAGGCCACCGCGCGCTCTGATTGCTGCGTTGCGTTATACGCCGGCACCCGGCCTTGCGAAGGTCGCAGCCCCGCCACGCCGCATGCATACGCGGGATAGCGGATCGAGCCGCCCTGGTCGCTGCCGTGGGCAAGCGGGCCGACGCCCAATGCCGCCGCCACGGCCGCGCCCCCGCTGGAGCCGCCTGGCGTGCGCGCCACATCGAACGGATTGAGGGTGCGGCCGTGCAGATCGTTGTCACTGAACCAGCGCCACGAGAACGCCGGGACATTCGTGCGTCCGATGACGATCGCGCCCGCGCGCAGCCAGTTGTCGACCGCCGGATTATTTTCCTGTGCGATGCGGTCCAGGTAGGCCGTCACGCCGTTGGTCGTGGCGGTGCCCGCCAGATCCGCGTTGGCCTTGATGGTGACCGGCACGCCATGCAGCACGCCCAATTCCTGCTTGCCGCGCACCGCCGCGTCGGCCGCATCCGCGGCGCGCAGCGCCTGCTTGGAATAGGTCTGCGTTAGCGGATTGAAGGCCGGATTGACCACTTGGGCGCGATCAAGGCAGCTCTGCACCGCATCCCGGCTGGATACTTCACCGTTGCGGATGGCGCGGGCCAGGTCGAGCGCGCTCCAGCGCCAGAGTGTGTTCGTCATGGTGTCTCCCTATTCTGAAATTCCCGTTCTGCGCGGACCGTGCCGTAGCACGCGATCTCCATCACCCGTTGCGCCGCGCGCGTTCAGTCGGCGGATGCGCCCGATTGCTTGACCATCGCGGCCCAGCGCGGAATCTCGGCCGCGATCAGGTCCGCGAATTGCGCTGGCGTGGACGGCGTGGCGTCGACGGACAGGGTCTCGTTCTGCTTCTGCACCGCGGGGTCCAGCAACGCCTTGGCGACGGCGGCATTCAGTCTGTCGATCACCGGCTTTGGCACGCCGGCCGGCGTCACGATGCCGCCCCACGACACCACCTCGAAACCCTTCAGACCCGACTCGTCCAGCGTCGGCACCTCCGGCAGTACCGGCACGCGCGTGGTGCTGGTGGCGCCCAGCACCTTGACCTGACCGGAACGAATGAAAGGCAGCACCCCCGCGACGTTGTCGATCATCAGGTCGAGCTGTCCGCCGGCCAGATCCACCACGGCCTGCTGGCCGCTCTTGTACGGCACGTGCAACATGGTGACGCCCGTCTCGCTCTTGAGCATTTCTCCCGCCAGATGCGCGCTGGAACCGACCCCCAGCGATCCCACGCTGACCTTGCCGGGGTTCTTTTTCGCATATGCAACCAGCTCCTGCACGTTGTTGGCCGGCAGGCCGTTGCGCGCGATCAGCACCAGCGCATTGCTGATCGCCAGGCTGACGGGCGCGAGACTACGCTGCGGGTCATAGGGCAGCTTGGCATACATGCTCTTGTTGATGGCCAGCGTGACGATGTTGCCAAAGCCTATGGTGTAACCGTCGGGCGGAGCCGAGGCCAGCGCCTGGGTGCCGACGATGCCACCCGCGCCGCCCCGGTTTTCCACGATGACCGGCTGCCCCAGATCGCGGCCGAGCGCGTCGGCAATCGGGCGCAACACCACGTCGGGGCCCGAGCCCGCGGCGTACGGCACGATAAGCTTGATGGGCCTTTCCGGCCAGGCGGCCCGGGCGGCGCTGGCACCGGTGGCTGCCAGCAGGACAAGAAACAAGGAAACGGCACGGCGGGCGAAGATCGGCATGGCATTCTCCTGAAGCGCTTTGTCGAGCCAGGCCTCTCGGTCTTGCCGGGCCTGATCGCAGATCAGCTTAGAGAGCGTCCGCGCTGCATGTAAGGCTATATTTTTGTTAAGGTGACCACTTCCAGTTGTCGGGATCGCGCCATCATGAAAGACCATCAACTGCGGGCGTGGCTGAAGGTGGCCGAACTGCGCAGCATCCGCGCCGCCGCGCGCAGCCTGCATCTGAGCCAGGCGGCGGTCACCAAGGCCATCAAAGAGCTCGAAACCGAGCTGGACGCGCCGCTGCTCACGCGCAGTCCCCAGGGCATTGCGGTTACCGAGTGCGGCGAACATCTGACGGTCCGGGCCCGCCTCGCGCAGGCGCAACTCGCGCTCGCGCGCCAGGACATCCGCCAATTGCTCAGCGGCGCGCAGGCACGCGTGGCGGTGGGCGTCACCCCCATGGTCATGCTGAGCGTGCTGCCCGATGTGCTCGCCGAATTCCGCGCCAGCATGCCGGCCGCGAAGGTCAAGGTGTCGGAAGGCCTGCTGCCGTCGGTGCAGCCTGCCCTGCGCAATGGCACGTTGGACTTCGCGCTGGCCTCGCGCATGAACGACACCCCGGGCGGCCGGGAATTCGAATTCGAGGAGATTCGTCCGCTGGAATTCATGATTGCCTGCCGCAAGGGCCACCCGCTGGCGCGCGCACGACGCTGGGACGACATCCGGCACTGTGAATGGCTGCTCAACGTCTCGGGCGGCAGTCATACCGAGGCCTTCCTGGACGGCCTGCATGAACATGGCCTGCCGGCGCCAACGCGAGTCGTCGAGTGCGACACCTTTGGCGTCATGTGGAGCCTCATGACTCGCAGCGACGCGCTCATCCTCTGCCCGTCCGGCATGCTCGACATCAAGCCCTACGGCGACGCCGCCCGGCGTATTCGCGCCAACGTGCCGATGCCGGTGGCCAGCATCGGCATCATGACACTGCAGGGCACGCCGCTATCGCTGGCGGCGGCCACCATGGCGGACGTCTTCCGGCGGCGCGTCGCCGCCATGCCGTGAGTTGGCGGCAAGGATCGGGCCGGCCTGACGTCTGATGATGGTAGGATCGCCTGCGAACGACGCGTGAAATCCGGCGCCCGCCACGCCACCGGCCCCGGCCGGGCTCCCCTGCGTCAGCTTCGCCGGTCGCCAGGTGCCGGTCGCCCGATGCCGGTCGCCCGATGCCGGCCGCCCGACTCCACCCACCCGGGGACTCCGAGAAGAATGGCCCGGCTCGCCGGGGCTTTCTCCTGAATCCCACCCGGCTCGCGCGCCTTTCCGCCTTTTTCGACACGCTGAAATATCGCTGAGTTATCACCCTATCGGGTCCGCCGCGCGACCGTCTCGCATTAATTCGTGAATTTGGAGTCTCTGCCTTGTTCCGCAGATTTGAAAGCCAGCTCAACCCCTTCCCTTCCGAGAACGTGCCCCCGCCGCCCACGGGATTCTTCGCGTTCCTGTGGTTCTGCACCCACGGCTCGCGCCGCTACATCGCCGCACTGGCGATCCTGAGCGCGGCCGTCTCCATCTACGAAGCATGGCTCTTCGCCTTCCTGGGCCAGGTCGTCGACATGCTGACCGCCTGGAACGCCGGCGAGCCCGCGTCGGCGCACGAACAGCGCGTTCTGTGGGGCATCGCCATCGTGCTGTGCGCCAGCGTCGGCGTCGTCGCGTTGCGCACGCTGGTTCAGCATCAGGTCCTGGCCATCAATCTTCCGCTGCGCCTGCGCTGGGACTTTCACCGCATGATGCTGCGGCAAAGCCTGTCGTTCTTCTCCGATGAATTTGCCGGCCGTGTCACCACCAAGGTTATGCAGACCGCGCTGGCCGTGCGCGAAGTGCTGCTGACTTTCTGCGAAATCGTGCTCGGCATCGCCGTCTACTTCATCACCATCGTCGCACTGGCCGGCGGGTTCGACTGGCGGCTCATGCTGCCCTTCATCGGCTGGATGGCGCTTTACGGGCTGGCCATGATGTATTTCGTGCCGCGCCTGGGCAAGGTCGGCAAGGAACAGGCGCATGCCCGCTCGTCCATGACCGGCCGCGTCACCGACGCCTACACCAACATCACCACCGTCAAGCTCTTCTCGCACACCAACCGCGAGGCCCGCTTCGCGCGCGCCGCCATGGAGGACTTCAAGGAAACCGGTTACCGGCAGATGCGCCTGGTCAGCCAGTTCGAGATCGTCAACCAGGCGCTGGTGTCGGCGCTGATCCTGGGCGCCGGCGGTTACGCGCTGTGGCTCTGGCATGGCAGCGAAATCGGCACCGGCGCCGTCGCCGCCGTCACTGCCATGGCGCTGCGCGTGAACGGCATGTCGCACTGGATCATGTGGCAGATGACCTCGCTTTTCGAGAACATCGGCACCGTGCAGGACGGCATCGCCACCCTGACCCACGCACCCAAAGTCCAGGACGCGCCCAACGCGGCCACCCTGCGCGTCGCGCGCGGCGAAGTTCAGTTCGACGACGTCTACTTCAACTACAACAATGAGCGCCAGGTCCTGGACGGCCTCACGCTCACCGTGCGCCCCGGCGAAAAGATCGGCCTGGTGGGCCGCTCGGGCGCGGGCAAATCCACGCTCATCAACCTGCTGCTGCGCTTTTACGATGTCGAACGCGGCCACATCCGCATCGACGGCCAGGACATCTCGCAGGTCACGCAGGACAGCCTGCGCAGCGCCATCGGCATGGTCACTCAGGACACGTCCCTGCTCCACCGGTCCATCTGCGACAACATCGCCTACGGCCGCCCCGACGCCAGCCGCGAAGAGATCCGCGCCGCCGCGGCCCGTGCGCAGGCCGACGAATTCATCCAGCAGCTCAGCGATTCGCATGGCAATTCCGGCTACGACACGCTCGTCGGCGAACGCGGCGTCAAGCTGTCTGGCGGACAACGCCAGCGCATCGCGATCGCCCGCGTCATGCTCAAGAACGCGCCCATCCTGCTGCTGGACGAAGCCACCAGCGCGCTCGATTCGGAAGTGGAAGCCGCCATCCAGGAGAGCCTGGACGAAGTCATGCAAGGCAAGACCGTCATCGCGATCGCGCACCGGCTATCGACGATTGCCGCCATGGACCGGCTTATCGTGATGGATCAAGGGCGCATCATCGAACAGGGCAGCCACGCGGAACTGCTGGCGATGAACGGGGTGTACGCGCGCTTGTGGCGTCATCAGAGCGGCGGTTTTCTGGCGGAAGAGCCCAGCGAACCCAGCCAGCGGCCGTGACCGGAGAAGTTTCGTTGCACTTTATTAGGGACGCAATACAGGTCCGATCGGATAATCCTCGCGCCATTCGATAAGGATCTTTATGTTGAAGTTGAAAGCTGCCCTCCTCATCTCGGCGCTCGGCGCCGCCGCCGTTCTGCCCGCGCACGCCGCCTCACAGCGCTCCGTCGATGCCCGCGAGTTCGACGTTGCCGGCGTCAAGACCGGCATGGACTTTGACGAAGCGCTCGCCGCCGCCGCCAAGAATTTTCATGTCGGCAAGAAAGACATCCGGATCGGCTACGCGAGGAACAACCCCGTCACGAACTCCAAGATGCCGATGAATTTCAGCTACGAGAAGGACGGCATCAACTTCATCGTCCACTTCGAACCCCGCGTGCCCGTCGACCAGCAACGCCCGCTCGCGGTGTCGCAGATCCGCTATGAACTGCCCTGGACCCCGGCCAACAAGGAAGCGATGGGCAAGGCGGCGCTGGAGAAGTATGGCCGCCAGTCCAACTATCCCAACGACCTGAATATGGAGTGGTGCGCCAAGCCCAGCTCGAATCCCGGCATGGGCTGCTCGAACGACATGACGCAGGCGGTATTGAAATACAGCGGCGTCAGCATCCAGATGGTTGACCCGGCATGGACGAATGCACGGATCGAGTTTGTGCAGCGTAGCCAGTCGAGAAAGCCCAGCTTCTGATGCGCCGCGGCAAGCGGCAGGACCGCCTGCCGCTACAGTAGCGTCACCGCGGCGGCCGCCCCGGCAATGGCCATCAGCCAGGCCCAGCGCCGTCCCGAAAAAATGGCCTGGAGCAGGCTGCCCCGCGCCAAACGTGCGACGTGATTGTCAATCCCGCGCTGGCACAACGCTTCCATCTCTGCCAGGGCCTGGCGACGCGTCGCGTTGCGGTCGACAGTACCCTCGGACACGGCCAACTCGAACATCTCATCCAGATCCAGTTCGGACAGGATGCCCTCGGCCGCCAGCCAGACCAGGGCGCCGCCCAGCGTCATGAAGGGCGCCTGCGGCAGCGCTTGCAGCCTAAGCAGCGCAGCCGCATGGTGGTCAGCGCGAATGACGCCGTCGACGCGCAGGCGCTCAAGCAGCGGGAGGGGAGCCTGCGTCATGCCGGCATGCCAAACAAAAGGAACGCACGCTGGCGCAACATGGAATCAGCACTCCCCGGTAACGAAGTCGATGGCGGGTCCCTTTCGGCAAAAAGGCCGACTCGGATTCCCCTCATGACGGCGAAGACAAGAAACGCTTCGCCATCGTTTTTCGACGTCGTTTTACCAGCCGCTGTCGGCCATTAGTGCCCTTCCATGGCGGTCCGTTGATTGAGAGCAGGACAGACCTCAATTGCGCCAAACGCACCACAAATTCGAAATGGATCGATGGAAATTTTCCTGCGGCTACCCACGCGCCAGGTAATGGAGAATGCCCCGGCAGCCTGGCTCAATCCCCAAGCCGCGCGGGAAGTTGCGTCAAGAGCCAATCAATGAACACGCGCAGCCGGTGCGTGACGTGGCGATTGCGCGGCCAGCTTCGTCAATGGCGTCGAGCTGTTTGTGGATGGCGGCATGGCGCAGGTGTGAGCGACCGCCGCGCCAGCCCCATGCAGTCGCCTCGACTTGCGATACATCGCTTCCTTGCCCGCCCCCATGGCCTATGCTGATCGCTCCGGCCCGGGGGGGCCGCCTTGCTGAAGGAGCAGTGCATGCTGGACCACATCACCATCCACGTGAGCGACTTCGCGCGCAGCCGCGCGTTCTACCAGAGCGCGCTGGCGGCCTTGGGCTATGTGCCACGCAAGACGTTCGAGACCGACATGGGCTTTGGCGCCGGCGACCCCGCGGATGCCGGCAACCCGGGCGGCGAGTTCTGGATCCATGAAGGCACGCCCTGCACCCCGCGCGTGCACGTGGCCTTCCGCGCCCGCAGCCGGGACGAGGTCGACGCCTTCCACCGCGCCGCCTTGGCCGCCGGCGGCCGGGACAACGGCGCGCCGGGATTACGGCCCCACTATCACCCCAACTATTACGGCGCCTTCATCCTGGATCCCGACGGCTACAACGTCGAGGCGGTGTGTCACCGCGCCGCCTGACCGCACGGCGCGCGTGGGAACCCCGCGCCGCACGCCGACGCGGACATCCGCACGCGGGACATTGAATCGATGCAGGGAATGAAACGCCGACGCGGCAGAATCGAAGGATTCACGTCGTGCAGAGGAAAGCTTGCTGGGGATTGATGGAGCGGGTGAAGGGAATCGAACCCTCGTATGAAGCTTGGGAAGCTGCCGTTCTACCATTGAACTACACCCGCTCGGGTGTCGTGCCGCGGCCGTGGGCCGGGCAGAGCCGCGATTATAGCGCGGCTTTTTTTCGTGCGGGGCGGCGGCAAACCGCCCCGTTCCGGTCAATCGCTACGATAAATCGCTACGATCACCCGCAGCGATCAATTCGCCGTGATGTTGGCCGCCTTGACCACCTTGCCCCAGCGGTCCAGTTCGGTCTGCGTGTAGGCGCCCAGTTCCTTCGGACCCATGAACGTCGCCTCGGCGCCCTGCTCGGCCGCCTTCTTGCGGAACTCGTCGGTCTTCATGATCTTCTGGATCTCGCCGGCGATCTTGTCCACGACCGGCGCGGGCGTGTCCTTGGGCGCATACATGGCGAACCACGACGAGACGATCAGGTCGGGGTAGCCGGCTTCGGCGGCCGTGGGCACGTCGGGCAGCGACGGCAGGCGGGCGTTGCCCGTGACCGCCAGCGCGCGCAGCTTGCCCGCGGCGATCTGGCCCAGGAGCGGCGGCGGCGTGGTGATGGTCATGTCTACGGCGCCGCCCAAGAGATCGTTCAGCGCGGGACCCGTGCCCTTGTAGGGAATGTGCGTGATCTGCGTGCCGGCCATCTGGTTGAGCAGCTCCGTGGCGACCTGCTGCAGCGAGCCGTTGCCCGACGACGCATAGTTCAGCTTGCCCGGGTTGGCCTTGGCGTACTCGACCAGTTCCTTCAGCGACTTGATCGGCAGATCCGGGCGCACGACCACGACCTGCGGCGCCGACAGCACGTTGGCGACGGGCGAGAAATCCTTGATGGGATCCCAGCCGGCAGCGGGCGTCACGTGCGGGGTGATGACCTGAAACCCCGAATATTGCAGCAGCAGCGTGTAGCCGTCCGGCTTGGCGCGGGCCACGGCCTGCGCGGCGATGCCGCCCGAAGCGCCGGGCTTGTTCTCGACGACGACGCTCTGGCCCAGTGCCGCGCCCAAGGGCTGGGCGATCAGGCGGGCGGCGATGTCGGTGGTGCCGCCAGGCGCGGCGGACACGATCAGCGTAACGGGGCGATTCGGAAAATCGGCCTGCGCGCTGGCGGCGCCGGCGGCAAAGGTCAGGGCAAAGGCGGCGCTGGCGCGCAGGGCGGTGGGTAGGCGGAAAGAGGCCATGCGTTGTCTCCTGGGTATTGTTATCTGTGGGTGGTGTCAGGTATTGCAGGTACTGCTGAAAAACGGACGATCAATCAGGCGCCGGCCGGAAACCGTTCCGCCAGCCACGCCGGCGGCGCATGCAGGGCCAGCCTGGGGCCCGCCTGCAACAGCGCGTTGGACAGGTCCCGCTGAACCAGGCCCGGCAGACTGCGGACAATGGCCAGCAGCGGTTCCAGCGACACGCCGGTCTGCACGTCCATGCACGCGAACATGTGGACCAGTTCTTCGGTATTGACGTTGCCGCTGGCGCCCGGCGCATAAGGACATCCGCCCAGGCCGCCCGCCGCCGCGTCAAAGCGGGTGATGCCGGTCTGCCAGGCCGCGATGGCGTTGGCGAGCGCCATGCCGCGCGTGTTGTGCAAGTGAACGGTCAGCGGCGTGGCCGGCAGGCGGGCGGCAGCCTGCTCGCACAGCGCCCCCACTTGCGTCGGAAACGCCATGCCCGTCGTGTCGCACAGCGTGATGCCGGCAGCGCCCGCATCGACCAGCCGCGCGGCCAGATCCAGCACCGTGTCGGGAGGCACGTCGCCATCGAAGGGACAGCCAAAAGCGGTCGACAAGGACACGTTGCAAGGCGCGCCGGCCTTCGCCGCGGCAGCCAGCACCTGCGACAGCTCGGCAAACGACTGGTCGCGCGTCATGCGCAGGTTGGCGCGGTTGTGCGTCTCGCTGCACGACATGACCAGGTTCATTTCGTCGGTGCCGGCTTCCAGCGCGCGTTCCAGCCCGCGCACGTTGGGCACCAGCGCGGTGTAGATCACGCCGGGACGGCGGCGGATGCGCCGCATGACGTCGACGGCGTCGGCCAGGGCGGGAATGGCCTTGGGCGACGTGAAGCTGGTGACCTCGATGCGCGCGAAGCCGCATTCGGACAGCGCATCCACGAAGGCGACCTTGTCGTCGGTGGACACCAGGGTCTTTTCGATCTGCAGGCCGTCGCGCGGCCCGACCTCGTTGATCTCGATGCGGGCGGGTCCCTGGTTCATGCAATCACTCCCTTGGCGCGCAGCGCGGCGCGCTGTGCTTCAGTCAGGCCAGCGGACGCCAGCACCGCGTCGGTGTGTTCGCCCAGCGTTGGCGCGCGCTCGCGCACCGCGCCGGGGTTGGACGACAGATACGGGAAGACCGCGGGCATCTCGACCTGCACGCCCGCGGCCGATTCCATCGACGTGATGGCGTTGCGGGCGCGGTAGTGCGGGTCCTTGGCAATGTCGGCCACGGAATAGATGCGGCCGGCCGGCACGCCCGCTTCCAGCATCGCGGCCAGCACGTCGTCGATCCGGCGTTGCTGCGTCCACGCACCGATGGCGGCGTCGATCTCGTCCACGCGGCGCGCCCGTCCGTCGTTGTGCGCCAGCGCCGGATCCTGCCCCAGGTCGTCGCGGCCGATGCGTGCCATCAAGCGCGTGTAGATGGCGTCGCCATTGCCGGCGATGAGCACATAGCCGTCCTGGCAGGGATAGGCATTGGAGGGCGCGATGCCGGGCAGCGACGCCCCGGCAGGCTCGCGGACCGCGCCGAACACCGAATACTCGGGCAGCAGGCTCTCGCTGAGATTGAAAAGGCTTTCATACAGCGCGGTGTCGATCACCTGCCCCACGCCGCCCCGCGCATCGCGCTGGTACAGCGCCAGCATCACGCCCAGCGCGCCGTGCAGGCCGGCAATGGTGTCGCCCAGCGACAATCCGGCGCGCACCGGCGCGCGGCCCGGCTCGCCGTTCAGGTAGCGCAGCCCCGCCATGGCTTCGCCAATCGCGGCAAAGCCCGGTTCGCGCGCCTTCGGGCCGGTCTGGCCGTAGCCCGAGATGCGCAGCATGATGAGGCGCGGATTCAGTTCGTGCAGCGCCTCCCACGACAGGCCCCACTTTTCAAGCGTGCCGGGGCGGAAGTTCTCGATCAGCACGTCGGCCTCGCGCGCCAGCATGCGCACGATGTCCTGGCCTTCCTGCTGGCGCAGGTCCACGCAGACCGACTGCTTGTTGCGCGACTGCGCCTCCCACCAGACCGACGTGCCCTCGTGCAGCAGGCGCCATTTGCGCAGCGGATCGCCCTGGCCCGGCGGCTCGATCTTGATGACCTGCGCGCCAAAGTCGGCCAGGGTCTTGGCCGCAAAAGGCCCTGCGATGAGTTGTCCCAGTTCCAGCACACGAATGCCGGCAAGAATCTGCCCTGCCATATCGCCTCCCAGGCGCGTCCTACGGTAATGATGGGCGGCAGTGTGCGCGCAAAACGTCAGAATGCGGAATGGACAATCGGGGAAAGGGGCATTCCCGGAACGAGAAACCCCGGGCTAACCCTCAGCGCTCGCCGCGCAGATGGGCCAGCAGCAGCCGCGCGGCCACGGTGAGGGTGTCGGCGTCGCGCACGCCCAGCAGCAGCCAGCGGCGCGCCCATTCGTCGGTCAGCGGAATCAGGCGGATCGGCATGGACCGCGCGTGCGGCTCGGCGGCAATGCGCGGCAGGATGCCCACGCCGCGCGTGGCCGCCACCATGCGGCAGATGGCGTCAAAGCTGCGCACCTGGATGCGCAGCCGCATCGCCCGGCCCATGCGGCCGCTTTCCTCGGACAGGCGCGTGGCCAGCGACGTCGCGGGCGGCAGGCCCACGTAGTCGTAAGCCAGCGTGTCCGCGAAGGCGACCTGCGGTTCGGCCGCGAGCGGGTGGCGTTGCGGCACGATCAGCACCAGTTCGTCCAGGCGGTACGGGAAGGTGGCCAGGCCATCTGCCGGCGTGCGATCGGCAAACACGCCGATGTCCGCGCGGTTCTCCAGCACGGCGGTGACGATGTCGATGCTGTTCTGCTCTTCCAGGTCGATCCGCACCGCGGGGTGCTCGTCCATGAAAGCGGCCAGGTCCTCGGGCAGGAACTGCGTCAGCGACGAGGTGTTGGCGGCGATGCGCACCTGCCCGCGCACCCCTTGCGCGAAGTCCGACAGCGCGCCGGCCATCTGTTCCACTTCCTGCAGCACGCGCAGCGCGTGCGCGAGGCACGCCTGGCCGGCGTCGGTCAGTTCAACGCCGGCGGCGTTGCGGTACAGCAGGGGCGACCCGAGCGCCGCTTCCAGGTCGGAGATCCGCTTGCTGGCCGCGCCCACCGCCAGATGCGACTGGCGCGCGCCGGCCGAGATGCTTCCCTGGCGAGCCACGGAGACAAACAGGGCGAGCGTGACGAGGTCGATCCGGGCGACGTTCATGAAAAAGGACTACAGCACAGGGAAACCGGGCTGAAACTATAGCCGCAGGTAAGCGGGATAAATGTGTCCCTATTTTAGTCCTTCTGACCGGCTCCGCGCGGGCAAGCCTGCCACTACAATCCCGCCTATGAATACGAATAGCCCCACGAACACCCCCGCCAGCCCCCCTGCAGACACCGCCGCAGACGCGTCCGCCAAGCCCGCCGTGAGCCCTGCCGCCGCGCCCGCCGCTGCGCCCGCCGCCGTCTCAGCCGAAACGCAGGCGGCGCTGGCCAGCGCCGCCTATGCGCCCAACAGCCCCGGCGCCACCCACATCCGCAGCTTCGTGCACCGTCGCGGCCACATCACGCAGGGCCAGCTTGCCGCGCTGGAGCGCCTGATGGGCCAATGGTCCATTCCCTACGCCCCCCGCCGCCTGGATCCGGCCGCCGCCTTCGGACGGCAGGCCCCGACGGTGCTGGAGATCGGCTTCGGCATGGGCGAGACCACCGAAAAGATCGCCCTCGCCCGGCCTGACGACAACTTCCTGGGCGTGGAAGTCTTCAACGCCGGCGTCGGTTCGCTGCTGCGCCGCATCGAAGACTCCAGCATCCAGAACCTGCGCATCATCCAGCATGACGCCGTGGAGGTCGTGCGCGACATGATCGCCCCGGATTCCCTGGCCGGCGTGCACATCTACTTCCCGGACCCCTGGCCCAAGAAGCGCCATCACAAGCGCCGCCTGATCCAGCCCGCGTTCATCTCGCTGCTCGCCAGCCGCATCGCTCCCGGCGGCTACATCCACTGCGCCACCGACTGGGAAGATTACGCGGTGCAGATGCTGGAAGTGCTGAGCGGCGAGCCGCTGTTGAAGAACACCGCGGACGGTTACGCGCCGCGCCCCGACTACCGCCCCCTCACCAAATTCGAGACACGCGGCCTGCGCCTGGGCCACGGCGTCTGGGACCTGATCTTCAAGCGAGCCGCCTGATGCTCTATCCGCCGATCGAACCCTACCGTCAAGGCATGCTGGACACCGGAGACGGACACCAGATCTATTGGGAAATGTGCGGCAACCCAAACGGCAAGCCCGCCGTCTTCCTGCATGGCGGGCCCGGCAGCGGCTGCTCGCCCGTGCACCGGCAGTTGTTCGATCCGCAACGCTACAACGTGCTGCTCTTTGATCAGCGCGGTTGCGGCCGTTCGCATCCCCACGCCAGCCTGGACAACAACACCACGTGGCATCTGGTCGCCGACATCGAGCGCCTGCGCGAAGAAGTCATGGGCGCGGACAAGTGGCTGGTGTTTGGCGGCTCGTGGGGGTCGACGCTGGCGCTGGCGTATTCCGAGACGCACCCGGCGCGCACCAGCGAGCTGGTGCTGCGCGGCATCTTCGGGCTGCGGCGCGCCGAGATCCAGTGGTTCTACCAGGAAGGCGCATCGTGGCTGTTTCCCGACCGCTGGGAAGGGTATCTGGCGCCGATCCCCGAAGCCGAGCGCGGCGACCTGGTCGCGGCGTACCACAAGCGCCTGACGGGCAGCGACCCCGCCGAGCAACTGCGTGCCGCCAAGGCCTGGAGCAAATGGGAAGACAGCACCATCACGCTGCTGCCCAGCCCGCGCCACCAGCAAAGCCATGCCGCCGACCGCGCGGCGCTGGCCTTCGCGCGCATCGAGAACCACTATTTCTTCAACGCCGGCTTCATGGAAGAAGGCCAGCTGATCCGCGACGCGCACAAGCTGCGCGGCATCCCGGGCACCATCGTGCAAGGACGCTACGACGTGTGCACGCCCGCGCGCACCGCGTGGGACCTGCACCGCGCGTGGCCCGAGGCGCACTTTCATCTGGTGCCCGATGCCGGCCATGCCTTCGACGAACCCGGCACGCTGGCGCGCCTGATCGCCGCCACCGACGACTACGCCAAACAGTGAGGACCCCTGTCATGCATATCACCCTGAACGGAGACGCCCGCGAGTTCCCGCTGGACACGACTGTGAACGAACTGCTCGACACGCTGGGCTATGCCGGCAAGCGCGTGGCCGTCGAACGCAACGGCGAAATCGTGCCCAAGAGCCAGCACGCGCAGACGACGTTGTCCGACGGCGACCAGATCGAAATCGTCGTGGCGGTGGGCGGCGGCTGACCGCTATGTTTGCAGCGCTTCGGCGCCGCATCGCACGTCACCTTGAAGGCCGCTGACATACAGCGGCCTTTTTGCATGCCGCCCCGCGCATGAGGCGGCGTACATCCGCGGATACCAACGTCCTGCGAAGGTGCCAGCATTGTTGCGTAGTCTGGCAAGGGGCTAGCAACCTGTTACACCGCGCCCTCTCGTCGTACGGCAAATGTGCGAGTCATAATCGTTTCTGTCGCGCCGCCCTGCCCCCGGCAGGCGCCTTTGGAGCACGCAGGTTTTCTCACCGCAACATCGATAAAAGGAAACACTATGGGTCTGCTCAATTTCATCAAGGACGTTGGAGAAAAGCTCTTCGGCGCCAGCGAGGCCAAGGCCGCGACGGCGGAAGAATTGAAGAAAGAGCTCGATAAGCACGGCCTGAACGCGGATGGCCTGCAAATCACGGTGGACGGCGACAAGGTCACGGTCGCCGGTCAGGCGTTGAGCACGGAAGAGGCCGAGAAGATTTCGTTGGCGCTGGGCAACACCGTGGGCGTGGCCGCGGTGGACAACCAGTTGCAGGTCAAGCAGGCCACGCCGGAAGCCAAGATGTACACCGTGCAAAAGGGCGACAACCTGTGGAAGATCGCCGAAGCGCAATACGGCAAGGGCCAGGGCGCCAAGAACACGCTGATCTTCGAAGCCAACAAGCCCATGCTCACCAGCCCCGACAAGATCTACCCGGGCCAGGTGCTGCGCATCCCGCCGCTGTCGTAAGCGGCCTGCATTCCGACAATCCGGGGGACACCCATGCGTTCCCCGGCTTGTGTCGCGGCGCGGCGCCCCCTGCCCGCCGCGATTGCTTGGCCAGACGCAACGTCTGGCCATTTTTTTACTTCATTCCAAAACGGCCCAAGCCCTTCATGCCGCCCATGGCGCGCATCATCTTGGCCATGCCGCCCTTTTTCATCTGCTTCATCATGCCCTGCATCTGCTCGAACTGAGCCAGCAGGCGGTTGACCTCTTGGACCGGCACGCCGGAGCCGGCCGCGATGCGGCGCTTGCGCGAGGCCTTGATGAGTTCGGGCTTGGCGCGTTCGGCGGCCGTCATGGAATTCAGGATGCCTTCGGTGCGGCGAAGCTGCTTTTCAGCCTGGCCGCCCTGCAACTGGCCCGCAGCCTGCTGGAACTGGGCGGGCAGCTTTTCAAGCAGCGAGCCCATGTCGCCCAGCTTTTTCACCTGGCCGAGCTGGTCGCGGAAGTCGTTCAGGTCGAACTTGTTGCCCGACTTGATCTTGGACGCAAGCTTCTGCGCCTCGGCGATGTCGATGTTCTTCTGCGCCTGTTCAACCAGCGAGACGATGTCGCCCATGCCCAGCACGCGCTGCGCCATGCGGTCCGGATAGAAGGGCTCCAGGCCATCCAGCTTTTCGGACACGCCGACGAACTTGAGCGGCTTGCCCGTCACGTGGCGCACCGACAGGGCCGCACCGCCGCGGGCATCGCCGTCCAGCTTGGTCAGGACGACGCCGGTCAGCGGCAGCGCTTCGGCAAAGGCGCGCGCGGTGTTGACCGCGTCCTGCCCCTGCATCGCGTCCACCACGAACAGCGTTTCCACCGGCTTGACCAGGTCATGCAGCGCGCGGATTTCGCGCATCATGGCCTCGTCGATACCCAGACGGCCGGCCGTATCCAGGATCAGCACGTCGTAATGATGGCGGCGGGCGTGATCCACGGCGCCGCGCGCGATGTCTTCGGGCTTCTGGCTGGGGTCGGAAGGCAGGAAATCCACGCCGACCTGCGCGGCCACGCTCTTCAACTGGTCGATAGCGGCCGGACGATAGACGTCGGCGGACACCACCAGCACTTTTTTCTTGCCGGTCTTGCGGCCGTGCTGGGTATGCTGGCCCTCGGTGAGCCAGCGCGCCAGCTTACCGGTGGTGGTGGTCTTGCCGGCGCCCTGCAAGCCCGCCATCAGGATCACGGCTGGCGGCTGGACGGCGAGCGACAGTTCGTTGGCGTCGGCGCCCAGGTCGCCGCCCATGAGGGCGGTCAGTTCCTTGTGGACGACGCCGACCAGCGCTTGGCCCGGGCTGAGGCTGCCGGCGACTTCTTCGCCCAGCGCCTTTTCCTTCACCCGCGCGACAAAGTCGCGAACGACCGGCAGCGCGACGTCGGCTTCCAGGAGCGCCATGCGCACTTCGCGCAGCATCTCCTGCGTGTTGGCCTCGGTAAGGCGGGCTTCCCCGCGCAGCGTCTTGACGACACGCGACAGGCGTTGAGTTAGGTTATCGAGCATGAGAGGCGTTTCCGCTTAAACTAGTCGATTGAACGGTGGCCGCAGGCGCGGATTCTGCGCTTTCGGGTGACGTGCACCCCAAAGGCCCCATCCAGACAACGGTTTCTATGTCACTAGGCATTGTATTTCACACAGCGGCTGCCTTGGCGTACGCAGTGCTCGGGGGGTCGCTCTGGATCCGCCTGGCCGGCGCCAAGGAAGTGGAACAGACCGGCAAAATTGCCCGTCTGTGCCTGCTGGGCGCCCTGGTTCTCCATGGAATCGGGCTGCAACAATCGATGCTGGGCGCCCAGCATCTGTTCATCGGATGGGCACTCGCCCTGTCAGCCGCCGTCTGGCTGGGCATGGTGGTGTTCTGGGTGGAAAGCCTGCTCGTGCGCATCGACGGCCTGCAGTTGCTGCTGCTGCCCGCCGCCGCCATCGCCAGCGGGCTTGCCGCCATCTTCCCGCAAGGGCAATTCGTGCCGCATGCCAACGACGCCTGGCTGCGCGTGCACCTCCTGATCGCCCTGGCGGCCTACGGGCTCATCACCATCGCGGCCCTGCACGCCATGATGATGGCTCTCCTGGACCGCCACCTGCACCGGCCCCTGGACGCGCCGGCCGAACGCAGCATCATCGGGCGCGTGCTCGATTCCCAACCGCCGCTGCTGGTGCAGGAGCAACTGCTTTTCCGCATCATCTGGATCGGGTTCGTCGTACTGACGCTGGCGGTGGGCTCGGGCTCGATCGCCTCCATGAAGCTGACCGGCAAGATCCTCCCGTTCGACCACAAGACCGTTTTCACGCTGCTGTCCTGGCTGACCTTCGGGGTCTTGCTGGCCGGACGGCACATCTGGGGCTGGCGCGGCCGCGTCGCCCTGCGCTGGACCCTGACGGGTTTCGGGTTTTTGATTCTGGCCTATACCGGCAGCCGGTTCGTGCTGGAAATGATTCTGCATCGAGGCTGACGTGGGCAAGTTGCTTTTCTGGATCGTTCTGATCATCCTGGTCCTGTTTGTTGCCCGCGTCGCCGGCCGCATGGCCGCGCAGCGGCAGGCCGGCCCGAAGAAAAAGGCGCAGGCCGACGCAGCCCCGCCCGCCCTGGAGTCCATGGTGCGCTGCGCCCATTGCGGCATCCATCTGCCCCGCTCCGAGGCCTTGCTGCAGAACGGCCAGACCTGGTGCAGCGCCGACCACGCGCGCCTGGGCCCGGCCAAGCGCTGATCCCCATTCCTCTGGGCGGGCCAAGTGGCCGGATAGGGCAATCGGCGGGCCCACGGCATAATGGGCGCCGGAATCCTCACTCGCTCCCTCCCTATGCCTTTGCTCCTGGATCGACATGGCTGGCTGGCGCCGGCGCCGGGCGTTTCCCTCTTGCGCTCGCCCAACTGCGACACGCGCCCCGCGGGCGCGCAGGTCTCGCTGCTGGTCCTGCACAACATCAGCCTGCCGCCGGGCAAATTCGGCGGCCCCGAAGTCGCGGGCCTGTTCCTGAACACGCTCGACTACGGCTCGCATCCCTGGCTGGAACGCCTGCGCGGGCTGCGCGTATCCGCGCACTTTTTCATTCGCCGCGACGGCGGCATCATGCAATTCGTCTCCACGGACCGGCGCGCCTGGCACGCCGGCGTGTCGCGCTTTGCGGGACGCGAGCGCTGCAACGATTTTTCCCTCGGCATCGAACTGGAAGGCACGGATACGCTGCCCTACACTGACGAGCAGTACGCGTCGCTGCGCAAGCTGACCCACACGCTGCGTTCGCGCTATCCCCTGGTGGCCGCCCAGGGACACGAACATATCGCCCCGGGGCGCAAGACCGACCCCGGGCCGGCATTCGACTGGACGCGCTTCGGGCGCGACAGCGGCTTTGCGCGGCGGCACCTGCCGCCGGCCTGACCCTTGAAAGGATTGGCTATGTTGAAGATCTGGGGACGCCTGACATCCGTCAACGTTCAAAAAGTAATGCTGGCCGTACGCGAGCTGGCGCTGCCGCACACCTTTGTCCAGGCTGGCGGCCCCTACGGCGTGGTCGACACCGACGATTACGCGGCAAAGCTCAATCCCAACCGCCTGGTGCCGGTCATCGACGACGGCGGCTTCATTCTTTGGGAATCCAATGCCATCGTGCGCTACCTGGCGGCACGCTATGGCGTGGGCACGCTGTGGCCCGAGGATGTCTGCCTGCGCGCCGACGCGGACCGCTGGATGGACTGGCAGGCGACCGAATGGCAGCCGGCCATGGGGCCGGCATTTCTGGGCCTGATCCGCACGCCCGAAGACAAGCGCGACAAGGCCGCCATCGAGAAATCCGTCCAGCGCTCGAACGCGCGCGCCCTGATCCTGGACCAGGCCCTGCAAGGCCGCGAGTTCATCGTGGGCCGTCATCTCACGATGGGCGACATCGCGCTGGTCGCGGCCGCCCATCGATGGCTCGCCATGCCGATTGAGCGGCCCGATACGCCCGCGCTATCGGCGTGGTACCGGCGGGTCATGATGCGCCCGGCCCCGCAAGGCGTGCTGACCTTGCCGCTGGCGTAATCGCGCAGGCTACTCCACCCAGGGCGTCTGGGCCCAGATCTGCCGCAGGCGCGCATCGTCGCCCTTCAGGCGCTCCTGCCACTGCGGCCCGTCCACGTAGTCCATTTCCGTGAACTGCTGCTTCATCTGGGTCTGGAACGCCGGATTGGCCGCCACCTTGCCCAGCGCCTGCCGCAGTTTTTCCGACACGTCGGCGGGCAGGCCCTTGGGTCCGACGATGCCGCGTTCCGAGGCAAACACCAGGTTCACGCCCAATTCCTTGAAGGTGGGCACATCCGGGCCCAGCGGCGACCGCTTTTCGCTGGCCTGCGCCAACACCCGCATATTCTTGCCGTTGTAGGGCATGACCTCGCCCAGATTCAGGCCGCCAATGACGGTATGCCCCCCCAGCACCGAGCTGCGCAACGGTCCCGCGCCGTTGTACGGAACGTGATTGAGCTTGGTGCCCGTCTGCGCCTGGAACAACACCAGCGCCAGATGATCGTCGGTGCCCACGCCCGTCGAGCCATAACTCACCGCATCCGGCCGTTCCTTGGCGGCGGCGATCAACGCCTGCAAGGTCTTGTACGGGCTGTCGCTGGCCACGCTGAACGCGCTGGGGTCGCGGACCAGGTTGGCCAGGTACGTGAAGTCATCGCCGGTGAAGCCCGCCTGACGCTCGATCGGCAGCGACACCAGCCCCGGCATGTTCGTCATCGCCAGCGTGTAGCCGTCCGGCTTGGCGCGCGCCACGTAGGACAGGGCGATCGCGCTGGACGCGCCCGGCTTGTTCTGGACGACAACGGTCGTGCCCAATTCCTTTTCCAGGAAGACGGCCAAGGCACGGGCCGTCAGGTCGGTGCCGCCGCCGGGTGCAAACCCGACCACCAGTTCGATGGGCCGGTCGGGCCAGGCCCATGCCGGCAAAGCGGCGCAAAGGCCGGCAACGGACAGCGCGGCGCGCGCGAGGGTCTTGCTCATCAGCAACATTTTCTTGTCTCCAGTTGTTATGTCATTGGGCCGGAAGGCCGTCATTGAAATGGTGCGCGCCGTCGTGGCGCGCTACGCCAAGGCGCGATCTGCCGAGGCGGACAGCACCTTGCCGGGATTCATCAGCCCTTGCGGGTCCAGGGCATGCTTGATGCGTCGCATCAGGTCCAGTTCCACGGGACTCTTGTATCGCTCCAGGTCGAGCACCCGGCGTTGGCCGATCCCCTGCTCGGCGCTGATAGACCCGCCGGCCTCGTGCACGCGGTCGTGGACGAGCCGCTGGATCGCCGATTCCGGCACGCCCTGCGGCGGCAGCAGGTTGTAATGCAGATTGCCGTCCCCCAGATGGCCGAACACGCGCATGCGCACGCCGGGAAACGCCGTGGCCAAGGCATGGTCGGTCGCCCGCACGAAGGCAGGGATGCGTGAGGCGGGCAGCGAGATGTCATGTTTGACACACGCGCTGGCCTTGGCCAGCGCCAGCGTGATGCTCTCGCGCAGGTGCCAGAATGCGGCGCTTTGCGCGCCGGACACCGACACTGCCGCATCCAGCGCCTCGCCGGCCTCCAGCGCGGCCGCCAGCACGGCCTCCAGCCGCGTTTGCGCGTGCATTTCGTCCTCGCTGTCCGATAGCTCAAGCAGCGCGCACCATGCGTCCGCCGGCAGATCGGCAAATGGCAGGCGCTGCTGCGGGAAAGCCTGGACCACGTCACGCAGGCACGCCGCCGACATCACTTCAAATGCGGTCAGTCCGGCGCCAAAGCCCGCGCGGGCGCGTTGCAGCAGTTGCAGGGCCTGCTCAAGGCTGGCGACCGCGATCAGCGCGGTTCGCTGCGCGACCGGCAACGGAAACACCTTGAGCACCGCCGCGGTGATGATGCCCAGCGTGCCCTCGCTGCCGATGTACAGATCGCGCAAGTCGTAGCCCATGTTGTCCTTGCGAAGGCCGCGCAGGCCATGCCAGATCTCGCCCTGCGGGGTGACGACTTCCAGTCCCAGCGCAAGCTCGCGCGCGTTCCCGTAACGCAGCACCTGCGTGCCGCCCGCATTGGTGGCCAGATTGCCGCCAAGGGTGCAGCTTCCTTGCGCCCCCAGCGATAGCGGGAAGAGCCGGCCCGCCTGGCGCGCAGACGCCTGCACCGACTGCAGCACACAACCCGCTTCGACCGTGATGGTGTCGTTTTCCAGATCCAGAGCGCGCACCCGGTTCATGCGCGCCAGCGACAGCACCACGGCAGAACCGCTGACGTCCGGCGTGGCGGCTGCCACCTGTCCGGTGTTGCCGCCTTGCGGGACGATCGGGACCCCGGCTGCCGCGCACAGACGCACGACTTGCGCGACTTCGCCGGTATCGCCTGGCCGCAACACCGCCATGGCCCGGCCCGTCACGGCCTGGCGCCAATCGGTCAAATAGGGCTGGGCATCCGCGCCCGTCAGCACGTTCGCCTCGCCCAGGCAGGCCGTCAACGCCGCCCGCAGCGCAGCCGGGGTCATGCCTGCATCTCCCGGTCGGCGATCGGCGTGAGCAGCGCGCCGCTGCGCAGAAACGCTGCGACATTATCGAAAACCAGATCCGCCATCGCGGCCCGCGTCTCGTGCGTGGCGCTGCCCGCATGCGGCATAAGGGAAACCTGGTCCAGATCGGCAAAATCGGCGGCATCGGTGGGCTCCTGCTCCAGCACATCCAGGCCGGCGCCGCCCAGTTCGCCCGAGCGCAACGCCGCCAGCGCCGCCGCCTGGTCCACGACGCTGCCGCGCGCGATGTTGACCAGAATCCCCCGCGGGCCCAGCGCGCGAATGATGGGCGCATCGACCAGATGCCGCGTGGCGGCCCCGCCCACGCAGGCCACCACCAGAAAGTCGGCCCACGCGGCCAAGTCCACTAATGTTGCTTCATAGGGATATGGCGACTGCGGCCTGGGGCTTCGATTGTGATAGCGCACCTGCATGTCGAAGCCCGCGCCCCGGCGGGCGATCGCCTCACCGATGCGGCCAAGTCCCAGGATGCCGAGCCGCTTGCCCGATACGCGGGTCGCAACCGGAAATTGCCCGATGGCGCGCCACTGGCCCGTCTTCACGTAGCGGTCGCCCACGGCGGTACGCCGGGCCGCCGAAAGCATCAGCGCCCACGCCAGATCGGCGACGCAGTCGTCCAGCACGTCGGGGGTCACGCTGATCCCGATGCGCCGGTGGGCAGCGGCGCGCAGGTCCAGGGTGTCGTAACCCACCCCCCAGCTGCACACGGCCTGCAGATTCGGCAACGCGTCGAACATCGGCTGCGTGAATCCATGCCGGACAGAGGTCACCGCGACCCGCGGCCCCGCCAATTCGTCGCCAAATGCCGCCAGACCCAGCGGCTCCCGCCAGGCCTGCAGGACACGATAATGGGCGGCCAGACGCGCATCGAACGCGGCGCCCAGCGATGTGACCTGCACCACCTCGTAGCGGGCAGTCACGCACGGCCTCCGGCGCTGGCGGGAATGTAGTTGGCCGCGGCGGCGGCCTCAGCAAATGACAGGCCGTCCCGAATGCCGCGCTCCACCCGCTCATCCACCTCCAGCGCGTGCTTTGCCGCCGCCAGCACATCCTGCAACCGCGCGCGCGGCACGACGACGAGCCCGGTGTCGTCGCCAACGACGAGATCGCCCTCGGCGACCTGCACGCCGCCGATGGTGACGGGATTGCCCATGGCCTGCAGGCGCAGGCGTGTCTTTCCGGTCAACGGGGTGACATGGCGGCTCGCCAGCCACAGTCCCGTCGCACGGATTTCATCGACGTCGCGGCAGGCGCCATCGATGACGACAGCGGTTGCCTGGCGCCGCGAGGCGGCCAACGAGGCAATGCCGCCGAAAGTGGAAATGCAGGTCCCCCCGGCGTCCACCATCAGCACGCGCCCGGGACCTGTGGCGGCCACCAGGCGTCCCACCGCGAAATCGGCGCGGTCGAAGTCTCCCAGGCCGCCCCAGACGTGGCGCGCGGTGACCGCAAAGCCAGCGATGCGGCCTTGCCCGCCCCGGCGCTCAATGCCCTGCACCACGCCGGCAATGCCCAGCGTATCCATCGCATCGGCCCAGGTGCTGGTGCCGATGGCGGCGCAGCGCGCCAGCAGTTCTTGATCGTTGTCGCTCATTCAGTAGGTTCTCCCGTCGGTATCGACCGTGCAGCCGCTCAGTCGATCTGTGCGCCGGAGAGCTTGACGCCCTCGGCCCACCGCTTCGCCTCGTCGTTGATGAAGGCCTGGAATTGCTGGGGCGAGCTGTTGTTCACATCGCCGCCCATCTCCTGCAGCCGCTTGGTCATTTCAGGCGTGGCCACGACGCGGGCGACATCCTGGTAGATCTTCTCGCGCAGGGCGTCCGGCATGCTGGCCGGCGCGAAAAGGCCAAACCAGGTCGCGGCTTCGAAGTTCTTCATGCCCGCCTCGGCCATCGTCGGGACCTGCGCGATGGCCTCGACACGGCGCGGATGCGCCAACGCGATGGCATTGAGCTTGCCCGACTGGATATGGGGCAACGCGGCCGACAACGTGACGAAGGCCATCTGCACCTGTCCGCCTATCAGGTCGGTCAGCATCGGCGCATCGCCGCGGTACGGCACATGGACCAGCTTGATGCCCGTCCTGGCCTTGAACAGTTCGCCCGTCAGGTGCTGCGGCGTGCCGTTGCCGGTGGACGCCAGGCTCAACCCCTGCGGCGCGGCCTTGCCGTACTTGATCAGATCGTCCAGGGTCTTGACCGGCAGCGAGGGCGAGGTCACGAGCACCAGCGGAATCGTGGACGTGAGCGTCAGCGGCGCGAAATCCTTCAAGGGATCGTAGTTGAGCTTCTTGTACAGGCTGGCGCTGATGGTGTGGGCGGCCGTCGTCATGTAGAGCGTGTAGCCGTCGCCGGGCGAACGCGCCACCTGCTCGGCGGCCACCGTGGTGCCCGCGCCTGGCCGGTTGTTGACGATGACCTGCTGCCCCCATGCGGCCGGCAGCTTCTCCGCGATCAGGCGCGCGATGACGTCCGTGGCGCCGCCGGCGGGATACGGCACCACCAGCGTCACGGGCTTGTCGGGGTAGCCCGCTGCCTGCGCCGCGGCCCCACCCAGCGCCAGCCCCATGCCGATCGCCACGCCCGCAATGCAATGTCGCAACTTCATTGTCCTGTCTCCTGTGGATGTCGTTATCGTGACTACTGAAGTACGTACTGCCCGCCCCGGCGCTCTATGGCGCCGTGAGCGCATTCCTCCTTACGGCGTCTGCACGGCCTCCTGCGCCTCGCGCCAGGCCAGCAGCCGGTTCACGCCCTCCGCCATGCCGACCCGGGGTTGCCAGCCGATATGCTGGCCGGCCAGGTCATGCGGGATGTGGAAGGCGCCGCCCGACGTCAGGCGCACCGTGCCGGGCGGATCCGGCTTGATTTCGGGCTGCAGGTCGCTCTTGCAGTAGTCCAGCACCAGCCGCACCAGTTCACCGGTGGTGATGGGCGCCGGCCCCGACACATTCACCGCGACATCGGTGGCGGCGCTTTCAAAGGCGGCCACGTTGGCGCGCGCCACGTCCGAGACGTGCACGAAATGCTTGGTGTCCGTGCCGTCGCCCGGCAGCACGGGCCGCTCGCCCTTGCGCACGCGGTCGTAGGTTTCCATGATGTACAGGGAATTGGCGGCGCGGTAATGCTGCCGTTCGCCGTAGACCGTGGAGTAGCGCAGCACCACGTAGTCCAGCCCGGCCTTCTGGTAGTACTGGCGGCATAGCTGCTCGCCCATGATCTTGGACGCGCCATACAGGATGGCCGCGGGAGGCGCGCCCACCGAATGGAAGGGGCCGTTCTCGACCAGCGCGCCAGCAATGCCGGTGCCATAGCCATACACGGCATTGGACGACGCGAAGACGATCTTCTTCACCTTGTTGGCGCGGCAGGCCTCCAGCATGTTCTGCGCGCCCCGGATGTTCACGTCCACGGCCTGCCAGGGCGTCTGGGCAAAACCCAGCGTCATGTAGGCGGCAAGGTGCAGCACGCCGTCCACGCCCTCGGTGGCGGTCAGCAGATCGGGCAGGCGCATCAGGTCGCCGCGCACCACTTTCACGCGGGGGTTGTCCTGCAGATGCGCGATCGCCTCTGGCGTGCCGAACGCGAAGTTATCCAGCAGAATGACCTCCTTGACGCCGGCCGCCAGCAGCGCGTCGGCCGTGTGGGATCCCACCAGGCTGGCCGCGCCGGCAATCAGGATGCGCGCGTCGGCCAGGGACAGCGCCGCGCCTTGTTTCTTTTCAGTCGTCATGTTTGTTCAAAGTCCCATCGGTTTGTCGTGCATGCCCCAGTACAGGCTCTTGACCTGGCTGTAGAGGCGCAGGCCGTGCAGGCCCTTCTCGCGCCCGATGCCGCTGGCCTTGAAGCCGCCGAACGGGGTCGCGATATGCGATTGCTTGTAGGTGTTGATCCAGATGGAGCCGGCCTCGATCTCACGCGCCACGCGCCAGGCGCGGGCGTAGTCGCCGGTCCACATGCCCGCGGCCAGGCCGAAGGCGGTGTCGTTGGCCTGCTGGACCACATCGTCCTCGTCCGCGAACGGCAGCGCCACCAGCACCGGTCCAAAGATTTCTTCCTGGCACACGCGGGCGCCGTTGCCCAGCCCATCGATCACGGTCGGCAGGTAGAACCATCCGTTGGCCAGTTCGGCCTGCGTGGGCGCCGCGCCGCCGACCAGGACTTTCCCACCCTCGGCACGGCCGATGTCCACATAGCCCGCCACCTTGTCCCGATGCGCGCGAGAGACCAGCGGCCCCATCTGCGTGGATGAATCGTCGGGCAGGCCGACGCGGACCTGCCGCGTGCGCTCCACCAGCGCCTGCATGAAACGCCCATATATGGACTTCTGCACGAACAGACGCGACCCCGCCACGCAGCTCTGGCCGGCCGAACCGAAAATGCCCGACACCACGCCTGCCACCGCGCGATCCAGGTCGGCATCGTCAAACACGATATGCGGTGACTTGCCGCCCAGTTCCAGTCCGACCGGAATCAGGCGCTGGCCCGCAATGCCGCCAATGGCGCGGCCGGTTTCGGTACCCCCGGTGAACGACACCATGCGCACGCCGGGATGCTTGACCAGCGCCACGCCCACATCTTCGCCGTGGCCGGGCAGGACGGTCAGCAGACCTTCCGGCAGCCCCGCCTCGGCGCAGATGCGGGCCAGTTCCAGCGCCAATTGCGGCGTTTCCTCGGACGGCTTGATCAGCACCGCGTTGCCCGCGGCCAGCGCGGGCGCGGCCTTCTGCGCTTCGTTCATGATCGGCGAGTTCCAGGGCGTGATGGCCGCGATCACGCCAAAGGGCTCGGCCAAGGCCATGGAGAAGTATTCCCCGCGCGGCGACGTCATCTCGTTCTGCCACGTCTCGCACACGGCGGCGTAATAGCGGAAATGCCCGGCCGCGCTGTCGACCATGTTCAGGCATTCCTTGTAGGGCTTGCCGCTGTCCAGCATCTGCAGGCGCGCCAACGGCTCGCGCTCGGCGGACAGGCGGCGCCCGATTTCGTACAGCGTGGCGGCGCGCTGGTCGGGACGCAGCTTGCGCCAGGGCTTGTTTTGATAAGCGTCCCAGGCGACGGCAACAGCGGTGTCAACGTCCTGCGGCAGCGCGCGCGTGACGATGCCGGCGATGCTGCCGTCGGCCGGGTTGATGGAGGTGATGACGGCGTCGCCGTCTTGGCTCTGGCGCCAGTTGGCGCCCAGCCGGAAGGGCTTGTGGCTCGATGCGTCCATAACGTCTATGAATCCGGAGGGCTTCGGTAGACGTCATCATCGTCCGGTCAATTATTAGACACAAATAGATATTTCTTCACTATTATTAGCCGATGGCTATCAATATCAAATACCGGCCGCTCAAGGCCTTTTTGCTCGCGGTGGACACCGGCTCCTTCACCCACGCGGCCAATCACCTCGGCGTGACGCAACCTTCGTTCACCGCCCTGATCCAGGACCTTGAAGAAGTGCTCGGCCTGCGGTTGTTCGAACGCACCACGCGCAGCATCAGCCTGACCTCGGCCGGGCAGGACTTTTATGCCCGCGTGCAGCGGCCCATCGCCGACCTCGAGGAGGCCTACCGCAGCCTGGCGGATCTGGCTGCCGTGCGGCGCGGCAATGTGGCGTTGGGCGCCCTGCCCTCGGCCGCTCTGACACTTCTGCCCGCCGCCACCGGCACGCTGCGCCAGGCGCATCCGGCGCTGAAGGTGCGTGTGGTCGAGGCCCACAACGACGAACTGGTCGCCCTCTTGCGCACCAACCAGATCGAGTTCGCCGTGGCCGCACAGGCCGAGCCGGCGTCCGACCTGACGTTCACCCCCTTGGGCGAGGACTGCTTTTGCGCCGTCTTTCCCGCAGGCCACCCGCTGGGCGAGGCGCCAGGGATGCTGCACTGGCGCGACGTGCTGCGCTACGACCTGATCCTGCTCTCGCAGGGGTCCCATGCGCGCCAACAATTCGACCGCGCCGTGCGCGATGAGGTCGGGGCTCCGACCACCGCGCTGCGCTACGACGTCACGCACATGGGCACGGCGGCCGGCATGGTGCGCCAGGGACTCGGCGTCAGTGTGCTGCCGCGGCTGGCGCTGCCAGAGCTGAACCTCTCTGGCCTTCTCTGCACGCCCCTCTGCGACGCGTCGGCGCGCCGCTACATCGGCGTGCTGCATCGCCGCGACCGCACGCTGTCGCCGGCCGCGCAGGCGCTGGTCGAGCAACTGGAGACGGCGATGGCCCACATCCAGCAGCGGCTGTTGCCATTGCCCCCGATCACCGCCGACGCCTGAAAGAACTCGACAACTGCGCCACGATCCGTGACGGCTGACCGACAAATTGCAACATTCGCGGGGCGGGATCCATGTAAATATTTAAAGCCGTCGTCAGGTGCACACCGCGGCGACACAGGCCAAACGCCTCCATCCATGCATCGTTCCCGCCAGATGACTGATGCGTTGGGGGCACCAGGAAGGAGACTTGCTTGACTTGCCCGCCGCCAGAATTCGCAAGCCACACTGCGCTGCATGAAGCGCAACGCCAGATCCTGCTTTCATCGGCGTCCGGCACGCCGGCCAAGGCATGCCTGGAGGCGCTTACCGATGCCGTCGGCCGCTTGCTTCCCGACGCGCGCGCCTGCGTCATTCTGGCCGGCGCGGGCCGCGCCACCGTGGACGACGGATACTCCTCGCAATTGCCTGCCGAATTCGCCGCGGGCCTGCGCGGACAATCGATCGATCAGGCGCTCTTCGCGCCGGGCCTTGCCGCGCGGTGTGATCAGCCAACGGGCTGCCTCGATATCGAGGACGCGGCGATGTGGGCGGCGCCTTGGCAATCCCTTTGCGCGCAACACGGTATCCGGGCCTGCCACGCCCAACCCGCACAGGCTGCCGATGGTGCGCCCGTCGGCTGGTTTCTGTTGTTTCTGCCTCAGGCTGCTGCGTTGAGCACTTGGGAGCAGCGTGTCGCGGAGTTCGGCGCGTTGGCCGCCAGCATCGTGGTCGAACGGGACCGCGCGGCCGCGCATCTTCGGCATGAAGTCCACGCCCTGGCCAGACTGCAGGCGCTGAGCGCCGAACTCGTCGGCCCCGGCGAATTCGAACCGCTTCTGAAAAAAATCCTCGCCGCCGCGGCCGACATTTCCGGCACCGAGAAAGGCAACATCCAGATCTACGACCCCGCCAAGAACACGTTGCGCATTGCCGTGCACCAAGGCCTGAGTGCACGCCTGGTGGAGCATTTCGCGGAAGACGGCTGGGTCGCAAGCTGCGCCGAGGCTGCCCAGAACCTGGAACGGCTGGTTGTGCCCGACGTGGAACTGCTGACAGACCTGCAAGGCACCGAGGGGCTCGAGATCGTCATGGAGGACAACATCCGGTCGATCCAATGCACACCGCTGCTCAGCCGCAGCGGCCAGCTGCTCGGCATGCTCAACAACCATTACACGTGGCCCGGCGGCCCCACCCCGGAGGCCCTGCGCTACATCGATCTGCTCGCGCGGCAGGCCGCCGAACTGCTCGAACGTCATATCGCGGAATCGGAACTGGCGCGTGAACGGCGGCACAAGGACGAATTCCTGGCGGTGCTGGCGCATGAGTTGCGCAATCCGCTTGCCGCCCTGCGCAACATGCTCGAAGTGCTCAAGCGCGCCGAGCGCGATCCCGCCATGACGGCACGCGCCCGCGAAGTCATGGACCGCCAGTTGCGCCAACTGGTCAGGCTGGTCGACGACCTGCTCGACGTCAACCGCATCAACCGCGGCAAGCTCGAGCTTCGCCTCACATCGCTCACGCTGGACTCGGTCCTGCAGCACGCCATCGAGGCTTGCCGCCCCGCCTTGGAACAACACGGGCACCGGCTGAGGCTGGTGCAGCCCGACGCGCAGATCACGCTGCAGGGCGACGCCGAGCGCCTGACGCAAGTCTTCGGCAACCTGCTCTCGAACGCGGCCAAATACACGCCCCCCGGCGGCGACATCGAGCTCTTCGTCGACCCGGGCCAGGACAGCGTCGACGTCACTGTCCGCGACAACGGCACGGGCATTCCACCCGACCAGCTCGACCGGATCTTCGAGATGTTCACGCAAGTCGACCGGACACTCGAACGCGCGCAGGGCGGCCTGGGCATTGGCCTCATGCTCGTCAAGCGCCTGGTGCAAATGCATGGCGGCACGGTGCGCGCCCATAGCGAAGGCCAAGGCAAGGGCAGCACATTCGTCGTCCGGCTGCCTGTCACCGGCATCCAGGCAGCCGCACCCGAGCCATCCGCCAGCGCGCTATCGCCCATCGTGCGCAAGGTGCTGGTGGTCGACGACAACCGCGACGCGGTCGAATCAATGGTCGCCGTGCTTGCCCTGGAAGGCCACGACGTCACTGCCGCTTACGACGGCGAAGAAGCCATTGCCCTCGGCAACCAGGTCCATCCGCAAGTGATCCTCATGGACATCGGCATGCCCGGCATGACAGGCCACGAAGCCTGCCGCCACATGCGAACCCTCGACTGGGGCGAGCGCGCAACGATTCTTGCGCTGAGCGGCTGGGGCCAGGAAGAGGACCGCAGGGAGTCGATGGAAGCCGGCTTCGATGCGCATCTGGTCAAGCCAGTGGATATGGACGTGCTGCTGGAGATGCTGTCGACGATCGAGCGGCGGGGTGGTCGGGGATAGGGGCAAGCATTGCAATCCGCGCTTCAGTCCTGAGCAGCCTGCAAGATTCCTCTTGACGGTTTTCAAGGCGTTCACTGGCCGACGCCCGGCGCACGCGCGCCTGCAAATTTCGAATATTTCCTAAGTCGAAAAAGCTGCCTTCGTCAGATACTTGCCGCCAAAGCCTGGCAGCCGGCGGACCACGCACATACAAGCCTCGGTCAATCGCGCAGCCAAGGATTCACTCGCGGTGTCTGCGGCCCACACTGCGCCGCACGCACGTATCGACGAAGGACCTTTTAGATTGGCTGTCATTGCAAAGACCCCGCGCGAGCTTAGCGCCAGCACTACAAGCGACTCCTGCCAGTCAACGCGCAACTGTGCAAAAGTCATCCCATTTTTTCCACTCCGCTACGCCGTCGCTCCCGCCGAGAAGGGCGGATACGCCTACAACCATCCCAATCTCGAAAACGGCTTCCCTGCATTGGACGGTGCCCAGTACGTTTTGCGCGGGCTCCGCGATGACGACGGCTACCGTTACATCCACGACCCGGACAACCGGGAACAGATTCTATGCTTCGTCTATCGCAGCACGGACGGCAGTACCAATGGGGGCCAACGCGGTCCAGCTAAATTCCAACGGCTTGAATTGGACGCCAAGTTTCGCGCCACGGCACTGGTCGGCGAGTTGCTGCCGTTCCCCTACATCCCAGCTAACGAGCACATACCTGCACGGGTCTCGATCTGGTTTGCCGACACGTTGTTAAGTCCCCGCAAGCTCACCGCCTTTCTTGGCAATACGAACAACTTGCGAAGCGTGCTGGCCACGGAAGTCAATCTTGTGCCATGGTTGACCGCTTTCAAGGCAAACACCAACCCCGAGATCGCGCCATCCGTCAGACATACCATCCGGTTGGAGGACGTCACCTCGCAACAAGCGGTCGGACTTGACGGAAATAACCTCCCCTGGTCTGAATACCCTCACGGCAGCCTCTTGCCTACAACGGCCGACACGAGCATGGCGCAAGGTCCCGGCAGCGCGCGGTTCGCGGTCGTCCTTCATGACCCAGTCGGCTTGCTCAGCGAACTGAGCGCAATGATCGCCCCAGCGATCACCGAATGGGCCGAATACAACGCGTATTCGCAAAGAGCACTTTGGGTTTCGAAAGTGGCCGACTCGTTGCTGGACCCGCTTTACCGCAAGGCGTATGAAGACAGCTACAACGGCGACTTGGCAGTCCGTGGCTCGCGAGGGACATCGGCAACGGGCTACCCGCGACTGCGTGCGGCCGCCGAAGCCGAACGGGCTGGCAATGCGGCGCGCGACAAGCGCAGGAAGTTTCTGGATGATGACGCACGGCAAGAGTTTCTGAAGAATGACCTCGCGGCGCGCGACCGGCTAATGAAATCCATCAGCCAGCGGACGGAGCCGCTTTGGAAATGGTGGAACTATGCGGGCGCGGGCTCCTGGGGGCCCTCGCTCGCCCTCTATGACTTGGAGGACGATTTCAGCTTTCGAGCCATGCGCGGCGCGATCGCGCGCTGTGTACTCGCCCTTGCCTACCATGAGAAAGGCAGCCAGGCTCTGGCCGACCAGTTGCTGGAACACGGACCCACTGGCGCGTTTTACTACGCGATGCTCGGCCATCCTGCCATTGCCCAATACGTGAACGCGCCAGCCGTCTCGCAGACGACTTCCCAGGACAATAGCGACGTGGTCGTGAAGACAGCGTCTCTGAGTTTGGAGCAAGTGGCGAGCGCGGCCTTGAAAGAACTGGATGCACTATTCAAATCCGTTCCGCCCGACGCTGCCTCGCAACAGATCAGCCAGATTACGCTTGGGCTTCTAGGGAAGAAGGGACTGCTGGCCCCAGAGAGATTCCCCGGATCCCGCTATTCACGAATGCTTGAAGTGCTGGACGGAAGTATCGCATTGAGCGCTCCAGTGCTACTGGACGAAGTCCCCAACACGCTGAGACAAACCTTGCAAGTCAAGGGTTTGAGCTAACCCGGATTTCTCGGACAGTTTGGTTAGGACACATTGGCCTCGACCTGGGCTGGGGTTTTATAGCCTAGC